>CANCMG010000091.1 GCA_947378965.1 Alcaligenaceae bacterium | reverse complement strand
TTGATTTTATTTGTATTTATATTATTTTATTCGCTGCAATCGAGCGCTAACGACGCTCGCTTGGCGGTTGCCAGCAATTTTGTCAATACCGCACAAGTACTAGTGCTTAAATTTTCAGAGCAAAGCCCTTACAAGCTCTCGATCAGTGCGGCCTCAACCGGTAAGTTTTATGCCCAAATCCGTCAGGCGGCCCCCTTTGATGTGTTTTTGTCGGCTGACCGGCAGACCCCCGAGCGGCTGGCCAACGAAGGCTTGGCCGTCAAAGAGACACTATTCGATTACGCCCGTGGCCGCCTGGTGTTTGTGAGTCAGAACCCAAGCACGGACGCGCCGGTCGAACAACTATTGCGCCAGGCGCAGTTTAAGAAACTGGCAATTGCGAACCCTGAGTTGGCACCCTACGGGCTAGCCGCAAAACAAACGCTCGAGGCGTTAGGTTTGTTGCCCACGGTGCAGGCGCGCTTGGTGATGGGTGAAAACATTGGCCAAGCCGCTCATTTTGTGTTTAGCGGTAATGCCGACGCTGGTTTGTTGCCACGCGCCTTCGTACTTGAAACACCCGAGCAAAAAAAACTTTATCAACATAGCTGGCTGATACCCGAATCGTTGCACCAGCCAATTATTCAAACGGCGGTGTTATTGACCCGCGGTCAACACAATCTGGCGGCACGGGCGTTTATGCAGTATTTGCAACAGCCTGAAGCACAAGGCATTATTGCAAGCCATGGCTACAACTAAATTCTGTGGCGCACCCCAATGACGGCGATTTTGGCTGCCCTGTGGGTGACCCTCAAGCTTGCGACCCTCACGACGGTGATTTTGTTGCTGTTGGGTACGCCACTTGCCTGGTGGCTGGCGTGCACACGTTCACGTTTTAAAGCGCCGCTCTCTGCAATTGTGGCGTTGCCGATGGTGCTGCCGCCTACCGTGCTTGGGTTTTATTTGTTGGTCATGCTGGGGCCCAACGGGCCGCTTGGTCAGCTGACGCACGCCCTAGGTTGGGGCTCGTTGGCCTTTACATTTTGGGGATTGTTGTTGGCGTCGGTGCTGTATTCGTTGCCCTTTGTGGTGCAACCCCTGCAAGCGGGTTTCGCAAGTTTGGATACGTCAATCTTGGATGTGGCCGCAACACTGCGTGCGTCGCCCTTTGATCGTTTTAAAACCGTCGTGATCCCGCTGTGTCGCCCGGCGTTTATTACTGCGACGGTGATGGGCTTTGCGCACACGGTTGGCGAGTTTGGCGTGATCTTGATGGTGGGCGGCAACATCGAGGGCGAAACGCGCGTGCTGTCGGTGCTGCTCTATGACCGTGTTGAAGCAATGGCCTACGAGCAAGCGCACTGGTTGGCTGGTGGGTTATTGATCTTTTCGTTTGTGGTGCTGTGTTTGATGCAATGGTACGGCCAGCGGCTGTCGCGCCAGCAAGGTGAGGCGCGATGAACGAACGGCCGACGTCCATTCTCAAGCAGGCGGATCAAAAGCTTGAACAACAGCCTGAGCTTATTAAGCGAGCGTCTGGGCGGCACGAACAGCATCCTGCTCGTATTGATGACGCGGATCAAAGTTCTGACAACCAGTCACTCGCTCTGACGCATGTTGATGACGGTCATGGCATCGAATTGAGTCTGAAGCTTTTACGCGCAGGAGAGGCTGCCTTTGAGTTATCAGTTGATTTGACATTGCCCTCTTCAGGCACGACCGTTATTTTTGGCCCATCTGGCGGCGGTAAAACTACGATCTTGCGGGCGATCGCCGGGCTCGAGCCCGACGTCAAAGGCCATATCCGCATCAAGCAACAAACCTGGCAGGCGCCAGGAGTTTTTGTACCTGCGCATCAACGGCGTGTTGGTTTTGTGTTTCAACACTCGGCGCTGTTGCCGCACCTGTCCGTCGAGCAAAATCTGCGCTATGGCTGGCAACGGGTGGGCGGCACAGCGGCCGAATATGCGCAGTGTGTTCAGCAACTTGACTTAGCGCCCTTGTTACAACGGGCAATCGGTCAATTATCGGGTGGCGAGCGCCAACGCGTCGCGCTTGGTCGTGCGTTGCTCACTCGCCCAGATATTCTTTTGCTTGACGAACCCTTGGCCGCGCTCGATGCTGCGCGCCGCTCAGAGATTCTGGGGTACCTTGAGCGTCTGAAGCAAACCACGACCATCCCTTTGTTATACGTGACACATGCCGTCGATGAGATGTCGCGGCTGGCAGATTATTTAGTATTGATGAAAGGCGGACGGGTGCGTCAGGCGGGCCCGGCACTTGAGGTGATGAATCACCCTGATGCACCGCTCGCCCTGCGCGACGATGCCGGCGTCGTGGTACAGGCGACAGTGCAGCAGCGCGATCCGCACGGCTTACTCACCCTGCAAAGCCCGATGGGAACGCTGTATGCACACGGCCCCGCGCATGAGCCCGGTGATCGCTTGCGTGTACGCATCCATGCTCGCGATGTCAGTCTGGCGCTCAGCCATCACACTGACAGCAGCATGTTAAATATCTTGCCCGTCACCGTGCTTGCGCTAAGAGACGGCGCAGGTGGCCAGGCCTTGATCGAATTATCTGTAGGTGATCAGCACGAGCAACGCTTGCTGGCAAAGATTTCATATGCGTCAGTGGCGCGTTTAAATATCGCACCAGGCCTTACGCTTTGGGCGCAGATTAAAGCGGTGGCGTTGCTGGTTTAACGAGTACGTTTTTTGGCTCAGCTTGGTAGATGATGGCTTCGACTTCGGAAATCACCTGTTCGTGACTAACCAGTGGCCTTGTGTCTCGCGTCGACGCTATTACTTTATTTTGAAACCAATTTTCGTAATTTGCCCGCGCAAGCGTTAAGTCGCTTACCGAAGAGTCGCTTGCATTATCGAGTTTCATTTGAGCATCCTTTTAGCGAGACTTAGCGACCAGAGTCTTCTTTGCAGTGAGTGTCGCTTGCGCGGCGGCACGAACGTGCTCTGCTGCTAAGTTTGCGGCTTGTTCTTCGTTGCCTTTAATGACTGCCGCTAAAATGCGTGAGTGCTCTTTCCAGTCTTCGGTTGCACGTCGTTGCGTGGTCAACGCAAATACCAAGCTGGTGCGCTCGCGCAGGGTGCGCATGATGTCCCACAAGATGCTGTTGCGGCCGGCCTCGGCAAGTTTGTCGTGAAAAGCGCCATTTAGTCTGACCAAGTCGGTGACGCTTTGAGATTCAGCGGCCCGGTTACCTTCACGCAAAATATCGTGTAGCTCAGCTAGGATGTCTGCACTGCGATTGCGCGCGGCGAGCCGTGCGTTTAAACCCTCTAGCGTCGCACGCACCTCAACAAGGTCAGCGGCCACCGCCGGCGAAACTTCTGCCACTGAAGCACCCCGGCGCGGCTGCACCGTGACAAGGCCTTCGGTTGCAAGCTGCCGCAAGGCCTCGCGGATCGGTACGCGCGATACCCCCATCTCGATAGATAGGCGGTCTTCGACTAAACGCTCGCCAGGTTGATATTGGCCACTTAAAATCGCACTACGCAGGCTATCGGTTGCGAGCTGGCCTAACGAGGCATGCGTCACGCCGAGTGCGGTCTTGCTTGGTCGTGCAGAAATTTTAGAGGTCGCAATCATTGTGACGCGATTGTACTAGTCGATCGTGATGCCTGCTTTTTTGACCACGGCGCCCCAGCGCTCGCGATTCTCTTGTAGCCATACCGTGGATTGCTGAGCATTCAAGCCTGTCGACAAGTAATCTGCAATGCGATTTTTTTCTTGACTATCGGGTGAAGCCATTGCTTTTTGTACTTCGGTGTTTAACAACTCAGTAATCGCCTTGGGAGTACCGGCTGGTGCCATGAGGGCGTAAGCAAACGAAGCATCAAAGCCGGGATACCCAGACTCAGCAACGGTGGGGAGCTCAGGTGCCAGTGTTGAGCGCTTAGCACTTGATACGGCGAGTGCCTTCAGTTTGCCACTTTTGACATGCGGTAAGACGCCGGTTGTGACTGCGAAAATTGCATTGACCTGTCCCGCCATGACATCCACAATCGATTGACCGGTTCCCTTATAGGGGATGTGTGTCATTGTGATGCCGGCTGTCGACAAAAAGTAGGCAAACGAAAGATGGCTAGGTGAACCATTGCCACCCGAGGCGTAATCAAGTGATTTTGTTTTAGCGAGTGCTACGAGTTCGCTGACTGAGTTCACTGGTAACGAGGGGTGTACAGCGAGCATCTGCCCGTAGGTCACGGGCACTGAGATGGTTTCAAAATCCTTGGCTGGATCAAAAGGGAGTTTTTTATAGATCGCCGGATTCACGGTGAAGGTGGTGTCGATCGAAAATAAGAGTGTGTACCCATCGGCAGGGGCTTTAGCGACTTGTTCAGCAGCAATATTGCCACCGGCACCAGCGCGATTTTCGACGATGAATGGTTGGTTTAGCGAGGCTGCAAGCTTCTCGGTCACCATGCGTGCGAAAGTGTCTAAGGGGCCGGGTACCGTTGAAACAATGACGCGTACGGGTTTAGTTGGGTAGGTTTGAGCGAAGGCCGCGCCCGACAAACAAAGCACAATTAAACTAAACAATGCGTGTGGCGTTCTTTTCATGTTGAACATCCTTGTTATAGAGTTGAGTTTTTTTGTTGTTCAACGGTGATTATTTTTTTATATCTGCTTGAACGAGTACGGTGTGCTTGGGCGAGGTAAGCAAATCCTGAAGTGCCTGCAGTGCGGCAACGCCGCAGGCGGTATCTTGCTCGCCGTTGCCGCCACTTAGCCCAACGCCGCCAACCACCTCATCATTGACGACAATCGGAAATCCACCCACAAACACGGCAAACTTTCCCTCGAAACTCCACTGAATGCCAAAGGCCTCGTTACCGGGCAGTGCCGGACCATTGGGTGGTGTGTTGAAGAGGTGAGTTGAGCGCTTGTGTCCCGCTGCCGTAAAGGCTTTATTCCAGGCAATTTGCGGGCCAGTGATGCGGGCGCCATCCATACGCTCTAAGACAAGTGGGTAGCCACCATCATCGACGATACAGACCGTTTCAAGGACACCAATCGCGTGGGCTTTTGCAAGCGCGGCAGCGGCCATTGCACGCGCCTCGGCCAATTCAAGCTTCAGAGTTTGCTTCATCGGTAGCCTGACCTATGCCGCAGCGAGTGTGGGCTTGCTTGTTGGCGCGACTTGATCTTCCATGTCAAGATCAGCCAGTGGGATATCGTTGGCCACATAGTCATGATAAAGAGCAGTCGTATATAGCAATCGCATCTGTGCACCGATCTCGCAGATTTTTAAGCATCGCTGCTGCAACTCTGGTGTGTTGGCGTGCTCAAGCACAATTTGATAGCCGCGTTCGCCATGAATTTCATCAGACACGATGTGCAGATCAAAGAACTCAACCTCTTCATCGGTAAATTTGTATTTGTCACGCAGCGTTGGAGTTTGCTTGCGGTAGATCGACGGGACTTGTGATTCGAGGCCAACGACTAACGCTGCAACGGCCACGACCGGGTCTTCGCGCATTGCGACGGCATAGCACCAGCTTTGGAGACCGCGCGTGGTCGGTGACATGTTGTCTGGATTGGTGACACGCTCGCGGGTTGTACCGCAAGACTCGGCGAAACGAATTAACAGGTCGGTGTGGCGATCACCACCAATCTCTTCTTCGTACATGTTGGCAAGCAGAAAATCTTTTGCGTCTGTGTAATGTGCGGGAGTGCGAGCGTAAACGTAGGCAAGGTAGTCGGCGAAGGGGCCAACGTAGTGATAGTGGTTTTCGGCCCAGCGGGCTAAATGAGCGCGACTGAGTTTGCCGCTCGCCCAGGCCACGCTAAACGGGGCCTTGTTGGCGCTTTTGCCTTTGATGGCGTTTTCAAGCGCGGTACGAAAAGTGTCTTGGTCCATCAATGCAGTCATAGCGGGCTCCATTAGAGAAGAAATGGCAGAATTGTATATAGTATACAATTTAGGCGACATGTCAAAGCCTTTTCGGTGCACCGATTTCAATCTCTTAGTGGTTCAATCCCATGCCTAAAGTCGTCATTCACAAAGACGGACACACGTTTGAAGGTGAAGTTAAAGACAATTCAAACCTAGTAGTGCGTGCCGGGATTAAACAGTTTCCGTACCCTCATTTTTCGTACCGTTGTGGGATGGGAAAATGCTCGCAATGCGCGAGTAAGATCTTGTCGGGTGCCGAACACCTACCTCCGCCAAACTGGAAAGAACAAAAAATGCTGGGTGATCAGATCGAGGCTGGTTGGCGTTTGCCCTGTCAGCTATGGATTCACCACGACATTGAGCTGACGCAAGAGGGCTTTGTGCGTGACCCTGCAACACTTGCTCGCTAAGGGCTTTGCAATGTATGTCATTTTGACAAATAAGCCAGGGGTCTATCGCACCGAATTGTGCGAAGGTCTTGAGCCCGTCGAGTACTACGACTACTTGTTTTGCGGTCGCAAGCGCGCTCACTATGTGATTGCGTTGCTCGTTAAGCCGCTAAGGGTAAAGATCGTCGACGAGACTGGCCCTGAGATCGTCAACTTTGTTCCTTCAAAATTTTTAGAAAAATTCGAAACCTTAGAATTGGCACGTGCTCAGTTGCAAGGACTGGCGAGCTTTGGTTCGATGGATATCGAGTTACGACAGGTTAGCCAATGATTCAAGTGACGTTCATTACCAACGACAATAAAGTCGTGACGGCCCCAGAAGATAGCAATTTGCTGCGGGTGTCACTACGTGAAAAAGGTGGGATCCCTTTCAAGTGCGGTGGCGGTATCTGTGGCACCTGCAAGTGCAAAATAGAAAGCGGTCTTGAGCACACAGACGAAATCAAAGCTAAAGAAAAACGGCATCTCACGCCCGAAGATTTTGCGGCAGGATATCGGATGGCCTGCCAAACGTTTATTAAGGGTGACGTCAGTGTCTCGTGGGTGCCGCTGGCGCTGCGCGGACGTTAGTCAGCGTGACTCGTTCATTTCAGCCAAGTTTTGAACTCAAGATCACGCGCCAGTAGACGCCGTGCGGTGTGATAGTCGGGGCTTTCAATGGCTGGACCAGGGGAGGCTTTGCCGTGGCGTGCGGCCTCGAAATTTTCTACGGTTGCACGCGCAAGCACGACTTGTTGAGCTGACGGCGTTAACTCTTCATGGATGGCTGCGATCTGCACTGGGTACACCGCGCATTTGGCCTTTAGCCCGATACGTCGTGCCCATAAGAGATCTAACCGTTGAGCCAGTGGATCGCGATAGTTAAACGGGCAATCAATCGCGACGCGTCCGGCGGCTCGGCAGTCAACCAGAAAACGGCTGCGCAGATGGTTGAGCTCTAGGCTGTCGGGCCCGCGTTCGGCGCCCAGATCAGCCGTAAGGTCTTCGGCTGCAAGAAGGCAAGCACTGACGCGCGGGCTGGCTGCCAAGATGCTTTGTATGCACACGATGCCAAGTGCGGATTCGATGGTGGGAACGATCTCTGTCTGGCCCGCCGGCAAACCCAACTCTGTCTCTAAAGCCTCGATGGCCTTTGCGAGAGCGATAATCTCGTCGGCGCTTTCTACATAGGGCAGAAAGATGACGTCTGGGCTGCCAGGCATGACCCCTTGCAAGTCAGCCAGGCCATCGCCGGATAAACGATTGATGCGTACAGCACCCACTGTGTTTTGTGCGCGACAGCGCGCCATCAACGCGGCGATTTTTGGGCGCGCGGCAGGGCGTTCGGCAGGCAAGGTGAACTCTTCTAGGTCGGCCACCAGCACATCGGCGCCGCTTTCAAGCGCAGCTTGTTGCGCACCCGCGTCGAGCCCCGAGGTGAAGAGCCAGCTGCGGCGCAGCGTTGCCGGACGGCGTGAGGTGGTGGTGCTCATTGGACATGCCTTGGAAGAAACATGACGAGTTCGGGGATGAAGGTCACGAGCAGCAAGACAGTGACCATCGCCAGCATCATCCAGTTCAGTGGGCGAAGCGTTTGCATCATGGTGATCCCGCCAATTTTGCAGGCCGCCATGAGATCAACGCCCACCGGTGGCGAGACTGCGCCGATCGCCATGTTGATGGTGAGTAGGATACCGAAGTGCACGGGGTCAATGTTGTAGTGAGCAAGCACTGGCATGACCACAGGCGCGACGATGATGATGATCGGAATCGCTTCCATGAAGGTGCCAAGTAGCAACAACACCACGGTAAGCAGTAGCAGTACGGTGATGCGACTATCAGTCCAGTTTGCGAGTAATGCGGCCAGCGCTTGAGGCACCTGTTCGGCAACCAGAATCCAGGCAAAAAAGCCTGAGGCACCAATCATTAATAGAATTGAAGAGCTACCTTCGCCTGCAGTTTTTAAGCTTTTCCAAATGGAACTTAGCGACAAACTGCGATACCAAAAAACACCGATTAACAGTGAGTAAACGATCGCACTTGAAGCGGCCTCAGAGGCGGTGAAGATCCCTAAACGTATGCCGCCGATAATGAGCACTGGCACCATCAAAGCAGGTACCGCATCTAACAGCGCAGCGCGTAACTCTGCCCATTCAAAGGGCTTGCC
Source organism: Alcaligenaceae bacterium (assembly GCA_947378965.1). Classification (GTDB taxonomy): domain Bacteria; phylum Pseudomonadota; class Gammaproteobacteria; order Burkholderiales; family Burkholderiaceae_B; genus Zwartia. The sequence continues at coordinate 8,946 of CANCMG010000091.1, read as the reverse complement.
ACCGCTCCAGTTGTACTTGCGTGCCTGCCAGACCGCGATGCAGATCAATGAGAGGCTTAACAATACGGCCGGTACGATACCTGCCATGAAAAGCTTGCCGACTGAGGTGTTGGTTGTAGTGCCATAGATGATTAGCACGATGCTGGGCGGCACGATGGTCGCCGTCGTGCCGGCGCAGCCGACCAGCGCACAGCTAAACCCCTTGTCGTAGCCGGCCCGAGCCATGGCTGGCAGCAGCAGGCTACCGATGGCTACCACATCAGCCACACCAGAGCCCGATAGGGCGCCGAACAGCAGGCACGACATGACTGCGACGACGGCTAGGCCACCCTTGATGTCACCGACGATCGCTGCGCACAAGCGCACGATGCGTTGAGTTAAGCCCGCAGCATTCATTAATTGCGCGGCCAAAATGAAAAGCGGAATGGCTAACAGGGTAAAGCTATCTAAGCCAGTGACAAACTGCTGCGCAGCCACAGCGACAGGCGCTGCGTCAAATAAAAATAGGTACGCCAGCCCAGCCAGCACCATGCCATACACGATGGGCAGATCGACCAACATCGTGAGCATAAAAACACCCACCAAAAAAAGAGCGCCGGTCGACATGGTTAATCCTGAGAAAATTCTTCGACGTGGGCCGGTGGCCAAGGCTCAAAAAACTGCGCGATGTGCACCACGGCTGTAATCGCGCAGGCAACCGGTAAGGCCAGATAGACGACGCCTGCTGACACTTCAGTGGCAGGTAACATCTGACCCATTGTCATCTGAGCAAGGTGCCAACCAGCCCAGCCCAAAATGATCAGCCCAATTGTGGTCAACACGTGGTTGATGCGATCGACTGTGGCAAGTAAGCGTGGGCTCTTCACCATAAAAGGCAAGAGGCCCGCCATGAGATGGCTGCGGTCACGACTACAGGCCACTGCGCCGATAAAAGCAGACCACACCAACACCAGCCTTGGTAGTTCTTCAGCCCAGCGCGGCGTATTGTGAGTAATGAAGCGCTGGAACACGACGATGGTGACTAACGCTGCAAGTACGGCGCAAGCCACCCCAACGAATACTTTGCTGAAGGCCGAGAGGTGGTATGAAAGGCGAGTCAGCATCAATTCGCCTCGCGGTACTTCTTAAGTAAACCCATCAGTTCAGGGCCGTAAGTCACTTCGTAGGTCTTCCAGATCGGGGCAACCGCTGCGGCGAACGGGGCCTTATCGACTTCGTTGATCTGCATGCCTTTTTCTTTTAATTGGGCAATGAACTGGGCGTCGCTTTCTGCGATCATGCGACGTTGCTGATCCCGCCAGTGGTCGGCTGCGGCTTTCACCACTTTGCGATCGTCGGCAGAGATGCGACCCCAGGTTGCCTTAGAGATCACCAGGCTTGCAGGGCTCCAGACGTGGCCGGTCAGCGACAGATATTTTTGGACCTCAAAGAAGGACGAGGTATAGATGATCGAGAGAGGGTTTTCTTGGGCGTCGAACACCTTTTGTTGCAACGCCGAGTAGAGCTCACCAAAAGCAAGCGGGGCGGGATTCGCGCCGAGCGCGACAAAGGTGTCTAGTCGCATCTTGTCTGGCGTGACACGCGTTTTTAAGCCCTTTAAATCAGCGGGTGTGTTGATTGGACCGCGATTATTGGTGATGTGGCGGTAACCGTTCTCCCACCAAGACAGCAGCACAAGACCTTTGGCGTCGCCGATCTTTTCGAGAGCCGCGCCCAGTTCACCATCGTAGGCCTTATACGCTTGCGCCGCAGTGTTCCAGGAATAGGGCAGCTCGACTACACCGAAGCGCGCGTCTACGGGCTGCAACGAACCAGAGCCGATGATGGCAGCACCCTGGCTACCAATTTGCATGCCTTCAACCATGGTCTTCTCGTTACCGAGCTGGCTACTTGGAAATAAGATGAAATTCACCCGCCCGGCGGTCTTGTCTTTGACCTCGGCCGCGAAGCCTTCTGCAGCCTTATGCCAGCTGTGGCTTGCCGCAAGCACGTGCCCTAGCTTGATATCAACCGCCTGCGCGGCGGGTGCAGCAGTTAGTGCGAGACCGAGGGCAGTAAGTAGCGCGGCGAGTTTGCGTGAAGGTAATTGCATGGCATGGTCCTTGGTGAGTGGTGGGACGAGTGTGACATGGTGGGTATTGAAAGCTGCAGTACAAAAAATCTAGAGCGACTGGTCGAATCTAGAGCATCTTGTCTTGAAAAGTTGATTTCGAAGGTGGTTGGATCGTAATCGAATTCTTCGCGAGCACGTGCCACGCATCGTTCAATTGTTGCCGCTTTGTTGATTAAGACGTCATCGCGCATACTGGTCGAGGCGTGCCTTGGGCTTGGCTCCCAAAGACATAGAGAGCCATTAGATTTGGTATCTTTGCTAGCACTAAGGCTAAAACGGCCCCGTCTGGCGCTAGCATGGTCATCAGTCGTGAATGCATAGAGTTCTGGTGCAGTGACAGTAAACAACTAACTGGCTCAGCAAGCAGGCGCTGGCACTTTGGCAAACTCTACCATAGCATTGGGGGTGCATCCTGCCACGGCTTGGTGCGATCTAAGCCATTGTGCTTATCTGTCCAAACGCCCCTACAATCAGCGCAACGGTCAGCGGGTGTAGGCATTTCGCTCAGGCCACGCGCCGTCATTCACTAGCCCAGCCTAGCCTAGCCTGATGCCCGACCCTCAGCATTCAACATCACAGCAGAATCATATGGTTTTCAAAGACTCTTGGCTATGTGAGGCGCTTCGTCTGAAAGAGACGCAATGGGGGCAGCTCGACGATCGGGCCGCCTGTTTGCGGGCGGCGCGCGAACCCACTGCAGCGCAGCAAATCGCTGCGCGTGCCAATCTACTTGGTGAGACGACTGGTGTCACGCTGGCGCTTGGGCGCGTGCAGTCTGGACTTTGGGTTGCCCTCATTGTTGTTTTGGGGATCGCTTTGGCGGCGGGCGGCAGCGTTGCCTCGGCGGCGCTGGGTACCGGGCTTTATCCGGTGAATGTTGTGTCGGCCATCGTGGTGTTGCTGGGTCTCAATCTCTTTAGTCTTACCGTGTGGCTAATGAGCTTGATTCTGGGGGTTGGCTCTGGCGGTTGGCTTGCACAGGGCTGGCAATGGTTGGTTCGCAAACTTGCAACCGGGCCCGAGGTTGCACTGGCGGGGCAAGCCTGGTGGTCACTTTGGCAGCAAGCGGGTGGGTTGCGCTGGGTGCTCAGCAGTGTGACGCATGCCTCGTGGCTAGTGGCTAGCCTGACCATGCTTGCGGTGCTTTACTTCACGCTGTCGATACGACACTTTGGCTTCGCCTGGGAGACCACGCTCTTGTCGGCAGACAGCTTTGTCACTTTCACGCAGCTGTTGGGCGCCCTCCCAAAGTGGTTTGGCTTCGCGATACCGGATAGTGAAATGGTTCGCGCAAGTGGTCACTTATCAACAAATTCAGTGCAGGCGCAGGCGCTTTGGGCGAGTTGGCTGATGGGTGCTGTGGCCTGCTACGGAGCCATGCCAAGGGTGGTGTTATTGCTCGTTAGCCTAGCGATGTTGGCGCGCGCTTTGCCGCGCACCCAACCAGACTTGCCTTCTCCTTGTTATCAGGCTTTGCTAGTAAAGATGCAGTCCGCCGCTTTGTTGCCTGAGGGGCTGCAGCCCGTCGTGGTCGAGCCTGTTGACTCGTCTTCGCGCAAAGATGCCAAGACCGCAACGCCTGCCATGATCACAGGCATTGAACTCGAAAGCGCATGGCCACCTTTAGGGCTAGGTGGCGCCATTGTGCACACCGTCATGATTGATTCGCGCGACACTCGAAAGATTGCCTTGGGTCATGTGGCGCAGCTCAACCCGCAGCGCTTGGTCATCGCCTGCGATGCCCGTCACACGCCAGATCGGGGGACACTGCGTTTGATTGCCGAACTATCGTCCTATGCGGGCAAGACTCTCGTCTGGCTACAACCCGCTGGCCCGGCCGAGGGACTTAACGAAGCCGACGGACGTATCCCAGTTTGGAAAAATCAACTGCATGCCGCGACCAAGGTCGAGGTATTAGTCACCCGATTGCTTGCCCCTGTTTCAGACTGGTTAGGGCGCTCAGATGACGAATGACTTAGGCGCCCTGCAGATTGACTTAGGTGCCCTACAGATCGCTGTCGTGGGGCATACCAACACAGGTAAAACGTCGTTACTGCGTACGCTCACCCGCGATGTCAATTTTGGTGAAGTCGCCGATGCGCCAGGCACAACGAAACAGGTTCAGGGTGCACAAGTCAAGCTAGAGGGTGTCCCTGTGCTGCTGCTGTTTGATACCCCTGGGATTGAAGACAGCATGGGCTTGCTCGACTACCTTGAGCAACTCGCAAGCTCTGGCGATCGACTTGATGGCCCAGAGCGGCTTAGATTATTTTTACAAGGCCCCGAAGCCTCTGGGCGCTATGAGCAAGAAGCACGCGTGCTGAGAAAGTTGCTCGACTGTCAGGCGGGGCTGTATGTGATTGACGTACGCGAACCAGTACTCGCAAAACATAAAGATGAGCTCGCGATTCTTGCTGGCTGTGGTCGCCCCTTGCTACCCATCTTAAATTTTGTGGCAAGCAAGGCGTCGCGCGCCGCGCAATGGCGCGAAACGTTGTCGCGCTTGGGGTTACATATCTGCGTAGAGTTTGACAGCGTGAGCCCACCGCTTGACGGTGAAGACACTCTCTACCGAACGCTTTCGATTGTGTTGCCCTCGCATCAATCCGTATTGTCTGGACTACAGCTGCAATCCGCAAGGCAGAAAGTCGCGCGGCGTGCCGCGGGCTTGACGTTGATTGCAGGGCTACTCATCGACTTGGCGGCCCTACGTACGCCCTCAAGCACGGTGCCCGCGTTGCTAGAGCAAGCGATTGTTTTACAGCAAGCAGTCGTCAGGCAGCGGGAACAGGCTTGCGTGCAAGCGCTGCTGGCACTGTTTCAGTTCAGTCCGGATGATTATCTGAGTCAGCCGTTACCACTGTCGGAGGGCAGCTTGAGCGTTGACTTGTTTAATCCAGAGGCGCTAAAGGATATTGGCGTACATACAGGCGGAGGGCTTGGTGTAGGCATGATTGCTGGGGCAGTGGCAGATGTTTTAAGTGCTGGCCTGACGCTGGGGACTGGCATGCTAATCGGTGCGGCGGCAGGCGGCGCGGCCTTAGGAGTGGGTAAATTCGGCACACTGATGCTGAGCCATATCCGAGGCTTTCGTGAACTGACTGTGGCGGATGACATTCTGCAATTCGTCAGGCTGCGCCAAGGGCAATTACTTGAAGCGCTTGAACGCCGTGGTCATGCCGCCATCGAAAAAATCGACGTGGCAGAAAAAACGGCCACGATAAAAAGTGCATTGACCACCTTACCTAAGCCCTTGCTGAGCGCACGCGCACACCCTGAGTGGTCGGCCGTTGGAGATCGTTTTCAGGACGGCCCAGCTAGGCAGAAGGCAATTCTTGCGCTTGTTGAAGACGACGTGCTGAAGGATTGATGTGAGCAACGCTTAGTGTTTGATTTTATGGGGCCGAGGGGTAAAAAAATGGGGGGTCGGGTTTAATTGTCTGACTCGGGGGCTCAGTCACCAGCATTTTTTTCATGATTTATTAAAATGTAGGGTATTTACCCTGATTATTCTCTGACCAATGGTCCATACTGAATTTCGGTAAGTTGCTGAACCTCAACAACACATTGTGAACTCCACCACCACATTGCGTGAATTCTGAAGATGAAAGCAGCCTTTAATCCACGCGGCCCTTCATAGGATCTATCGTTCGTTTCGGAGTTCATCATGTTGCAATCCAAGGTTCTCAATTTTATTCATGCGCTCGTCGCGGCTTTCTTCATCAGTTCGACGGCGGCTCTCGCGCAATACCCGGACAAACCAATCCGTTTGGTCGTGCCTTTCCCTCCAGGAGGGATTACCGACTTTGTCGCGCGCGCGGTGACCCCCATTGCCTCCAAGCAATTGGGGCAAGTCATCGTGATCGAAAATAGAGCGGGTGTGGGCGGTGTCTTGGGCACAGGGCAAGTCGCCGAATCCAAACCCGACGGCTATACGATCATGCTGGGTACTATTTCGGTGTTGGCGATCAATGCCGCATTGTTCAGTAATCTGCCCTACGATCCTGAGAAAAGTTTCGACATGCTGACGCTGGCGACACGCGCGCCCAATGTCTTGGTTGTCTATCCCGAGTTTGATGTGAAGACGGTGGATGACTTGATCAAGTACCTGAAGACAAATCCTGACAGGGTCGCCTTTGGCAATTCCGGCACCGGTTCGTCCGATCATTTGAGCACGGAGCTGTTTTGGCAAAAGACGGGCACTCGCGGCGTGCACGTTCCGTTCCAAGGTAGCGGCCCGAGCGTGACCAGCCTACTGGGCGGACACACACAAGCATCCTTCAGAAATCTGGCGGAGGTGACAGCGCATATCAAAGGGGGAGGACTCAGGTTGATCGCAGTCGCGACAGACAAGCGCTTGACCGAATTTCCGGACACTCCCACTCTGAGCGAAACGGGCGTTGTGGGGGCGGAGGTATATTCTTGGCAAGGATTTGTGGCGCCCAAGGGTCTGTCACCGGACATCCGAAAGAAGGTGCATGATGCTCTGGTTTACGGGTTGAATGACGCAGGTGTAAGAAAAGCGTTAGCGGACCGCGGCGTCGAAGCGGTGCCTTCAACGCCCGAAGAATTTGCACAGTTTCAACGAGATGAAATAGTACGTTGGAAAGCGGTCGTCAAGGCCGGCAACATTACAGGAACGCGATGACGATGCGAGCCAATGCTTCCGTCAGAGTTGTCGGGTTGAATTTGGATATTTGCATCGGAGATATGCGGATACTCCCCCAGAACATCATCGTCGGTAATAGCCCGAGTTCGGTCAGGGTACCCGCAAACAACGCTCGGGAAATGTTGGATGAGGCATTGGTGCTGAACAAAAAAGATGACGAAGCAATGCGTTTGCTCCGTGAAGGAGGACGCTTCAAGGATGCATTGCGCGCCGTACGAAATGGGGGGGCATCATGACAAATCCCGTTACTGCGTCAGGCCAAGGTGGTGAGTGCAGCGAGGTCACCCGCGAATTCGTCAGCGCAGTTCTTGCTCAGCAAGGCTTGAGATGCTCAGCGGACGACTTGCGGAACATTACCGCGGCCTACATCCTTTTGGAGAAGAAGATCTTGAGTTTGCGTGAGCTGCATCAAAGTGATTCCGACTCGGCTATCCAATTTCGGGCTAACAGATAATCAACAATGATGAATGAAGACATTGCCTTGCTTTCAATCAGCGAGATGAATGCGCTATTGCGTGGCAGGGAGATTTCGCCTGTGGACTTGATCCGGTCGTCGCTGGATCGAATTGAAAGATACGAGCCTCGCATACGCAGCTTTATCCAGGTCACCGCAGAGCGCGCCATGGCGAACGCAAGGACGGCAGAGCGCGAGATCACGCAAGGTATCGTGCGCGGTCCATTGCATGGCATCCCCATCGCGCTAAAGGACATTTTTGAAACCGCCGCTATTCCCACCACGGCAGGTTCACCGTCTTTGATCGACAACATTCCAGCCGCAGATGCAACGACCGTCCGCTTGTTGACTGAGGCCGGGGCAATATTGATTGGCAAGAACATGACGCATGAATTTGCGCATGGTGGTCCGGCATATGATTTGCCTTGGCCGAATCCTGAAAATCCCTGGAAGAAGGGCTACTTTACGGGCGGCTCGAGCAGCGGCTCGGCCGCTGCCGTGGCGGCGGGATTTTGCGCGATGTCGATGGGCTCGGACACCGGCGGCTCAATACGCATTCCCGCGTCTTATTGTGGCGTGGTGGGCCTCAAGCCAAGCTATGGACTCGTCAGCAAGAAAGGGGTGATCACAAACGCATTTTCATTGGATCACGCCGGGCCCTTGACCTGGAATGTTCGCGACTGTGCATATGTGCTGCAAGCCATTGCAGGATTCGATCCGCAGGATCCGTCGAGCGCAAAGGTGAAGATACCCGATTACTTGGCCAACTTGGATCGGGGTATCAAAGGCAAGAAGATTGGAGTGATACGGCATTTTTACGAGAAGGATGTTCAAGCCGACGCTGAGCAGATCGGCGCCTTCGAAAGAGCGCTGGATGTTCTCGAACATCTAGGCGCACGAATAGAGGATGTGCGGCTGAGTCCTCTTGCGGTTTACAGTGGAGTGAAACTGGTGATTTCCGCGTCAGAGCTGTATGCGGCTCATTGCAGCAATCTCCGTCAGCGTCCGGAACAGTTTGGTTCGGTCTTCAGGTACCGTGCGATGACAGGTTCGCTGATTAGCGCTCAGGATTACCTGATCGCCCAACAACAAAGAAAGAAACTCATGCTGGAAGTCGAGAACGTGATGGGTACAGTCGACGCCTTGGTGATTCCCAGCACGAACGGGCCCGCCGGATTGCTCGAGGACGTGAGCCCAATGGCCTATTTTGGCGCTCCCTCATTGAACGCGGCATTCAACGTGACAGGGCACCCTGCGATTTCGATGTGTTCGGGTTTCAGTTCAGATGGTTTGCCTCTAGCGTTACAGTTCATAGGCAAGCTTTTCGCAGAAGACGAACTGCTTCGGATCGCACAGGCTTACGAATCGTCAACGCCCTGGCGCCAAAAACGCCCAGATTTGTCGCAGTTTCAGTCCTGACAATCCGATCGGCCTAGCCTTTGGATGCGAGCTAAAAAAAGGCCGTGTTTGATGGGTACTGCTATTTCGATGAATACTGCTCATCCCCCGTTAATGGGGTAGAGCCTGGGGTAGAGCCGGGGTAGAGCCGCAAAAGGGCGTCTTGGCGGAAGCGGTGAGATTCGAACTCACGGAGGGCGTGAACCCTCGCCGGTTTTCAAGACCGGTGCCTTAAACCGCTCGGCCACGCTTCCTTTTCTTGAAGGGATGCATAATAAACGATTTACCGATAAATGTTTTTGAGGCAATCGA
>CANCMG010000090.1 GCA_947378965.1 Alcaligenaceae bacterium | reverse complement strand
CGCTCGTATAAAGCTGGGGCAATCGCATGAGTGCTGCTCGTGCCGATTAATAAGGTGTAACCGTCAGAAGCAGCCTTTGCCACAACATCTGAACCGGTCGTACCGCCCGCACCGGCTCGATTTTCGACGATCACAGTTTGGCCCAGACTTGTCGTTAATTTTTCGGCAAGAAGTCGCCCAACGATGTCGGTTGAACCGCCGGCCGGAAAAGGAATCACAAGTTTGATCGGTTTAGTTGGCCAAGTTTGTGCAGTACAGACAGTACTACCAATGAGTGCAAGTGCGAAAAGCGCGCGGCAAGCAAACCGTGTCGAGCTAGAAAGATAATCAAGTGCTCGAGCCATTAAATCGCTTCCTTTGACGCCTTGCGTTTATCAGATACGATGCGGCCGTCTTTGAATACAAGTTTGAGATCTCTCAGGTTATTGATATCGTCAAGCGGGTTGGCGCCCACCACAATCAAATCTGCGATTTTTCCGACCTCGACCGTGCCGAGCTCGTCACCGACACCACAAATCGCAGCACCAGCGCGCGTAGCAGCCTGCAAGGCTTGCCAAGGAGTGGCCCCAGCGCGTACCCATAATCCCAGTTCAAGTAGTGCAGCATCTTTTAGCGGTCTGATATCTGACCCGAGTGCCATTTTGACGCCCGCTTTAAGCGCTTTGAGAAATCCTGCTTGATGCACATCGGCTGCAGCGTCTGCCCGGCAGCATAACGAGTGAGAGAGATTACGCTGTTTGAGCCAGCCTCTCTCCCATAAGTTGGTCGCTTGCTGGGGAGTAAGGTGACTAATCGCCAGCGTTGGCACATACCAGGTGTCATGTTTCAGAAACAGTTCGATGCACTCGTCATCTAAGATATAACCATGCTCAATACTATGTGCACCCAACCGTATCGCATTTTTTACGGCAACCGGGTTGGTGGCGTGTGCCATGACTTTGAATTCACGCAAGCGACAAACATCAAAGGCCGCCTTGAGCTCTTCGTCTAATAAAAAAGAATGACGATGCAAATCCCAGGCTGGGCCCATGATGCCCCCTGAAAGATTCAGTTTGATATGGTCTACGCCATTTTTAATTTGCTCTCGAATCGCCTTCACAAAACCGTAGGGGCCGTCACACTCCAGCGCATGTCCTGACGTTAGAAAATGCCCCGCTGTAGTTGTTAAAAAATGGCCAGCGGCAAACACACGTGGGCCCACATGCTGCCCAGAGTCAAAGGCGCGCTTCCACGCGACATCCATATAATCGTGCGCGCCGGCACAGCGTAAGCCAGTAATCCCAGACTCGGTCATCGCTGCCTGTAGACGATTGCCAAATAAAGTGACCTGTTCAGTTAAGGGCATGTCGGTGGGCGACAAATAGTCTGGATGAATGTGCACATCCCACAAGCCTGGCAGTAAAAACTGACCCGTCAAATCGATGGTCTCGCAATCAAGCAAAGCATTCGAATCTGCAGCAGACAAGATTTGTTTGATGCGTCCATCTTCAACCAATACCGAGGCGTTCAGGCGTGGCTGGGGGTTGACAGCATCAATCAGGGTGGCGTTTTTTAGAAGGGTTCGCATAAAGTGATGATGAAAATAGTTAAAAATTTAGAGGGATACGGTAGCCTGTTACTGCGCCTGGATGCCAACTTCCAGTGCCAGCTTTTTCCATTTGGTGGTTTCAGAAACAATAAATGCGCGAAACTCTTGCGCCGAGCCACCCGCTGGCACAATGTCTCGATCGGCAAAGACCTTCAATAGTTCTGGCAAAGCAAGTACCGCATTGACCTCAGCGTTGAGGCGTTCAACAACTGTCTGTGATGTTTTATTAGGCGTCAGAATCCCAAACCATGTGCCAGCGGTAAAGGTTGTTAAGCCCTGCTCTGCAAAGGTCTGAATATTAGGTGCATTGGCCAGGCGCTGCGTTCCGGCAATGGCCAGCGCCTTTAACCTGCCGCCGCGAACTTGCTCCATAACCGCAGCAGGTGCGTCAAACGAATATTGAATCTGCCCACTGATTAGATCGATGATCGAAGGGCCACTCCCTTTGTAGGGCACGTGCAGCGTGTTGATTTGAGTGAGCGATTTAAAGAGTTCACCCGCAAAGTGATTGGTGGTGTTTTCACCAAATGAAGAATAATTAAGTTTGCCCGGATTCGCTTTAGCATAGGCAATTAACTCGGCGACAGTATTCACCGGTAACTGGGGATGAGTCACTAGCAGAAACGGTACGCTACCCACCATCGCCACGGGTTGCAAGTCAACCAGAGGGTCGTAGGCGAGTCCCTTGATGGTGAACGGCGCGATCGATACCTCAGGGGCTGCGGCCATGAGTAGTGTGTAGCCGTCAGGCTCTGCACGCACCACTGAAAGTGTCGCGACGGTACCACCAGCACCTGCGCGATTTTCGACGATGACTTGTTTACCCAAACGAGCGCTTAGCCGCTCAGCCACTAAACGCGCCGCGATATCTGTGGTGCCGCCTGGCGAGTAACCGACGATCAAACGAATGTTTCGACTTGGCCAGGTTTCGCTTTGCGCAACTGCTGCAGCGCAAAATGAAAGACTGAGACAACCAAAGATCGCTATGCTACTTATAATTTTTTTCATAGGCCTGAGTTTCGCGAGGACTGCGTGTACTAACCGAGGATGAGATTCAAATCACCATCAGAGAATACTACGCGATTGCCCGCCTCGCCAATAAAAAATCCACGAGCACTGAACCTAGCGGCGGACGACACATCTTGCTCACCCTGACACAAGCCGTGTTCAAAAATGAGTAAATTATCTAGCCAAATCAAAAATTCAAACAACAATCCATAGAATGAAATTTGGTACCTCTCCAACCAGGCCCTGAATTCGCTCTTGACCTTATATGCGAGCCGCACTAAAGTCCATTAGTAACAAATTTTTCGTCGCTAGCGCTTGCGCTGATTGTCACTGCGCTTGAGTTCAATTGCTCAAGTCCTTCTTCAAGCTTTAGGGGTACATCAATATGCTCAATAAACTCAAAGCCCTCGCCTGTATGGCTGCTGTAGCGCTTAGCTCGGGAGTCATGGCACAAGAGGAATTAAAAATAGGTGGGATTGGCTCGCTGTCGGGTGGCGGCACCGCTTGGGGTATCGCCCTGCAACGCGGTGTGCAGATGGCAGTTGACGAAGTCAATGCCGCGGGTGGACTCAAAGTAGGTGACAAGACTTATAAACCACGTTTGGTAATGTTTGATGATCAATACACGGCCGCAGGTGGTCGCTTGGCTGCAGACCGCCTCATCAACGTTGAACAAACTAAATTTATTATTGGCCCGATTGGCTCACCCTCAGTACTGGGCGCAGTGGCTGTGACCTCGCCAGCCAGCGTACTGCTGTTATCCAATGGCTTTGCACCGTCGATCTTAAAAAATGAAGCCAAGTCACCATATAACTTTAGAGCTATGAATAGTACGGTTGAGTTTGGACCGGCAATGGTGAAGTGGTATCGGCAAAACTTTCCCACCATCAAAAAGGTTGCACTGATTGCACCGAACGATGCCGTGGGCCAAGCGGTAGTGCCACAGCTTGAACAGTATTATCGTGACAATGGCTTTGAAGTTTGGAAAGAATTGTACGACCGCGGTTCAAAAGAATTCACGCCGCTTATCACACGCATGATGGCCCAAGGAGTCGACCTCTTAGACTTGAACAGTAATGCACCAGGCGAAGCTGGCTTGCTCTTAAAACAAGCTCGCCAATCGGGTTTTAAAGGCAAAATCTGGCAAGTTGGCGGGCCCTCAGTCGACGAAATCATGGGCATTGCTGGCCCCCTCGCCGAAGGCTTTATTTCGCTCAACGTGTTTGACTTCAGCATGCCAGAGTCGCAAAAATTTGTCGCGACGTATCGCGCCAAGTACGGCGATGGCGTGATTAACGCTCAAGCGCCAGGTTGGTATAACGCAGCCCTGAACATGTTCGAAGCCATGCGTCGTGCTGGCTCTACCGATGTCACCAAGGTACGCGATGCCTTGCAAAAGCTAGACGGTTATGACGCTGGCTTATTCGGACCGGTGAAATGGGGTGGCATGGGTGATTATGGTGTCGATCACCAGCTGCTGTTGCGCTTTTGGATTGTTGAGGTCAAAGACGGCAAGATCATCACGCGCGCTGCGATTTCTCCAGAAAAACGATAAGCCTAGACTCTACAAACAGGTTGGCTAATTTTCTAGCCAACCTGCTACACGTTTTGTCTGGCGAGGATTGATATGTTTACGTTGCCAATACTTAGCCAAGTGCTTGTGAATGGGCTGAGTCTTTCTGCAATCTATGTGCTGGTGGCGTTGGGGTTCACCCTCTTGTTTGGCATCATGCGTGTCGTAAATTTTGCGCACGGTGCTTTCGCAATGTTGGGCGGGTATGCCCTTTTTTATGCCTACGGCTCTCTCAAATTGCCTTATCCCATCGCAGTCCTTGGCTCGGCGCTGACAGTCGCATCGTTCGGCCTTATTTTTGAAGTCTTGGTCTATCGCTGGTTTTACCAAAAAATGTTTCAAAGCATGATTGGGCTAATGGGCTTGAACATGGCGCTTGTGTTTACGAGCGTGATGATTTGGGATGTCAACGAGCGATCCATTCCTGCCGCGGCCTCAGGGATTTTGACAGTTGGTGAGTTGACAATCCCCCTTGATCGCCTCGTGATCATGGGCATCACAATTGTTGTATTGCTGATGTTCTGGTTCTTTGTGACAAAAACCAGACACGGTTTGGCCATGCGTGCGGCCTCTCAAGACGTCGAGATTGCTGCTGCACAAGGGATCAACACGACGGTCATCTACCGGCTCGCCTTTTTTGTGGCGATTTTTATGACGGCACTTGCGGGTGGGCTTTACGCACAGACCTATGCGTTATCGCCCTTCGTGGGCGAGCGCCCCTTGATGGTCGCTTTCATCGTAGTGATTTTAGGTGGAATGGGCAGTATCCCAGGCGCCGCTCTCGGAGGCGTTTTGCTCGGCATGGGAGAAAGCTTTTTGTCAACGTTCTATGGTGCTGCGGTCTCGTCGTTCGTGTCGTTTGGCGTTGTCGTCACCTTGCTAATCTTTAGACCTTGGGGGCTTCTTGGCAAACCAGAATAACGTTTCTAGTGTGGCCGGCCAGCCCCCCAAGGCTGCGCTCTTGGGCTACTCTCCCTGGGCATGGCTTGGCACCATCGCAGTGATAGCGCTGCTGTTGGTGTGGCCACTTGTGTTTAGCAACAAGTTTTACATCACTATTGGCACGATGGTTGTGCTTTCAGCGATCGGAGCCACCAGTCTGAATTTGATTATTCGCACGGGTCACGTCTCGCTGGCACATGCCGCTTTTATGGGAGTGGCGGCCTACACCTGTGTGTTGATGCAACTGCGGCTCGGTGCACCCTTTTGGCTGGCGATGATGGCGGGTTGTTTGGCGTCTGGATTGCTCGCCCTGATCTTAGGCCCGATCGTCTTGAGACTCACAGGCAAATACTTTGTGCTTGTGACGTTTCTAGTAGGTGAAATTATTCGAATGATTTTTGTCGAGTGGCAAAGCTTGACCGGTGGCTCTAACGGGATTCAGAACATACCGCCTGGCTTAGACATCATGAAGACGCCAACAGGCTTTTATTATTTGGCTTTGGGTGCTGCGGTGCTGTGCGTGGGGATCGTCTGGCGCATTTTGGCCTCTGAGATTGGTCGTGCGATGGATGCGGTCAGGGAGGCAGAAAAATTAGCTGCCTCGGGTGGCGTACCTGTGATCCAGCTAAAAATCATGATTTTTGTGATCGCCTGTACGCTCGTCGGCGTTTACGGAATCCTGCAGACCTATCTGGTTCAGTACATTGACCCCTCGGCCTTCAACATGGAAGCCTCTTTGAACTTGGTCGTGATGAATGTGCTGGGCGGTATGTATTATCTGTTAGGCCCTGTCTTAGGCAGCACTTTTCTGTCGGCCCTGCCCGAATTGCTGCGCGGCTACGTCGAACTACAGCGCGTGATTTTTGGTGTGATCTTGATCGTCGTGATGGCCGCGTTACCTGGTGGAATCATCGGCGCTTTGGGTGCGTTGCGTCGCCTTTATCATCAAGCGACCTCTGGTAAATCAACATGAATCATCTCTTAGAGGTTAAGCAGCTTTGCCGTCAATTCGGCGGCCTCCACGCCGTTCGAAACCTTGACTTCGAGGTATCTGACGGAGAAATTTTAGGCCTGATCGGCCCCAACGGGGCGGGTAAGACAACCGTTGTGAACTTAGTCACTGGCATGATTTTGCCGACCTCTGGGCAAGTGACCTTCAATGGTGCCGATGTCACAAAGCTTGCGCCCCATCGGCGCGCAGCACTTGGCTTGGTCAGAACCTTTCAATCAACGACCGTCTATGGCAATCAGACCGTCAAAGAGAACGCCCTGCGCGGTGCGTATTTGCATCGTTACCCAGGGGGGCTCTCTGCCTTCTTCTCGACCAGTCGCGCACGCGACCTGCAAAAACAGACAACCGAGAAAGTCGAGCGACTGATGACCTGGCTTGGCCTAGAGCAGTTTGCAGACACCGATGCGAGCGCCATGCCCTATGGGCATCAAAAGACCTTAGGTATTGTGATTGCTCTGGCAGCCGAGCCGCGTATGATTTTTCTAGACGAACCTGTTGCCGGCTTAAGTGCCGAAGAAACCGATCATGTCAGAGACACCATTAAGCGCGTGAGAGAACAAGGGATTTCAGTGGTGGTCATTGATCACAACATGCGGTTTATTTCTGGTCTGTGCGATCGTTTAGTGGTGGCTTCTCAAGGTGAGAAAATTGCACAGGGTACGCCGCAGGAGGTCTTAAAAAACCCTCTGGTGATTGAAGCTTATTTGGGGAAAGGTCATGCCGCTGCTCAAGGTTGAAGACCTCAATGTTCGCTATGGCAGCATCCAAGGTACCGCTGGCCTGTCTTTCGAAGTCAACGCCGGCGAGATCGTCGCCTTAATTGGTTCGAATGGCGCGGGCAAGAGCAGTACGTTAAAAGCGATTCTTGGGATGGCCTCATATGTTTCAGGCAGCATTGTTTATAACGGCCAGTCCTTAAAAAATATGAAGCCTCACGAAGTGGTAGGCTTGGGCGTAGGCTATTCACCAGAAGGTCGAAGAGTCTTTCCTGCGCTGTCGGTGCAAGATAACTTACGGGTGGGTGGGTACACGCGTTCTACCCAAGAATTTGAACAACGCAGTGAGCAAATCTATGGCTATTTCCCGCGACTAAAAGAGCGTTACAAACAAGACGCGGGTAGCTTAAGTGGCGGTGAGCAGCAGATGCTGGCTATCGGAAGAGCGTTGATGTCTTTTCCTAAACTTTTTCTCTTAGATGAGCCGTCTCTAGGCTTGGCACCTATCATTGTTGAACGCATTGGTGAGATCTTGCGCGAAGTCCAGCAAACCGAAAAAATATCAGTGATCTTATCTGAGCAAAATGCAATCTGGGCCTTGGGCTTAGCCTCTCGTGCGGTGATCTTAGAATTAGGGCGGGTAGTCGCAAAGGGCGAGGCCGCTGAATTGCGCGAGAGTTCAAAAATTCGCAATGCCTACCTCGGACTCGATTAACTCGCCATGGGTAAGTTAACTTCACTGCTGCAATTGACTAACCTGCCATGGGAAAACTAACGTCGCAGTTGGACTCAATAAGCCTGCCATGGGAAAACTAACTTCACAGGTCGCAATCATCACCGGCGCAGCCTCGGGGATCGGTGCTGCAACGGCAGAGTTGTTTGTGCGAGAAGGTGCGAAGGTCGCTCTAGTCGATCACAATGCAGACCTGCTAGACGAGACAGCCCAGCATCTGAGAAGCCTGGGTGGGGAGGTTGACGCTTACATCGCCGATGTCACCGACAACGCTCTTGCCGCACAGGCGGTGAAACAGATCATTGAGAAATGGAAACGCATTGATGTGTTGATGCCCTGCTCTGGGATTTCTGTTGGCGGCACGGTTGCCAGCATTGATGAAGCACTGTGGGATAAAGTCTTTGCCGTAAACGTGAAAGGAAGCTATCTGTGGATGCATCACGTGCTGCCTCACATGATCCAAGCGGCTAAAGGCTCAATCGTGCTACTGGGCTCTCAACTCGTCATCTCAAGTGGTGGCAACAATGCTGCCTACATTGCCTCAAAAGGTGCAATCGCAGCGCTAGCCAAAACCATGGCCGTTGACCATGCCGCGCAAGGCATTCGCGTCAACGCCTTAATGCCAGGGGTCATTGATACTCCCATGGCACAAAAATCGCTGACACGGTTTGAAGACGCAGCAGCAACCCGTGCACGCTGGGAAAATCGGCATGCGATGCGGCGTTTTGGTCTGCCACAAGAAGTTGCAAAGGCGGCACTCTTTTTAGCGTCAGACGACTCGTCGTTTACCACGGGGAGTCAGTTATTTTGTGATGGTGGCTGGACGGTGATGTAGCGATCAGCAGGTGAGCGATTTCATTAAATTCGGAGAAACATATGGGTAAGGTATTGAGTGCGACTCAAATTCAACATTTTGAAGACAAAGGATTTGTCTGTCCGGTCGATTGTTTTACGCGCGAGCAAGCCGCTCACTATCTAGACCAACTCGAGGGCTTTGAAAAAGCTCACGGCGTTGAGTTGGGTAAAGGATTTAATTTCAAACCACACTTGCTATTTAAGTGGGTCGATGAGGTTGCACGTCATCCTAAAATACTGGATGCAGTCGAAGACCTGATCGGGCCAAACATTCGCTTGTTTCATTTGTCGGTTTGGCCAAAAGGTGCTCACTCTCCTGCTTACATCGACTGGCATCAAGATGCCACGTATTTTGGTCTCGACCCCAGCATACAAATTACAATCTGGGTCGCCTTGTCTGATGCACCGATCGAATCCGGTTGCATGGAGGTCGTGCCAGGCTCACATAAGTTAGGGCAGCTACATCACGCTGAAGATCATACCAACACCATTTTGCTTTCAAAGGGACAGACGGTTGATGTACCGTTCGATCGTTCAAAGACAGAATTTATGCCCGTCAAAGCGGGGCAATTTTCAGTACACGATACGTTCTTAGTTCACTCTTCTGGTTCAAACAATACCGATTACCGTCGAGTAGGCTTGGGCTTTAGCTACGTGCCTACGCATGCGCGCTGCACAAGCAGCACGCGTGTAACCGCTGCGTTAGTGCGTGGAGAAGACAACTACAACCATTTTGATGATGAGCCTCGCCCGCTCGAAGATTATGGCCCACGCGAGCGAGCCTTTCATACCGAGGCGGTTAAACGCTTTCGTGCCTCGAACGATGAGCAGGCTGCAAAATATTGAGTCATCAAGGTGCTTACAGCAAACATTGCAAACGGAGTTCTATGTGATCCAGCTTCCCTATCACGAGCGTTTTAAATATTCGCCTATTACCAAACGCCCTGATTATTCGTTTCCTGAGGGCAAGCGCCTGGCAATTTATTTTGCGCTCAATATCGAGCATTTTGCGTTTGGTGCAGGTCTGGGGCATGCGCTCTCAAATGAGCTCCCCTCGCCTGACAGCAGAACCTTTGCGTGGCGCGACTATGGAAACAGAGTCGGGGTTTGGCGTATGTATGAGCTGCTTGATGAGCTAAAACTTCCTGCCTGTCATTTGATCAATACTACGGTGTTTGATTATGCGCCCGATATTGTCGAACCAATTCTGGCTCGCGGCGATGAAATGATTGGTCACGGTAGAACCAACGCAGAGCGTCACGGCCAATGGTGGGAAGAGGACGAGGCGCGCATGCTGTCTGAAGTTCGCACCTTCATCAAAGACAAGACTGGCGTCGCGCCTCGCGGCTGGATGGCACCTTGGATGTCTCAAAGTCGCTTGACACCAGATTTACTTCAAGAAGCAGGCTACTCGTTTGAAATGGATTGGCCTTGTGACGACCAGCCAA
Source organism: Alcaligenaceae bacterium (assembly GCA_947378965.1). Taxonomy (GTDB): domain Bacteria; phylum Pseudomonadota; class Gammaproteobacteria; order Burkholderiales; family Burkholderiaceae_B; genus Zwartia. The sequence continues at coordinate 8,025 of CANCMG010000090.1, read as the reverse complement.
TTTGGATGAAAACCAGAAATGGCAAATTGATGTCGATGCCCTATTCGCTAGAGATCAACGATTCTCCACAAATACTAGTCAGACATCACACGGCCGAAGAGTTCGCCACCATGATCGTCCATCAGTTTGAAGAAATGCTCAAGCAGTCAACCAAGCAGCCCTTGGTCTTAGGCATCGCCTTACATACGATGATCTTTGGCCAACCCTATCGCTTGCATGCCTTACGCAAAGCCCTTGAGCATATCGTGAATCATCCCGAGCGGGATAAAGTTTGGATCACTCGCCCAGGTGAAATCTATGACCATGTCACCTCGTTGCCGCCCGGCGTACTCGCCGAGCCCTGACGTAAGGTTTGATCCTGAGGCTGGGATTAGAGTTTGTTTAGCGAAGTTGATGTGAGCGTTGCAGTCTGATCCTTATGTGAGGATCAGAATTTATTGATCGAGGTTGATGTGAGCGTATTGGTCACGGGCGGTACGGGTTTTGTTGGCCTGAATGTGATTGAGGCCTTGGTCGCGCGTGGCGAGCATGTTGTCGTATTAGACCAACGACCAATGCCTAGTCAGTTCTTGGCGGCTCTCGGAGCTAAGAGCGCCCTGCTCTCGCTTGAAATCGCAAATGTCTGTGACGCAAATGCGGTGCAATCTGTATTTTCTCGTCATGCGATTCAACAGGTATTTTTAGGTGCTGCAATTACCGCGGGCCCCGACCGAGAGTTGAGTGATCCACAGTCAGTGCTGGATGTGAACCTGGGAGGAAATTTAAATGTCTTGCGGGCGGCTGGTCGAGCGGGCGTGCAGCGGGTCGTGTTTCCAAGTTCTTTGACCGTGTATGGCGCGAGCCTTCATGATCGCGAGGTAGCGGATGAAGCATCTACCCCGCCGGTACCTGAAGGTTTGTACGGCATCACAAAATACGCCGCAGAACGATTAGTCTTGCGTATGGCTGCACTTTTAAAGTTTGAAGCCGTCGCTGGCCGTATCGGTGCCGTATTTGGGCCGTGGGAAACCTTCACCGGCGTGCGAGACCTCGTTAGCCCCTTGGCGCAGATTACCCGTGCCTTTGCGCTTGGTAGCCCAGTTGTGCTGCCAGTTACATATCCACGGCGAGAAATGATTTATAGCCGTGATCTTGCCCAAGCGTTAGTGTTGTTAATGTTCGCTCCGCGCTTAAGCCACCAGGTATATAACCTGTCTACAAATTCGAACTGGAGCAAAACACCCGAGGCTTGGTGCGAGGCACTGGGCAAAAGATTTTCGAACTTTGACTGGCGCCATACGACAAACGACTTGCCTGCCACGATTGACTATTATGATCTGCGCGATCGCGCAAGCCTAAATACTGGACGCGTGAAAGACGATCTAGGGTTTGTTTCAGCATTCGAGCTGCCACAGGCAGTCGAAGATTATTCACAGTGGCTTGAAGCAAGCACGACTTATTTTCAAATCAATGATTAGTTTTAGTCATGATTCTATTTTTCGGCGCTGCGCTGATTTAGTCATGATTCTATTTTTCGGCGCTGCGCTGAGTTTGTGTAACGCAAGTCCTCAGGGGTGAAAGGGATAAACATGATGCGCAGTTCGTCTCGCTTAAAGTTGTGCGATGCACAATAGCGTGCGCGACACTCATCGTCGCCCTGCCGCAGCCTCACCCCAAAGTGCTCACAAATCACTTGTCAGGTATCCTTAAGGCTACATAGAATAGAAGTCAAAACCCATTCACTCAAATAAAAGGTTAGGCGAAACATGTCGATCGCGAATATCCACGAACTCGCTGCTGTACGTAAGCAATTTCCGGGTGCCGACAAAATTACTTACCTAGATTTAGGCGGCAGGGGGCTTCTCTCGAGCAACGTGCGCGCCGCGATTGATGCCCACCTTGATGACATCATGGATGGCAAATTAGACAAAGACTATTTGTTTAAAAAAACCGAAGAAGCCAGACATCGCTTTGCCGCCTTGATTAATGCGCAGCCCGATGAGATCACCTATACAAAAAACACTTCTGAAGGTTTGAATATCATCGCTGCCTCGCTCGACTGGAAAGCCGGCGACAACGTTATCGTTTGCCCAGAACTCGAGCACCCCAATAATATTTACCTGTGGTTGAATCTGAAAAGATTCGGAGTCGAAGTCCGCTTCGTACATCACGAAAATGGGCATATGCCTGTTGAAAAAATGATCGCCGCGATCGATCAACGCACTCGACTACTCACCGTATCCAGCGTATCTTTTTCGCCGGGTTTCCGAACCGACATTGACACGATCGGTCGAGCTTGCCGAGCACAAAACGTTTTATTTTTAGTCGACGGGGCACAGTCCGTTGGGGTACTACACACCGACGTCGTCAGTTCAAATATTGATGCCCTATCCGTTTCAACACAGAAAGGTCTATTAGGCTTATACGGAATGGGGTACCTCTATATCCGGCGAGAACTTGCCAATCAAATGCACCCCGTCTATGTTGCCCGTTTTGGGGTGGATCTTGGACAGGCAGATGCGCACGAATCAGATTTTCAAGAGGGTACATTTAACTTTATGCCGGGCGCGCGTCGCTTCGACTTAGGCAACTACAATTTTGCTGCGATGTGCGCTGCGCACGAGTCGATGGGGTTGATCTCGAGTCTAGGTACTAAAAACATTGAACAATACGTTCTGAACCTCACTCAAAGGTTGCATGAAGGTTTTCTAGAGTTAGGCATCCCAGTGTGCGCTGGACAACCTGGCCCCCACGTCGGCCACATTCTAACGGTTGGTCAATATGGTTCTGGCGGTGACAAGCACAGCAGCGATGCGCAAATGAACAAGCTATACGCACATCTAAGCGCAAATCGAGTCAAATTATCCATGCGGCGGGGAGTCCTTAGATTTTCTCTGCATGTCTACAACAACATTGATGACGTGGATAGAGCGTTAGAGCTATCGGCTCAAGCGCTTGCTAAGTGATCATGACAAAAAATAAACCGATTCTGGCAATGGGTGTTGCTTGGCTGCTTGGCTTGGCAATGCTGTGCCAACCAGGGCCGGCAGTCTTTGCCCAAGAGTATCCAAGCAAACCCATACGCCTGATCGTAGGCTTTACTCCGGGCGGCTCAAATGACATTGTTGCGCGGATAGTCGCACCAACGCTCGCAGAAATTTTAGGCGTGCAAGTCATTGTCGAAAATCGCCCCGGAGCGAATGCAATGATCGGAACAGAGTATGTCGCTCGCTCTGCTCCTGACGGATATACTCTGACGCTTGGCAGTATCAGCCCGTTGATTTTGAGTCCTCAAGTCTACAAAAGCACGACATACGATACGCGTCTAGACTTTATCGGCATCACCAGTGTTGCCATGACTCCGCAAGTCATTGTCGCAAGCCCTAAGCTACCCGTGCAATCACTGACCGACTTGGTCGAGCTGGCCAAGAAAAAACCTGGGACCTTGAATATTGCGTCGTCGGGCACCGGAAGTAATTCACATGTTGCCATCGAACTATTTAAGCTCACGGCGACCATCAATGTCAGTCACGTGCCTTATAAAGGGACCGCACCAGCCCTGATGGATGTCATTGGCGGACAAATCGACGGCGCATTCGGCGACTTGCCTGGTGCCCTGTCACAAATTAGTACCGGAAAAATGAGTGTGCTTGCCGTCACAAGCGAGAAACGTCACCCGCTCATTCCAAACGTAGCAACGACCAGCGAGCAAGGATTTTCGGAGTTGTTGGCAGTCAATTGGTTCGCAGTGATGGCGCCTGCTAAAACTCCGACAGCAATTGTGAATAAGCTTCATGCTGCTTTAACGCAAGCCATCGCCACACCTACGGTCACCGAACGTTTTCGTACGCTTGGCCTTGAGGCTATGCCGAGCGCGTCTCCAGACGCGTTTAAAGCGTTTCTTCAAACCGAGTACGCGCGTTGGGGGTCTGTCATTCAGGCGGCATCGATCCGACTCGAGTAGAGCGAACTTATCTAAATAGCTGGTCACTTTTCGAGCTCAAGTTCTGAGCTTTCGAGAATAGGATCCTCTACACGCTTGGGCACTTTTCGAGCTCAATGTCTGAGCTTTCGAGAATAGGATCCTCTAAACGCTTGGGCACTTTTCGAGCTCAATTTCTGAGCTTTCGAAAATAGGCTTCTCTAAACACTCGATCACTTTTCGAGCTCAATGTCTGAGTTTTCGAGAATAGGTTGCTCTACACGCTCGGGCACTACTCGGGTTGAATTCCCGCCGTTTCAACAATTTTTTTCCAGAGCGCCTGATCCTGTCGAAGAAACTGCTGAGTCTGCGTCGGCTCTAGCGCGCTTTGAGTAATGCCCAGTTTAAGTAACTGTTGTGCAACTACCGGTTCACGGAGTGCTCGTTGTAATTCGTCGCGCCATCTTTGTAAAATGGCATCTGGGACGCCAGCCGGTAGCAGCAACGCAAACCAGTATGAGACGTCCATGCCATCGATACCTTGTTCTTTAAAAGTTGGCACCTGTTTAAAAGATACTTCTCGTTGCGAGCCTGTTACCCCAATCGCGCGCAAGGTACCATTATTGAGATACTGCGCAGCAGAGGCTGGATTTGTGAAGAGTAAATCGATATGCGCAGCGAGCAAATCAGTAATGGCTTGCGAGGCACCTTTATAGAAAATCACTTGTAACTTAATCGACGAACGCATTTGAAAAAGCTCTGAGGCTAAGTGGCTTGCGGTACCGCTGCCCGCGCCAATGGTCAAACTTCCTGGCTTAGCTCGATGAGCATCAAGCAAATCAGCGGCAGTTTGCAACTTGGACTTTGGGCTTGTCAGCAACACCAAAGGTGCGGTGCCAATCATGCCAGCTGGGGCAAAACCTTCGACCGCGTCATAGCTGAGTTTTTTATACATCGCTGGCGCTGTTGTCTGCGCAGTATCCGCAAGCAGAGCTGTGTAACCATCAGCAGCTGCCTCTGCCACATAGGCCGTACCAATCGTCGCCCCAGCCCCTGGCTTATTTTGTACCACGATCGTTTGGCCCCACTGCTGGGTCAACTGATTCGCCAACAACCGCGCAATCACATCTGAACTACCACCAGCCGTGAACGGCACAACCAAAGTAATCGGACGAGTTGGAAACTCAACTGCCGCGGCATGCGACATGTTGAGCATAAAGTTCAGAAAGACAGCAAAGAGCAAAAATGTTTTTATGTTTATTCTGTCTTTAAAAAAATAATTTTTATGTTGAGAGCAAATTCTCATCCTAAACTCCTAGGGGATTGTGTTTATTCTAAAACCAAACTCACCGCTCAATCTCGCGAGTCCAGCGTCGATTCCAGTCCGTGCGGTTCTTATTCACAATATCCCAGTCAATCACAATCAAATCTGTTGCACGCTTGCCGATCGGCATGGGCACATTAGGATCATCGGTGACGACCGCCTTTTTATTGACTGGTCCATACCCGTATGAGTTGCCCATCAGATTCTGAAGTGCCGGCGTCAAAAGATAGCGGATAAACTCTTGCGCGAGTGGATGAGCTTTTGGTTTGGCGACTGGACAGGCCGAAAACAACAGCGCATAAGCGCCCTCTGTCGGATACACAAAGCCAATAGGGAAACCGGTCTCAGCCAAAGACTTGGCTCGGCTAGCACCCCAAACAGCGAGCACCGCCTGACCACTTTGAAAAATCTCAGTCATCTTTCCGGTTGACGGCTCAAAGACCAAGACATTAGGCCCAATGCTCTCCTTGAAGGCTTTGAAGCCAGGATCAATATTATTTTCACCTCCGCCACCTGCACGCGCAAACTGAACGACGGCATGCAAGCCATAGCTGCTCAATAAGGGTGGGATCACCACTAATTTTTTAAACTTTGGATCGGCCAGATCGTTCCAAGACGTGGGCGCCGCCCAACCCCGCTCGTTAAACACTTTCTTGTTATACATGAGGCCAGTTGCAGTCAACCACACCGCCACTGCCTTGTCATCTTTATACCTGGCAGTCGGATATAGATCTTCAACAGGCAGGCCCTCAAGTGGCGCACAGAACCCAAGCGCAATCGCCTGATACATTGGACCATCATCAACAATGGCAACGTCGATCTCTTGGTTACCCTTTTGGGCTTGCAGACGTGCAACCGTATTGGTTGAAGTGCCCGCAACGAAATCAATTTTTACATTATGCGTTTTTTCAAAAGTTGGAAAAACATCCTTACGCATAATGTCCTCAAACGAACCACCATAACCAGCCACCACCAATCTTGGCTGAGAAAATGCGGGTGTTGTCGAAGCAAAATTCGTTGCTATTGTGAGCAACAATACCTTTAAGATCTTCACATCGCCCTCCTCGTCAAGTCATCACTGTTAAACGTGTTTCACTTTCGATCGTGCTTAGACTGCAAGGCTGCAGAGCACTACCCCAATACATAGCCTCCATCTGCAATCACTGTTTCACCTGTCACGTAAGAGGCGGCGTCTGATACAAGAAACACAATCATCTTAGCAATCTCTTCTGGTGTGCCCCAGCGACCAAGTGGCACGCGACTTAAGCCGCGGTCTAAGGTACTACCCGGCAATGCTGTCGACGTCATCGTCATACGGGTCAGTGCACGTCCGGGGGCCAAGCAGACGACTCTGACACCCGACGAACCCCACTCAACCGCTAACGAGCGGGTGAGTTGGCTGATTGCCGCTTTGGCGGCCGCATAGATCGCACGATTTTCGCCACCGCAAAAAGCAGTTTGCGAACCAATTGAAAGCACCACCCCACGTTGCCGTTTGACCATGCCGGCGCCAATCAATTTCATCATCACCGCGGCACCCACGAAATCAACATTAATTAATTGTTGTATGTCTTCGATCGAGGTCTCAAGCAACGGTTTAGCAACCAAAATCCCTGCATTGTTGATCAGTATATCGATCTCGCCTACAGCCGAGGCCAGACGCTGAATCGAGGCCGGATCGGACTGTTCATAGACATGCGCCGTCGCATTCAGTTCACGAGCAATGCGATTTAAAGATTCTTCTTCACGGTCAGCTAGCACTAAGCGCGCACCATGCTCAAACAACAATTTACTGGTGGCAGCACCAAAACCATTCGCAGCGCCTGTGACTAACACCGTCTTACCTGAAAAATCCAAATCTCGAGCAAATGTCATGAAAGATCCTTAGATGTAATCGCCTGCTGTTTCACCCAATGCAAGGTCTGCAATACCCCCTCACTTAAAGGTGTCGACGGCATAAAACCAAGGTCTTTGGACGCCGCCTCAATAGAGAGCGGACCAAGACAATAGGCCCCTCCAAAAAAACCATCATCCCGTTCAATCACGTTCGCTTCGGGGACAGCGAGCTGGATGGCTTGAACAATTTCTGCTAAAGACTGAGACCGACCTGGCGCAATGTTATAGACCTTGTGTTGATGACTTGGCATATCAAGCGCACGAATGATTCCGTCGACAACGTCATCAACGTAAACAAATTGTCGCGTAATGTCTGGTGCATTTTTAATCACCGACACCCGTTTGGCTAAGCCATCTTCCAAGAGTTTTCTGATCAAACAGGTCGTCGTGCGTCCTGGTCCGTAGCACGAAGCTACCCTTAAAGACACTGCATTCAAGCCATAATCGTTGCAATAGGCTTCAACCATGGCCTCGCCTGCTGCTTTGGTTCCGCCATAGACACTGGTCGGACGCAACACGCTATCCTCAACCACGGGCTGCTGACGATCTTGACGATCACCATAAGCGGTAATAGAAGACATCCAAACTAAACGCTTGATACCTCCATGAATTCTGACCGCTTCAAGCAACCCCATCAATCCAGCCAAATTGATATCAACGACCGTACCTGGTGCATCACGATAAAGCATGGGCCCGGACACACCACCTGCATGCACTATCTTGTTGATCTTATAGCGAGTCAACACCTCGTGCCAGCGATGCGGATCAGGCAGATTGTGAGCCAGCACCGGAAACGGGTAATCAACGCCCGGTTTGATGTCCATGCCGACAATCGGCCTGCCTAAAGCAAGCAACTTGCGCACTAAAGCAGAGCCGATCAAGCCCCCGATACCTGTGACAAGAA
>CANCMG010000089.1 GCA_947378965.1 Alcaligenaceae bacterium | reverse complement strand
GGATGTTTACGGCGCACAACAACACGCTCGTTTGTTTAAGGTTGAAATTTTATGAGCGCAACCGGACGCATCTTAAAAGAGTTCGCAAGCCTCAAAGTGCGTCGCCCTTTGAAGCTGCTAGGTGCCTCGGGTCAGTTAGGCTATGGGATTCCGACCCCCGCGTTTCAGGCAGGTCTTGAGCGCAAGCCTGATTTGATTGGTTGTGACATGGGCTCGATTGATATTGGCCCGTATTATCTTGGTAGCGGCAATATGGCGACTGCTCGCGAGTCCACCAAGCGAGATCTGCGCAAGGTGTTGATCGCCGCTCGTCAGCACGATATCCCGTTGGTGATTGGATCTGCTGGGTCGGCGGGCGGTGCACCCCATCTAGAGCAAACGCTTGCAATCGTGCGTGAGATTGCAAAAGAAGAGGGCTTACATTTTCGTTTAGGTGTGATCGCGGGTGATATTCCCAAAGACATCATCATCGATGCAATTCGCGCGCAGGGTGTGGTTGGCATCGATGGTATGCCCGCTTTAACCGAAGACGACGTATTGGGTGCTGCCCACATCGTTGGGCAGATGGGGATGAGCTCGTTTGAGCAGGCCTTCAAAGCTGATATTGATGTATTGATTACGGGTCGAGCCTGTGACACGGCAATTTTCTCGACCTTGCCCGTGATGCTTGGTTTTCCGATTGGCCTGTCTGTACATTTAGCCAAGATCATTGAGTGCGCGTCGTTATGCTGTTTGCCAGGCGGGCGCGATTCAATTCTTGCCACATTAGATGATGAAGGTTTCATTCTTGAAAGCATGGCGCCTCAACGCCGTGCCACGCCAACCTCGGTCGCCGCGCATAGTTTGTATGAACAGAATGACCCCTATGTGATCATTGAGCCTGAAGGTCGTGCTGTTTTGAACCAGGCAAAATACGAACAAATTGACGACAGGCGCACTCGCATCAGTGGCGCGCAGTGGCTCGAAGCCCCCCAGATTACGATCAAAATTGAAGGTTCAACCCGTGTGGGTGAACGTGCCATTTTGCTGTGTGGTGCAGCGGATCCAATCTTTATCAAAAACCACCAAGAGATCTTGCGTGATGTGACAAAGGTGGTTCGCGATCTGGTGTGTGAAGACGCACCAGAGGACTACACCTTATTCTGGAGAGTGTTTGGCGTCAATGGTGTGACGGATCCCTTGCCCGATGCGGTGACGCCTAGTGAGATCTGTATGACGATTGAATGTATTGCGCCTACCACCGCACGTGCGTCTGAAGTGGTACGCACAATGAAGCAGTACCTGTTGCATTTTGGGTATGAGGGTCGTTTATCGACTGGGGGTAATCTCGCTTTTGCTTTTACCCCGCCCGAGATCTCAGTGGGTACGGCGTATAAGTTCAGCGTGTATCACATCATGACGACTGCACGTTTAAGTGAATTGTTTCAATTAAAAATTGAAGAGTTTTAGACCGAGTAGGCGTATTTTGGATGCAGCCCATGCTTAGTCCACGAGTCTGAGGTCTAGCGCAAGAGCATCTGACCCTCAGTCTATGAGGATAGTCAAAGTTCTCAAGGTCTACAGTTCAAGGGGCGCGGGTCTAGGTCAGGTGCTGGCGACAATGCCAGCCCAAAACAGCCTGTTAGCCCCAACAGCGACATCATACTTTTGCAAGAAACGCAGTGTGCCATCTTCTTGAATACGAAAGGTAGAGAGCCCGCCGGGTACGTGCTGTATCGCACCGTCGATTAGCACATCACGGGCAAGCATGCAGCCGGCAATCAGCATCGTGCCACTTGGATCAATTGAAAACGTGCGCACGTGCATGCCCCGCGTATCTTCTGTATGAATCAGCGTCGGCTCACCGGTTTCTGCATCAATTGAAAAGGTACTAATTGTATTTTCAGCACCATTGAATATTTTGTTGCCGTTGTGATCGTTGGTGCCATCTGCACGATTGGAGATGTACACAAACTTACCATTTGGGTGCACGTGGATCGCACCGACTAGCTGGCGTGGCTTGAGTTGCTCGGGATGCGCGAGCGTTGTCTTGCGCCACAGAGGACCAACGACTGTTTTTCCGAGTTCAAAAAAAGCGATTTGATTTTGGCGTTCAATCGATAAGTACATCCAGGGCTTGGTTGGATGAAAGTCTACGTGTCGAGGACCGAATTCGTAACCTGCATTCGGAATAAGCTTCTGGCGATGAGTTAGCGTACCCGCGGTGAAATCAAAAATTTCAAGCGAGCCAGGCAGCTCTGGAGTGCCGTGTTCGGGATCATTGCCGCGCACGGGTAATACGACACGATGGTTGTCGGGGGCCACAAGAATTTGATGTGCGCAAGCACCTAGTTCAAACGTATTTTGTTTAACCTCTTCGCCAATGGAGCCATCTCTTTTGATGCGAAGTACGCTGAGAGCGCTTGGGTCGTTATAGGCGAGCAACAGGTGCTGCGAGGTGCGATCGCATGTCATATGAACTGGGCGAGATTGTAAGGGTGTTGGTATACCTTCTAGTGTTAACGAACCGTCGCTTTGAATCGCCAGCGCACACACAAAATGTTGGGTGCCAGCTTTGCCTGGGCCCCCATCGCTACAAGCGGCATACAAAATAGGCTTTGAGGCATGTCGCCAGGCGTACTGAAGACCGGCGGGCAGTGTGATTGCGCTGCGCTGGCTCAGCGATCCATCGCTCATGCTCACGCTGTACTGCTTGAAATCTGCACCGACTGCTGCGTATACAAAGAATGTGTTCATGAAATTGTTGGTGTTAGTTGATCGCTATACCGGCCTTTTTAACAATCGGTGGCCACTGTTTAAGCTCGCGTGCAACCATCTCATCGACGTAGCTGCCGGGCTTTGCAATGATCCTGACGCCGTCGGCCGTCAGTCGCTCAATGATTTGCGGATCTTGTAAGGTGCGTACAAAGGCTTTTTCTAGAGTTTGTACAACATTCTTAGGAGTTCCGGCGGGTGCAAGCACCGCCATCCAGAAGGTCGTTTCAAAGCCAGGAAAACCAAGTTCGGCGACCGTCGGCATCTCTGGAATTTGAGGCATACGCTCTAAGCTGGTCACGGCAAGCGGCCTGATCTTACCTGCCTTGATTTGTACGGCAGAGGTCGGAAAGGCATCGATCTTGAACTGATAGACGCCACCCAGCAGATCGATCATGGCAGGGCCTGCGCCTTTATAGGGGATATGGACCATCTCAATTCCTGCGCGGTCAATGAATAATTCAGTGGCCAGGTGAGGAAAGGTGCCAGAGCCAGCCGTGCCATAGTGCAGCGGTGGTGACGTTTTTTTTGCGAGTGCAATAAATTCTGGCAAGGTCTTGGCGGCCACTGACGGATGGATCACGACTAAACCGGGCGTATCTCCGACCATGATGACGGACGTAAAACTTTTAACAGTATCGTACCCAAGAGATTTGTAGATCGATGGGTTGGCCGTATGTGAGTTGGTTGCCATCAACAAGGTATAGCCATCTGCCGGGGCCGTCGCGACGATTTGCGTACCAATCGTTGCACCAGCACCACCTTTGTTTTCGATGATGATGGTCTGGCCCAGGACCTCACCAAGCTTTTGAGAAATCCTTCGTGCAACCACATCAGTCGTGCCGTTCGGTGGAAAAGGCACAATTAAATGTATTGATTTCTCAGGAAAGGCCGCTTGCACTGTGAAGCCGACGCACAGCAAAGCCGACGCGACGATCAGTTGTATCCCTTTTAGGCGTTGCATGTTTTCACCTTATTGATGACATTGATTCAATCAACGTCTTGGTTGTCTCTTGATGGCACTCGTCTCTTGATGGCACTCTTTAATTGTTGTGTTGATTGCGCTATAGATTTTTGATTGTATACAACAACCTTCTTTATACCTACAATCGAATAAAAATAAATCAGAAGAGGTGGCAAACATGAGTTCGATCAATAGCGTCAGCGGCAAACTTGCAGATTTTATTTGCAACCTGCAGATTGAGCAGCTACCCAACAGCGTCATCGAAAGAACCAAGACGCGTCTCTTGGATTGTCTTGCAACAGGTTTGGCGGCGCATGGCTTGCATGTCCCAAGTGTGGTGTTGGCCTTTACTGAGGGTGGCACTGGTCCCGCAAGTGTCATCGGTTATCAAAAATCCTTACCTATTGTGGATGCAGCTTTTGTGAATGCAACACTGATCAATGGACGAAGCCAAGATGACTTTATGCAGAAGTCTCACCCTGGGGCCTTGACGATCCCGGTTGCCTTGGGTCTGGCGCAAGCCTTCAAACGCAGTGGTGCTGATGTCTTGGTGGGTATGGTGGCAGGCTATGAGGTGGTTGGGCGAATGTATCTGGGTGCACCTGGCATGTTGCCAAAATTTCGCGCGTCGGGTGTGGCTGGCACGGTTGGCGCGGCTGCAACAGCAGCCAAAATGCTGAGACTGGACTCGGCCGTGACAATGAATGCATTGGGGTGCTCTGCTGTGTTTGCTCACGGCTTTGGACAAGGATTTTTTGCGGGCACCAATGAGGTGAAGCTCAATGTCGGAATGGCGAGTCGAAACGGCGTGACTGCGGCATTGCTGGCGAAGCACGGCGCCACAGCTTCAGCGCTCGCGTTTGAAGGTGAGGCGGGTTACTTTCGGGCCTTTGACGGTTCGCTTGAGCATGTTGAAGCGGCAACTCGGGGCTTGGGTGAAAGTTATTTAATTGAAGAAACTGTTTATAAAGAATGCCCTGTTTGCATCTTTACTCAGACTCCGATTGCGTTAGCGCGTACCCTTGCCGCTAAGATTGATCTTAAAAAAATTCAAAGGGTGGTGGTGACATCGCCTGAACTGACGCATACAAATCCTGGCTTTACGAACGTTGCTCCCTATCAGACCCATCTTCAGGCAGTCGTGAGCGCAAGATTTTGCACCGCAGCAGCATTGTTAGGCCGCCCGGTCGAAGACTATGAGTACTACGATGAATTGCAAGACCCAGAGTTGCTACAGTTAGCTGAGAAAATTGAATTAAGAATGAGCGAGCATAATGACGATACGGTTGATGTCGAGGTCTATCAAACTGATTGCGTGCTTCGTGCGAGTGGAACTGAAAACGAAACGCTATTCCCGAGCCTCGATAAGGTCATTGCAAAATTCTTTCGAATCACCTCAGGCTTACCGGGTCTTAAGCGAGACCAGATCGTTGAGACTGTGATGGCCTTGGATCGGGTGGCCGATATCGAAGATTTGATGAGGTTACTAGTGACTAGCAAAACACTGGAGATGAGTTGATTGCTCGATCGATTGTTTATGTTTCATTTATTTTTACGGATTGGCTAAGTCGTGATTATTGACGCTCATGCGCATTACATAGAGACGAATCGGCCTGATCGTCCTTATGTTGACCCGTCGCCAATGCATCCAATTTCTGTCGACCAATTGGCTGCCGCCGCTGCGAAGGCTGGCGTTGATTTGGTGGTGCAGGTGACTGCCTCGACAATGGGCAATGACAATCGCTATTCGTTTGAAGGGGCGAAATGCCGTCCCGATAAGATCGCTGGCGTGTTTGGTCGGTTTGATCCGCTGGCCATTGACCTCGAGGCTAAGCTGAAAGAGTACTTCGCTCAGCCCCACGCCCTTGGCATTCGGCTGACACTTTTTCATCCTTGGGCACAGCAGTGGTTAGCTCAAAGAGCACTTGATCCCTTTTTGCATGCCGCAGCAAAAACAAATGTGCCGATTGCGATTTTTGCACCCTTTCAAAATGAACTTTTACTTGAAACGGTTCGAAGGCACCCTGCTGTCAGATTTTTAGTCGATCACATGGGTATTCGGGTAGAGCCCAGCCAGACGCCGACAACTGCGTTTCGTCAATGGAGCTCTTTGCTTGAATTGGCAAAAGAAACGAACGTTTGGGTAAAAGTTTCATATTTTCCTGAGGCGATGTTGGGTTCTGAAGCCTACCCCTATCGTTTGGTCCAGCAATATTTTGAACGGTTAGTGGAAAGCGCGGGGACGTCTCGTTTGATTTGGGGCTCGAATTTCCCGCCAGTCGGGCGCGCCTGCACCTATGCGCAAGCGCTAGACTTTGTGCAAAAAGAGTGCGAGTTTTTATCTGCTCAGGATCGCGCGTTGATTTTAGGTGGTAACTTTTATAGGGATTTCATGAGATGAGTGACGAGAAAAAGCAACAAAGAATGCCGCTTGAAGGTATTCGCGTTCTCGACTTAGGGACAATCATCGCAGCACCGTATACCGCAGCCATATTGGCTGACTGGGGTGCCGACGTGATTAAGATTGAACACCCAGACGGTGATTCATTGCGTCGCGCTGGCGCCTCAAAGAATGGTGCGGGGCTTGCGTTTAAGTTCTATGGACGCAATAAGCGAAATATGGTGATTGATCTTTCGACTGAGAAAGGGCAAGCGTTGATTCGTCGATTGATCAAAAAAAGTGATGTGCTCGTTGAAAATTTTCGACCTGGCGTGATGGAGCGATGGAACCTTGGTTGGGATGATATTAAACAGTTGAATGAAAAAATGATCATGCTGCGGATTAGTGGCTTTGGACAAATGGGGCCTCTAAAAGAGCGTGCCGGTTTTGGTACCTTAGCCGAATCCATGAGCGGGTTTGCGCATATTAATGGCTATCCCGACGGCCCACCAACATTACCCCCCTTCGGCTTGGCCGATGGTATTGCTGCCTTGTCTGGTGCCTACGCAATTATGCTGGCGCTGTACAACCGAGATACTCGCAATCAGTCAGGCCAAATGATTGATGTGGCTTTAATCGAACCAATTTTCCATTTGCTCGGTAGTCAGCCCATTGTGTTTGATCAAACGGGTTTGATTCAAGGCAGATCAGGTAATCGTAGTGCAAATAATGCGCCACGCAACGTGTATCAAACGCGCGATCAAAAATGGCTTGCAATCTCGACTGCGGCGCAATCTATTGCAGAACGTGTCATGGAACTTGTCGGGCATCCTGAGGTCATTGCCGAGCCTTGGTTTCGTAGCGGTTCTGGCCGAGGACAGCACGGAGACTTGCTCGACAAATATGTAGCCGATTGGATTTTAGAGCGTGACGCAGCGGTCGTGCTCGCAGCCTTTGGTGAGGTGGGTGCTGCAGTCGCACCTGTTTATGATGTGAGCGAAGTGATGGCCGATCCGCAGTTTAAGGCGCTCAACAGCATTGTGAACGTTGCTGACGAAGAGCTCGGTTCAGTTCGAATGCAAAACTTGTTATTCAGAATGAGCGATACCCCCGGTGCAGTGCGGCATGCGGGGCATCGTATTGGGCAAGATACCGATGATATTCTCAAGAGCGTGTTGGACATGTCTGACGCCGAGATCGAAAGTTTGCACAACGAAAAAGTGATCGATCCTAGAAGTGATTGAGGCAATCTGAGGTCTGATCAACGATGAGGTAGTCGTCGAGCAGAGACGTACTTGAAGTAGTCTGGATGTTATGCACAATGAGAAAGGGATTGCTCAGAGCAGCCCCTAGGGCTGTCTGAACTGTTCGATACCGGAGACTTAACATGGCAAATAATCAGTCGTTCGAAGTGGAGCCCTTCACTGAGCTCATTGGCTCAGAAATTAAAGGCGTCGATGTGTCGAAAGGGTTGGCGCAGGAAGTGGTCGAGAAAATTAGACGCGTGTTGCATGACAGAGGGGTCGTCGTGCTGCGACGGCAGAATCTAGAACCTGAGCAGCAAGTGGTGTTCTGCCAACAGCTTGGCCCAATGCGGGTGTCTTTTATGACCGATCTTGCAGTGCCAAATACGCCGGCGTTAACGGTTGTCTCAAACATTATTAAAAATAATCGGCCAATTGGCTTGGTCGATGCCGGCGCCTTGTGGCATGCCGACGGGTCTTATTTGCCTAATCCTGATATGTACTCTGTGCTGTATGCGCTTGAGATCCCTCACAAAGATGGTGTGGCCTTAGGCGATACAGCTTTTTTGCATGCTGCGGCCGCCTATGATGCGATGCCGTCTGATTTGCAAGAAAAAATTGATCATGCCGAGGCCATTCACAGTTTGTCGCACCATATTCAAAAAAAGATTGAAGCGAATTTCAAAGCGCCACCCGTTAAAAATGATAAGCCCGATGTGCGGCATCCTGCGGTCCGCGTACATCCAGTGACTGGGCGCCGTTACGTCTATGTGACTGAAGGCCATACCAAAGCCATTGCTGGTTTAGACGAAGCTGAAAATCGAGTGGTGATGCAACGTATCGCCGAGCATGTCAAGCAGCCACAGTTCATCTATCGTCATCGATGGCAAGTGGGTGATCTTTTAATTTGGGACAATTGCGCGACGCAGCACCTCGCTATCTCAGACTATGGTGATTTGCCGCGCCGGCTGCACCGGGCTGGTATCAGCAGTCACCATTGAAGTGTCAAAAACTGTTTGGTGAATCACATTCCGTCATCCTAGAGATGAAGACGTAAATGCTTGGATGAATCTTTAAATGCTTGGATAAATCTTTAAATGCTTGGATAAATCTTTAAATGCTTTGATGGCTTGATTAGAAAAAAAGAGGCAAATATTTTGGTTAATCTTTTAGAGAAGAAGACGCAAATGAATCATCGATTGATCAAGGCGCAAGCCGTTGCGAGTGCGTTCATTGGGTGTTTACTCTGCTCTTTCGTGAGCGCTCAAGCTGTCTATCCCACTCGTCCTGTCACCCTTGTGGTGCCTTTTCCTCCAGGGGGCTTTACTGACAATGTCGGGCGCTTTGTTGCGCAAGGGCTGTCTGCCATGTGGAACAGTCCCGTGGTCGTAGAAAATAAAGGCGGTGCAGGAGGGAATCTGGGGGCAGCTTACGCAGTCAAACAACCTGCCGACGGCTACACAATTTTTTTGGCCAACACGGCTACAAATGTCGTCAACCCTTTGGTTTATAAAAAGCTCGAATTTGACCCTGACAAAGATTTTGATCCTGTCATCTTGGTTGTTAAGACTGCGAACTTGATCACGGTGTCGAGCAGCTTACCTGCGCGCACGTTAGCTGAGTTGGTTACCCTGTCTAAATCAAAAGTGGGCGGGGTCACTTATGGGTTTCCGGGCAATGGCACGACCGGGCATTTCACGGGTGCCTTGTTTAACAAAGCCGCTGGCATTGGTATGGTGCCCGTCCCGTACAAAGGGACAACTCAAGTGCAGGCAGACTTGATTGGAGGCACACTTGATGTGGCCGTCGATAACATTACGACGTGGGCGCCTTTGGCACAAACTGGCAGGGTACGTGCCGTGGCGGTGACTGGGGCTGTGCGCTCGTCGCTGTTGCCCGATGTGCCAACCGTACAAGAGTCTGGTTACGCTGGGTTTGAGGCGACTAGTTTTGCTGGTATTGCCTCAATTGCGGGCACCCCATTGGCGATTATTCAAAAGCTAAATGCAGACATCGCGCTAGTGATCAAGAGCCCTGAGTTTGGCAAAAGATTTTCGGGCGGTGAGGCCGGTGGTGGTTCTCCAGAAGATTTTAAACGCCACATCGCGGCAGAACGTCAGAAATGGGGTGAGGTGGCAAAAACGATTTCACTCAATAATGACTAGCGCAACGTAATCGCTAGTGCAACGCAATCACTAGTGCAAAGTAATCACTAGTGCAACGCAATCACTAGTGCAACGTAATCGCTATTGCAACAAAATGACTAGTACAAGATCGTATCGTTTTCGCCACTGTAAACCCTGAGGGCTTGTTTTAACTTTAGCCCTTAGAGTTTTTGTAGCAGTTCGTACTAAGGCTGTCGCGCGACCGAAGTTCCAATCATCGAGTCACGCGTCACCAAGGCTGCGAGCTGAGCTTCAGTCATGCCCTCAGTGCCGCTAGGCCGATTTGGCAAGACTAAAAAGCGAAGGTCTGCAGTGCTATCTGACACCCGAACTTCAACGCTATCAGGGATGTCTGTTCCAAACTCTGCTAGCACTTTGCGTGGTTCAACGACGACACGCGAGCGGTAGTCGAGCGACTTATACCAAGCTGGCGGAATACCCAAGAGCATGCGTGGGTAGCATGAACAGAGCGTACACACCACCACGTTATGCACTGTCGGTGTATTTTCAAGCACGACGAGTTCGAGTGGCGTGATGATATCAAGCTCAAAGTGCTGATTGATCGTTTTAAGTGGGTTTGCTAGTAATTGCTTCTTAAAGGCTGGGTCTACCCAAGCTTTTGCAACGATCTTTCCGCCAATCGCAGGCGAGAGGCTATCTTGTTTATCAATCTGCTCATGTAATTCGGCAGCTGTGATAATGCCTTTTTCATCTAACAGTTCGCGAATCGCGGTTTGCAGTAAAACCTCATAGCGATCGTATCCATCATCATCGTCTGGTGCGGGTGGGCTGTGTGGGTGATCGTGGCCATGCGCATGATCGTGGTCGTGGTCGTGATCATGGTCGTGATGATGTCCGTGATTTGAGCTCATGCTTTTTCTCCGGCGAGTGGTTCGATCCAGTGATCGTAGATGTCAGCGACAACAGTGTCTTTGGGGCTACCCGAATAATCGGGCCAAACGTCAGCTTGTTTAAAGCGCACGCGATAGAGTACGCGCAGCGGCAAGCCCGGTTTATGAAACGCCAGCAATGAGGGATCGCGAAAGCAGCCCATCACATCTGTAATCTCACCTTCGATACCACGCAGATAAAAGGGCGTGCGGCAATGCGCCTCGGGCGGGTGCTTGCGTACGCGTACGGGCGCACCGACTGGAAGGGCTTGGCCTGGGCGAATAGCGAATGCTGTCATGCTGCCACCTTGTTATGCTTTGTACGTAACTGTTCGACCCGCGTTTCGATTTCTTCGCGGGTCAAGACTTGTTGTTCAATAATGAGATCGCGCACAGCCCGTATCCACTTATCGTAATAGCCAAGGTTACGATAGTCTTCTTCGGTATTGGATTCGATCGCTCTACGCATCGCATCTACCGTGAAGGCCTCAAGCTTCGGGCCAGATAAAATTCTTAAGATGGCATCCACACGTTTTTCGTGCAAGGTGCTGGGATGTTCGTCTTGGCAGACTGGCCCCGCGGGTAAACCGCCAATATCGTTGACTTTACGTTCTGTCATGAGTGAGCTCGTTGAGTGAATTGCTAAAAAGTTGAAGACGGGATGAATCTAAGCGTAACGCAATTTTCAAGCCTTGTTGCATTAAGTTTAACCGTTGAACACAGCTGGCATCTGATTGTGCCTTGATGGGGGTGCCATCAGCTAAGCGGCAATGCACTTCTACCAGCCCACCTTTGTATACGCACTCAACAGTGGTTGCCTCGAGGGTGTCTGGCGTGAGCTCGGAAATCGGCAAAATGTGTATGTGCTCTGGCCGAATAGCAGCCGTCAGGCGTTCGCCAGCACTAAACACACAATGTTCGACTTGAATTGCGTAATGCTGGTAGCCAGACAAGATGGCGCCGCTCGCCTCGCGGCGATTGACAACCATAGAAAGAATATTTGAACTACCCAAAAACTCCATGACTTTTAAGGATGAGGGCGTCTCATACAAGTTGACGGGTTTGCCGATTTCGGCGATCTGACCATCAAACATGACTGCGACGCGATCGGCGAGGGAAAGCGCTTCTTCTTGGTCATGCGTGACGATAATAGTCGTGATGCCAAGTTTTTTTTGAAGCTGCTTGAGTTCGACTTGCATTTGATCTCGTAGTTTTCGGTCGAGCGCGCCAAGCGGTTCGTCAAGCAAGAGAATATCTGGCTGAATGACGAGCGCTCGAGCCAGCGCGATGCGCTGTCGTTGCCCACCCGAAAGCTGCGAAGGCATTCGGTCTTTCATATGCAAGAGTTGCACCATTGCTAACGCTTGTTCAACTTGTTGCGCACGAGCACTACCGTCAATTTTTCGCATACGCAAGCCATAACCCACGTTTTCGCTAACAGTCATGTGCGGAAAAAGCGCGTAGTCTTGAAAAACGAGTCCAACATTGCGTTTGTTCGGGGGCAAGTCTTTTGTCGACTTTCCGGCAATGCTGACCCGGCCTTCTTGTGGAACAACGAATCCAGCGATAGTTCTTAAGGTCGTCGTTTTGCCGCAGCCAGAAGGGCCCAGTAAAGCCACGCATTCACCTTGTGCCACGCTCAAATCGATGTTCTTCAGAACGTGCTGCGTTCCTAGCCAAACATTGACGCCTTCAAGTTCTAATCCTGGCATGCTTCGGCCTCTAGTGAATGGCATACGAGATAATGCGCCAGCGCTTTTCAGCAAAGAAAATAATCACGCTGACGATCGCAATGTACAAAGACGAAAAAGCTGCTGGCGTAGGGTCTAAGTTTTGTGTAATGTAATTAAATAGTTCAATCGGCATGGTTGTCAGCCCACCACGCACCAAGAAAATACTGATTGGATAGTTATCAAAGCTAATTAAGAAAGCAAAAATAAATCCACTGATCAAACCAGGTTTCATTTGCGGCAAAGTGATCGTCATGAATACTTGCAGGCGGGTTGCGCCAAGCGAGCGCGCGGCCTCTTCGAGAGATATATTTGAAAGGGTCAGTGAGGCGACTAAGGTACGAATCGGGTAAGCAAGCACCAACACGATATGGCCAATTAAAAGACTGTACCAAGTAAACGCTGTGCCAAGCAGAATAAAAAACTGGACCAGTGCGATTCCAATTGCCACCATGGGAATCGTGATCGGAGACACCAAAAAGGCTGTGATAGCGGCTTTCGCCGGTAGCTCGGCGCGAACGAGGGCCAAACTGGCGCAGATGCCAAAGAGCGTTGCCACCGTCGCGCTCGCGAGGGCGATTAGCGCACTGATGAGCGTGGCGTGCCCGATTCGATGGATCTTTGCGATGTTTCCGTACCAGTCGATTGATAGTGCTTTGGGCGGAAACTCGATAAAAAATGAGGCGTTAAACGAAACAATGACGGTTAGTAATACCGGAAAGAGTAAAAAAACAATAGTGAGCCAGCCTATCGCATGCACGACGGCCTGGTAGCCTCCGGCTTGATATTCGCTAGACTGTTGCACGAAAGACCTTTCGCAAAATACTAGCGTAGGCGGCGACCAACAGAAAAGTCAGCACAGTTAGTGTGACGATGATGGCGGCACCCCACGGAAAATTTAACTGAACCAACAATTGTTCAGCAGCAACCTGTGAAATCATTGCAGTGGAAGGTGAGCCGAGCATGAGAGGTGTCACATATGCGCTCATGCTGACTGCAAAGGTCAACATGGTGCCCCCGAACACCCCTGGTAGACTCAGTGGCAGTGTGATGTTACGCAGACACGCCCATTCACTTGAACCCAGCGACAGCGCAGCTTCACGCATGGAGGGCGGTATCCGTAACAACGAGCCATAGATTGGCAGCACCATAAAAGGAATGGCAAAGTGCACCAGACCAACGATGATTGCGCCTTCTGAGTACATGAAGCGTATGGGTTGAGCGATCAAGCCAAGACCGATCAGCACGCTATTGAGTGCGCCACCGTCGGCCAGTACAACCACCCAGCCATAATTACGAACGATTAAGCTAGAAGCGAGCGATACGAAGGTGAGGATCAAAATGGCCGTTTTTAGGCGCCGACTTGCGCGCAAAAGCAACAAAGCAAGCGGGTAAGATACCACCAACGTAATCAGGACGGTAATGAACGAAATACGAAAGGTTCGACTCAGTACTCTACCAAGTCGTGCGCTGTCGTAAGTTTTTAGATACTGATAAAAAGTCCAGCCATCGTGTCGATTGGCATCGCCAGACGAAAACGAAAAACTTTGCGCCAGCAAATTTGTCAGTGGGATGACATAAAAGCACAATAAAAAAACAATCAGAGGAGCGAGCAACAAGATTCCCGAGCGATAGCGCATCCAGAAAGACAGCGGTGATCTCGAGAAACTTGCTGACGTCAAAGGCATTGACTCAATACCTCAAAAAAGTCATGCACGCTTGTTCTTAGCCGAACACTTCGTTCCACATCTCAGTGATTTTTGGCCGATTCTTTGATAAAAATGCCCAGTCAGCATAGGTGGTATTCGAAGGATCACCAATTAGTTTTAACGTGTCGGGTGAAGTCACAACGTCGATATGACCACAGCGCGCGCGCAAGACACTATCAATTTTTGACTGAAACTCTTTTTCAAGACTGAGGTTCACATACGCTTGAGCAAGTTCAACGTTCTTCGCATTGACCGGCATGTTGAGCCCGACGATTTCTCCGTGTTTGCCTTCTTTTAAATTCACTGCTGGTGCAATGGGGGCACCTTTAGCAACAAGACCGGCCGCAAAGGCCACGTAAAACGGCACGAGTGGGACTTGTCCACTTTGCATCATTTGCAAGGCTTGCGGCGCATCGTTATAAACCACCGCGCCATTCTTTTTGAGATTCACCAGATGTTTGATGCCAGACTCGAAATCGTACTGCGCTTTATCGAGCGGTAAGCCAGTCGCGATTTGCGAGGCCGTGACAATCATGCGTATGCCGTTGTTCCATGTTGCAGGAGGGATCGCAATTTTTCCTTTGTTCGACGTTTGCCAGAGTTCTGCCCAAGACGTCGGCTCTGTTTTAATGACATTGGTATTGTAAAAAATAGTATTCATCGCATCGATCATGCCCGCCGAATAGTCGTCAGCCATGTTGAATTCTTTACGTAAAAATTTCCAGTTTGGTATCGACGACGTTTTATATTGTTTCAGCAAGCCCTGATCTCGCGCTTGAAACACGCCCGCCTCAGAAAATTGCATTAAATCAGGTGGATTATCCTTTTGTGTTTTGAGCATGGCGAGCATTGCGCCAGTGACAGATTGCTGAATATTGAGTTTTGCGCCCGTCTCTTTTTCAAAGCGTGGATTGAGCTCATCGATCCAAAGTTTAGCGAGTAAGCCTTGATTCAAGACCACAGTCAGTTGACCCGCCGCACGCGCACTCGTCGTCATCCAAGGACTTGAGATGACAAAGGCTCCGGCGATACCGCGTTTGAGTAAAGTCCGTCTCGAGACGCTGGTGCTGGCAGAGCGAGTGTTGTGGTTTGACATCTTGTGACTCCCGTTATTGGTTATTAGATCAGTTGCGAAGGTGAGGGGCGTGTATCTGTGCGTGGTGCAGTGTTATTGCTTCAGGTTTGCATCCTTGACCACCTGGCCCCAACGTGCATAGTCAGCTTTGATTTGGGCGGCAAACGCCTCAGGGGTGCTAGCAATTGGATCGAAGGCATTGTTGAGATAGCGATCACGCACCTCTGGAATCGCTAAAACTGCCGCGATATCTCTCTGTAAGCGATCGACAATGGCTTTAGGCGTTTTAGCTGGGGCCAAAATTCCGTACCAAGAGCTGACGTTGAAATCCGGAACGCCTAACTCGGCGATTGTGGGGATGTCAGGCCATGCCGGTGAGCGCTTATCACCCGCCACGGCAATAGCAATCAATCGACCCTGTTTGATGTAACTCGCCACGGTTGGCACCACGGTAAAGAAAATTGGGAAGTGTCCAGCCACTGCATCCGTGACCGCTTGTCCACCACCTTTGTAAGGAATATGCGACAGCTTGATGCCTGTGCGAAGGGCCAGGAGCTCACCCGCGAGGTGAGGTGTTGTGCCGGGCCCAGAAGAACTGAACTGAAGCCCCTCAGGTTTAGATTTTGCCAGTGCCACAATGTCGTTGATATTTTTAACAGGGACAGTTGGATTAGCGACCAAAATAATCGTCGCATCATTGAGTTTCGTTACTGGTGCAAAATCGGTGACTGGATTGAACGGTGCGTTGAGCATGTTTGGCGCAACCACAATACCGCCATCAAACCCCATCAACAGTGTGTAACCGTCTGGGGCCGCAGTGGCAACAATTTGTGCACCAATAAAGCCCGAGGCGCCAGGCTTGTTCTCAACAATAATTTGTTGCTTGAGTCGCTCAGCGAGTTTGTCGCTCATATAGCGTACGACAGCATCCCCACCGCCGCCCGGTGAAAAGGGCACAACGATACGAATCGCACGATTGGGATAATCATCCTGTGCGTGTGCTGTTGGCATTGCACTGCTCAGCGCCAACAAGACAAGGGCGCTGCTAAATAGACAGGCGCGTTTGACGTCGCTGTAGAAAGTAGATTTCATCATGGACTCTAAAACAATTCAGAAGCGAGCACGATAGCGATGTATCGCGCTCAGGGGCGATGCCGGCGACGTTACCGAACTCAAAGCAATGCCGGCGACTTTACCGATCCCAAACTTCATCCGGAACGGGCAGCCCTTTTAAGTCTTCAGCGCTCAAGGGGCGATCAGGGGTGATGCCGTAGGTTTCAAGCATCAACGTCATTTGCCGTGTGTGTTGGGCAGCATGCCAGGCCGTACGCTCAAACACGTCGTGCATGGTTCGTCGGCCGTAGTAAGTTGGCACCAAATAGTCAAGGCTGCGGTTTGTTTCTTTTGCCCACCACGCCAGCAGTTCAGCCCGTACGGATTCTCCCCGCTTGGCTAAGTCGCTTGCCGTCCAGTCGTCAGGAGCCACTTCGTTAAAGCTTTCAAATTTCAGATCGATTTGGTGGGCGGCTTCAACGCCCATTTGTGCGACACGAAAAATATGAAAGGCCGTGCCCGCTGGATTGCGGTTGCGATTACGAAAGTTTTCGCGTAACTGTTCTGGCTTAAATTGCTGGATCAACCGAATCGTTGTTTGCAACACGATATCTAACTTGGCGACCAGTTGCTCTGGAGGCAAGGGATCCATCAATTTTGTTTTGAGATCCAAAAACTTGATCACGTCGTTAAACGACTGACACATCGTGAACTTGCCACCGAGAGCCACAACCGGCACGCTACGGGCACCTAAGGCACGTAATTTATCCATACCCGTTGGGTCGTTATGCACGTCGATCGACTCAAAGTCGATCCCCTGCTTGGTTAAAAACTCTTTGGTGCGTAAACAGGAAGAGCAGCCTGGTTGCCAAAAAACTTGAACGCGGGCAGGGGATGTTGTTTGCATGAGGATTGTCTCTAGTTTTTTAAAAGTGCGAGTTCGGCGATGCCGGCAGTGTCGGAAATAGTACCTAAAACTTTAATTTTGCGCTGCAAAAACTAATCTTTTGATCAAATCCTTGAGTTGTCGACCCAAAATGTTGCGCTGAAAACACCTCATCCTTTCACTTGGACCTTGAGTGCGCCAATAAAAAATAGTGCACTGCAAAAAAATAGGCTTTTCATGAGGACTAAATAGGTTTTTCCTTAAGACCTTTGGCGGATACCCAAAATGCCTCTGGCCTCAGCGGGCGTTGCGACTTCACGCCCGACAGTTTTTGCCAAATTAACGATCTCTCGTACTAATTGCGCATTAGTCGGGTAGCCGAGTTCAGGATAGGCATAGTCACCGATGCCAATCGCGATGTGACCTCCTTGAGCAATTGCGCTCAGGGCGATCGGAAACAAATTACCGCTCTTGCAGCAGACTGCCCACTCGGATTGTCGATTTTTAGGCAGATGGTCTGTATACGCGCGAAGCCCTTCGGCTGTCGCTGGGTGTGCGCCGAGCTGACCTCCTTCTCCGTGCACAAACAAAAAATAGCCAGGCTCGGCTACCAAGCCCATATCCATTAAGGCTGCAGCGCTGCGCAAAAACGGGATGCTCCAGCAGGCAAGGGCCGGCTTGATCCCAAGCGTGCGAAAACGCTCGGTAAAAGCGATTAAGGTCTCGTGCGCATTGACGTAAACTTTTCCGTCTGTCACGAAGCGTCGATTTTGCTGGTCAAAAATATCGATATTGGTCGAACCTGGGTCGAGACCGACAATTTCAGGTTTTAAGATGGGGTCATG
Source organism: Alcaligenaceae bacterium (assembly GCA_947378965.1). Lineage (GTDB taxonomy): Bacteria > Pseudomonadota > Gammaproteobacteria > Burkholderiales > Burkholderiaceae_B > Zwartia. The sequence continues at coordinate 237 of CANCMG010000089.1, read as the reverse complement.
TGCGAAGGCCTCAATGTGGCTGATTCGCTCGAGCTTGCCGCCTTTGGTGATTTGCCCGAGTGTTGGATTGATCATCAAGTCAGAGTTTGCGCGTATCGCTCTGATTGGCGCGGCATAATCCTCTAGACCGTGAGCCGGTGAACCATCGGCGGCGCGTGCATGAAAGTGCACAATTGAAGCGCCGGCGTCTTGTATCGCGCGCGCTTCCCGCCCAATCTCTTCAGGCGTCCAGGGTAC
>CANCMG010000088.1 GCA_947378965.1 Alcaligenaceae bacterium | reverse complement strand
TTGGCGGAAGCGGTGAGATTCGAACTCACGGAGGGCGTGAACCCTCGCCGGTTTTCAAGACCGGTGCCTTAAACCGCTCGGCCACGCTTCCTTTTCTTGAAGGGATGCATAATAAACGATTTACCGATAAATGTTTTTGAGGCAATCGACATGCGTGCAATAGAAATTACAACTCCCGGCGGTCCTGAAGTGTTGGTACCCACCACTCGACCCATGCCTGAAGCGGGCCGCGGCGAGGTGTTGATCAAAGTTGAGGCGGCGGGCATCAATCGTCCTGACGTGTTTCAGCGCCTGGGTCAATATGCGCCGCCTCCGGGTACGACTGATTTGCCAGGGCTCGAAGTGGCCGGCGAAATTGTGGGCGGTGATGTGGGTAACAGCGGTTTCAAAATCGGCGACAAAGTCTGCGCCTTGGTTGCGGGCGGTGGCTATGCCGAGTACTGTGCCGCGCCCATTGAGCAGTGTTTGCCAGTCCCCAAGGGTTTATCGATGATTGAGGCGGCAGGTTTGCCTGAAACGTATTTCACGGTCTGGAGCAACGTGTTTGATCGCGGGCAGCTCGCGGCCGGTGAAAGTTTGCTGGTGCATGGCGGCGCAAGTGGCATTGGTACCACTGCAGTGCAATTGGCTAGCGCCTTAGGCCATGCTGTCTACGCCACGGTGGGCAGCGACGAGCGTGCCCGTGCTGTTGAAGCGTTAGGCGCAGTCAAGGGCATCAACTACAAGACCCAGGATTTTGTGGAAGAAGTCAACGCCTTGACCCAAAACAAGGGCGTCAATGTCATTTTGGATATGGTTGCGGGCGACTACATCGGCCGCGAGCTCAAGTGCTTGGCGGATGATGGGCGAATTGTCTTGATCGCGACGCTGGGGGGCGGTAAATCAACTTTTAGCTCGGCCGAATTGATGCGCCGCCGCTTAACGATTACTGGTTCGACGCTACGCCCACGCCCGGTGGCGTTCAAGGCCGCGATTGCCCGCGCATTGCAGCAGCATGTCTGGCCGCTACTCAGCGCTGGCAAGATTAAGCCCGTGATTTTTAAGACTTTGCCGCTTGAGCAAGCCGCCCAGGGTCACGCCATGATGGAAGCCGGCGAACAAATCGGCAAAATCATCCTGACAACGGGATAACGTCAAGACTTCCCGCAATAGGGTGCGACAGGATACAATCTTGGGTTATCCCGACTTTATGTCGATGGTTTTGTTTAAACAGCAGGGTTGTATCCTATGACGATGTCCCGTACGCGCTTGATAATGGGTAACTGGAAAATGCACGGCAGCTTGGCTAACAACGCCAAACTGCTTGCAGGCGTGTGCGCAGGTGTCGGCTCGATTGCCTCAGGCACGCAGCTTGCAGTCTGTGTGCCTTTTCCTTACCTTGCGCAAGCTGGCGAGGTGTTAAAAGGCTCGGCTGTGGCCTGGGGCGCGCAAGATGTCAGTGCGCAGGCTCAGGGTGCTTTCACCGGCGAAGTGTCTGGCGCGATGCTGAAAGATTTTGCCTGTCGCTATGCCTTGGTTGGTCACTCTGAACGGCGCTCTTTGCACGGTGAGTCTGATCAATTGGTAGCTGATAAAGCCAAGGCGGCATTAGCTTCGGGTCTGACCCCTGTGGTGTGTGTAGGCGAGTCGTTGGCTGAACGTGATGCTAATCAAGTGTTGGTCGTGATTCAGCGGCAATTAGCCCCAGTGCTGGCGCTTGGTGCCGAGGCCGTCAAGCAAATGGTGGTTGCGTACGAGCCTGTTTGGGCCATTGGCACGGGCCGCACAGCTACGCCCGAGCAGGCGCAAGAGGTGCATGCTGCGATTCGAGCTGCATTGCAGGTGATTGGTGCTGGTCAGGTTCAAATTTTGTATGGTGGTAGCGTGAAAGCTGCGAATGCCGCCAGTTTGTTTGCGATGTCTGATATCGACGGTGCGTTAGTCGGTGGGGCATCTTTAGTGGCTGAAGATTTTCTGGCGATTGCGGCGTAAGGCAGCAGCGGCAGTGATGAGTTTGGTCGTTTAGTTTTCGGAGTCTCTTAATGTCCTGGATGTTTACGCTTTTGTTGGTTGTGCAGATTCTGTCTTCGCTAACCATTATTTCTTTGGTGCTGCTGCAACAAGGTAAGGGCGCCGATATGGGCTCGGCCTTTGGAAGTGGCTCGGCTGGCAGCCTCTTTGGTGCAACCGGCGCTGCAAACTTTATGTCGCGTGCAACCAAGTGGGCAGCAGTGGTGTTCTTTATCAGCACTATTGGCCTCGCTTACGTCAGTAATCGTGGCAGCAAGGGCCAAGACACGGGCATCATGCAAAACTTTTCGCAAACCGCGCCGGTGGCGCCGCCTGTCGGGTCTGCCGTGCCTGGCGTACCAAACAGTGCGCCTGCTACAACAGGTGCGGCGCCTGCTAATTCAGTGCCTGGTGCGTCTAGCGTTCCTGGCTTGCCTGCCGCACCAGCGTCAGCGATCCCAGGCATTGCTCCAAGCGGTGCGGTACCGGCAGTCCCCGTTGCGCCAGCAACGCCTGCTGCTGCCGCCAAGTAATATTGCTGGTGCGCTGAGGCTCTAGTTTGCCTCTGCGTGCTACACTCTCGCGCTGACTAAAATTGCGTCAATTCCTCAACGCAGTCAGCGCAAAACGTACGAGGCAAGGCATTTGACATGCCTCGTATCACGCAGTGCAAAGTACCCGCAGTACACGTGCCGACGTGGTGAAATTGGTAGACACGCTATCTTGAGGGGGTAGTGGCGAAAGCTGTGCGAGTTCGAGTCTCGCCGTCGGCACCATCATAAAGTTCTTGTGGTTCCAAGACCCGGCTCTACCCCATTAACGGTGGATGAGTAGTCTTCATCGAAATATCAGTACCCATCAAAAGTTCTATTTCTTGATCTAAATCAAGCTCTCACTGTTTTGCTTCTGCTGCCATGCGGTGCAGGCTTCTACACTGAAGTCTCGTCATCCTTCAGGAGCAGATCATGAAATTATTAGTCGCCACCGATGGTTCAAAGAATGCGCTGCGTGCAGTCAAGCGTGCGATAGAGCTCATCGAACAAAGTACCGCTAAAGCTAACTCACTGACGTTAATCAGTGTGCACGACGACGCTGGGATTCGTCATGCTAAAGCCTTTGTTGGTAGCTCGGCCGTGAGTGATTATTTGCGTGAACTGAGTGATAAAGAGTTGAAACCCGCGATGAAGGTCTTAGATGCCTCAGGGATTAAACACGACATGGCAATTGTGATTGGCAATGTGTCGCGCGAAATCGTGAGCTTTGCCGACAAAGGCAAATACGACATGATTGTGCTGGGCTCGAAAGGGCGCGGTGCGGTTGCTGACTTTTTACTTGGCTCGGTGGCGCAGCGTGTGTTGGCGCACGCGTCGCAGCCTGTTCTGTTGGTCAAGTAAGCACGTTTGAGGTTTTGGGCGGGTAACTGTCTGCGCCTTACGCATCTTCCCCCCAGGTTGTGTCAGTGCATGGTAATTTTACGGTGTTGCAAATTTTAATTTTCAAGGCACCGAACCATGTCAAATATTGCCGATCGTATGAATCGCATCAAGCCATCCCCTAGCTCGATGGCTACCCAGCGCTCGCGCGCGTTGAAGGCCGAAGGGCATGACGTGGTGGGTCTTACTGCGGGCGAGCCCGATTTTGATACGCCGCCTAATGTGATTGAGGCTGTTGCGCGTGCCATGGCCGCTTCAAAAACCAAGTACACCGACATTGGTGGCACCGCCGAACTTAAAGCCGCAGTGCGTGACAAGTTCATACGTGAAAACCAGCTTGAGTACTCAACCAATGAAGTGATTGTGAGCACCGGTGGTAAACAGGTGATTTTTAACGCGCTAATGGCCACGGTACAAAAGGGTGTCGAAGTCATTGTGCCCGCACCGTTTTACGTGTCGTATCCCGATATTGTGCTGTTGGCTGGGGGCACACCGGTGCCGGTCACGTGTCCGCCAGAAAAAGGGTTTAAGTTGCAGCCCGAAGACCTCGAAAGAGCAATCACGCCTCGCACACGCTGGTTAATTTTGAACGCGCCTAACAATCCGAGCGGTGCGGTGTATTCGCGTCAAGAACTGCGTGCCTTGGCAGAGGTCTTGCTGCGGCATCCACACGTCTGGGTATTGTCAGATGATATCTACGAACATGTGCTTTTTGATGGCAGAGAGTTTTGCACGATGGCGCAAGTGGCGCCCGAACTCAAAGCGCGCACGCTGACGGTCAATGGGGCTTCAAAAGCTTATGCAATGACTGGCTTTCGGATCGGGTATTGCGTAGGCCCGCAAGAGCTCATTAAGGCGATGACTAAGTTGCAGTCGCAAAGCACCTCAAGTCCGTCTTCGCTTGGTCAGGCGGCGACGCTTGAGGCGTTGACTGGGCCGCAAGGCTTTATTGCCGAGCGCACCAAAATATTTCAAGACAGACGAGATTCGGTGGTGGCACAGCTCAATGCCATCCCCGGCATTACCTGTCACTTGCCTGAAGGTGCGTTCTATGTGTTTCCGTCTTGCGCTGGGGTGATGGGTAAAAAAACACCTTCAGGGCAGATACTTAAAACCGATGAGGATTTTGTGTTGTATCTGCTTGATTCAGAAAAATTAGCTGGCGTGCATGGTGCAGCCTATGGGTCAACGCCATTTTTTCGCTTTTCATTTGCGACGTCGATGGCGGTGCTCAATGAAGGTTGTGCGCGCCTAAAACGTGCCTGTGAACAACTCACCTGAAGGCAAAACTCACCTGAAGGCAAAACTCACCTAAAGGCAGCCCCTCAGTCATCCCCCCGCAGGCCTGTGGGCCGGTGAGGGTGAGGGCTTATCAGTCAACTTTAAGCTTGATCTCTTTTGCCAGCTTGACGAACTTATCAATATCGCCGTCGATGATCTTTTTAAAGGCTGCGGGCCCGTCGTTGGCGCGGGTGTAGCCCAAACTTTCGAGTTTGTCTTTCACGGCGGGCGACTGTAAAGCCTTGTTGATGCCGTCATAGAGCTTTTGTTGCACGGCGACTGGCGTATTAGCCGGCGCAAGCAAGCCGTGCCACTGGCTGAGTTGGTAGCCTGCATAGCCTTGTTCAGCGACTGTTGGCACGTCAGGCAACTGACCAAAGCGCTCGGCCGAGGTCACCGCCAGTGCGCGCAATTTGCCGCCTTTGATCAGGCTCATGGCGCTTGAGGCCGTGATGATCGCCAAAGGGATCTGACCGCCCACGACATCTTTCAGTGCAGGGCCGCACCCGCCGTAGGGGATATGGGTGATGCTGGTTTTAGCCTCGATATTGAGAGACTCGCCGGCCAAGTGTTGTGGGGTGCCGTTACCACACGACCCATACGACACATCATTTTTGACCGGCTTGGCCGCGGTGAGCAACTCGGCTAGATTTTTATAGGGAGAGTTTGCGGGCACCACAAGGACAGAGGGGATGAACGCAACATTGATAATCGGTGCGAAGTCTTTTTTGGGATCGAAGGGCATTGTCGCAAACACGGCTGGATTGATGGCAAACGAGCTATTGACCATCAAGAGCGAGTAGCCATCAGGCGCGCGCTCGGCTACATACTTTGAGCCCACGTTGCCGCTTGCGCCTGGCTTGTTTTCAACCACTGCGGCATGCCCCAGGGTTTCGGCTAAGGCGTTGCCAATTAAGCGGGCCAAAATGTCAGTGCCCCCACCTGGTGGAAACGTCACCGTGATATTGACGGCGCGAGTGGGAAAGCTATCGGCAGAGTCAGTGGCTTGCGCAGACGCGCTGAAACACGAGCTCAGTAGGCACAGGCCCAGTGCGGCCGTTGAGAGCGTACGGGTCAAACGAGGCAAAGCGAGACAGCTTAGGCGCGTGGTGTTCATGTGGGGCTCTGCAAAGAAGAAGTGGGCCGATGACAGCTCTTATCTTCGGTGCAGGTGGTCGCTTTGTCAATCAAATGCTTGTTTTGTGGGGCACATCGTGCTGTCGCACTCTGGATCGCGCTAGCCTGCGCTGTATGGCGTCTTGGATAATGACCACGTGCTGACACGATTGCGACTTGGGTAACGACCAAGTGCTGACAATATGGCGACTTGGGTTATGACCAAGTGCTGACGCTATTGCGCCTTGGGTAACGACCAGGTACTGACGCTATGGGCAAGTGGCTCAGCGCTACCCTCGCCAGTCAGCGTCACATCTCCCGCACACAAGCGGCCCGTCTTGAGCACACGTGCGTGCGCATAAATCGTGCCCGGAGGGCTTTTACGCAGAAAGTTAATAGTCAAGCTTGCGGTCACGGCCTCGGCGTTACCTGTGGCACCAACAACTGCCGCGTACATGGCTAAATCCGCCAACCCCATGAGCATTGGGCCCGCCACAATGCCTCCTAAGCGCTGAAAGCTAGGGTTGGGGGGCAACGACAACGTGGCCGTTCCGTATCCAATCTCTAAAATCTGTATGCCAAGCACCTTTGCAAAAGGGTGGTGGGTATCAAGCAACAGCAAAAACTCGTCTAGGCTGAGGTGGGGTGATGTGCTGGCGCTTGGAGTCATGGGTAAGTCTCGGCAGGTAGCCCAGCTTATTCTTGTAGCTTGGTTTATGTTGAGGGGCTGTCGGTTTGAGAGACCCAACAGCCTCGAGAAGCGGCAGTTGTTTGAGCTTAACATCACTGACTTAAAGATTTAGCACTGACTGGGTCGAATTTATTAGTGGACAGCCTTTGGCTCTGGCATATATTGTCGACGTCGGCGCATCCTCAGCTTGACCTCGCAGTCTTAGTGTTTTCCACTCCGCCTTTGGCGACGACACGGTCTGCAGTCCGTATGTTTGTAGTTCAACTTTGACGAATAAAGGAGCCTTGAATTGAAAAACGCATTACTATCAACGGTCTTGCTCAGTGCTTTTCCGACCATTGCTTTAGCGCAATCAGCGGTGACTTTGTATGGTGTGTTGGATGGCGGCCTGCGCTATCAAGACTGGCGCGTGTCAGCTGGCCCACTTGCGAAATCAGACGTCGATGCCAGAAGCATAGCCGTGGTGTCTGGTACCCAGTCGACCTCGCGCTTCGGCGTCAAGGGCGTTGAGGATCTTGGGTCGGGAAATCAGGCCGTTTGGGTGCTTGAGGGCCAAGTGAATGTGCAAGACGGCAGCGCTGGGTCATATTCGATGTGGCAGCGTCAATCAACCATCGGCGTGCGTAACAGCGCTTGGGGCCAGTTTGACCTGGGCCGTCAATATAATTTGGCCAATAAATTTGCAGGCGCTCCGATTGACGGCGCGTTTGGCGTCTTTGTGCCAATTATCAATATTTCAGGCGTCATGGGAGTGACTGGGGTGCGTCAAAGCAATATGCTGATGTACCAATCGCCCAGTATGTCGGGCCTTAAATTGGGTGCGCAGTATTCGTTTAATACCGGCTTGACCTCTCATCTTCAGCTCGAAACAGGCGGTGTCGCCTCGGATTCAGCTAGCGGAAACGCCTTTGAGACGGGTAATAATATGCGTAATTACTCAGCTGCGGTGAGCTATACCAGCGGTGCGCTATACGCCACCTTCGTTTACGACAAGTTCATCCCTGCGGATGATACGACTGCTGGAAATAGCGGCCTTGCTGTGAACTCATGGATCGCGGGCGTTGCCTATGATGCCAAGGTAGTCAAAGTGGGGGTGGCCTATAACCAAGTGCGCGGCGGTCTGATTAATGGTGCCAGTATGTCGTCTGTTTCAAGCGATATCATCAATACCATGGCAAATGGCGGTGTGGTGTTTGCCTCCGGCGCGGGTACAAACGCCTGGAACATCAACGTGACGGCCCCAGTTGGGGCAAACGGCACCGCGATGGCCGGTTATCAGGGCATGTCTGCCGTTGGCACTGTGGACGATGTAGGCGGCGCGACACAAAGTACGTTTGGTTTGGGCTATTCGTATAAGTTTAGTGCGCGCACCAACGTTTATGCCTTTTACAGTTACGTAAACAACTATCAAAAAAACCCCGGCTTGTCTGGTAACGCGGTTTCTGTTGGTTTGCGGCACGTGTTTTAGTTGGCTTCAAATAACAGAGGGTAAACCCTATATTATTTGAATAAAAAAACCAAAACGTTGCACTAAGCCAACAAAACACCCCCTGTGTGGCAGGTTTATGTCGAGAATCATAGCCACAGCCTCGGTTTTTTGATGCAATAGCGTCAACTTCCCTTAGCGGAGTTAGGGGGGCAACGAACAAAACATCCGTTTGTTGCTCTTGTCACTCAAATTTACGGAGATTTCTTAAATGAAAAAGACTCTGCTCGCTGCCGCCCTGTTAGCCGGCTTTGCTGGTGCCGCATCGGCTCAATCATCAGTCACCTTGTACGGTGTGTTAGACGGTGGCGTTCGCTACCAAAACTTCAACCTGTCAGCTGGTCCATTCAGCAAAGTTGACATTTCGACCAGCAGCATCGCTGTTGTGTCAGGTACACAGTCGACTTCACGCTTTGGCGTGCGCGGCGTTGAAGACCTCGGTTCAGGTAACCAAGCTATTTGGAACTTGGAAGGTCAAGTTAACGTCAACGACGGTTCAGCTGGTTCATACAGCCAATGGCAACGTACTTCAATCGTCGGTTTGCGCAACGACGCCTGGGGTCAAGTTGACATCGGTCGTCAACTGAACTTGGCATTTAAATTTGCCGGTCTGCCAATCGATAGCGCCTTCGGCGTTAACGCTCCAATCATCAACATCTCTGGCGTAATGGGCGTTACTGCTGTTCGTCAAAGCAACATGTTGATGTATCAGTCACCTTCAATGTCAGGTTTCAAAGTGGGTGCTCAGTACTCATTTAACACTGGCTTGACAACTGGTAAACAAGCAGCAAACGGTGGCTCTGCACCTGACACAGCAACTGGCAGCTCGTTTGACACTGGCAACAACATGCGCAACATTTCGGGCGCTGTTAGCTACACAAACGGTGGCATTTATGTCGCTGGTGTGTATGACCAGTTCACTCCAGCAAGCAACACTGTTGCTGGCCAAAACGGCACAAACGTAACATCATGGATCATCGCTGGTGCGTATGATGCAAAAGTTGTTAAAGTTGGCGCTGCATACAACCAAGTTCGTGGCGGTTTGATCAACGGCGCTGCAACTTCAAGCGTTTCGTCTGACATCGTTAACCCGATGATCAACGGCGGTATCGTGTTTGCTGACGGTGCTGGTGCTAATGCTTGGAACATCAACGCGTCAGCCCCAGTTGGCGCAAGCGGCACTGTGATGGCAGCCTACCAAGGTTTGACACACACAGGTAAAGTTGCTGATGTTGGTGGTGCAACTCAGTTGACATGGGGCCTTGGTTATTCTTACGCCTTTACCAAGCGCACCAACGTGTACGCAATCTACTCGTATGTTAACAACTACCAAGGTATCGCCGGTTTGTCAGGCAATACTGCTACTGCTGGTATCCGTCACGCATTCTAAGCAACCGCTTAGAGTACAAGCTAACTTCGGTTAGCTTGGTGATGTACAAAATTAAAACGGGTCACTCTTTGAGTGACCCGTTTTTTTTGAAGGTGCTCTGAGCATAGGTTGCGTCTGCGGGTAAAACCCCAAGGGCGGTGTATACTTATGGAGTTTGTGCAACTGCCGAGACGTCTGGATGAATCTGCAACAATACTTTCCAGTTTTACTCTTTATCGCAGTGGGTAGCCTGATTGGCTTTGCCCTGATTGCGGCGGGTTCTTTGATTGGGCCGCATCGCCCCGATGCGCAAAAGCTTTCTCCTTATGAGTGCGGCTTCGAAGCTTTTGGCGACTCTCGCATGAAGTTTGATGTGCGCTACTACCTCGTAGCGATCTTATTCATTTTGTTCGATTTAGAAATCGCATTTTTGTTTCCGTGGGCCATTGCAAATAGCGCCGTCGGAATCGTTGGTTTTGTGACGGTGATGATTTTTTTAACCATCCTCACTGTTGGTTTCATCTACGAATGGAAAAAAGGCGCGCTTGACTGGGAGTAAATCCCAACCATCAATGCGGCGAACAGACACATGGCAATTGACGGTATTTTGAAGCAAGGTTTTGTCACCACTAGCGCTGACAAATTTATCAATTGGGCAAAAACAGGTTCGATGTGGCCAATGACGTTTGGCTTGGCTTGCTGTGCAGTCGAAATGATGCACGCTGGTGCCGCACGTTACGACCTTGATCAGTTCGGTATCATTTTTCGTCCCAGCCCACGTCAGTCTGATCTCATGATCGTGGCGGGCACCCTGTGCAACAAAATGGCACCTGCACTGCGCAAGGTCTACGATCAAATGCCCGAGCCTCGTTGGGTGGTATCGATGGGTTCTTGTGCTAATGGTGGTGGCTATTATCACTATTCATATTCTGTGGTGCGCGGCTGTGATCGCATTGTGCCGGTTGATGTCTATGTGCCGGGCTGCCCACCCACTGCCGAGGCGCTGGTCTATGGCTTGTTGCAAATGCAAAACAAAATTCGTCAAACCAATACCATCGCTCGTTAAATCAAAACGATGCACGCACTTACGTTTGTGTATCGGTTTAATCAGGCTTAAAAACACATGTCCAGGCTAGAAAACCTGCAGCAACAACTCGTGACACTGCTCGGTGAGCAGGCTCAACTCACTTTATCCACCGACGAAATCACGCTTGAAATTGCAGCCGAGCAGTGGGAAGCCACCTGTTTACGTTTACGCGACGAGCCCTCTTTGCGTTTTGAGATGTGCGTCGATTTATGCGGTGTCGATTACCTCACCTATGGCGCCGGGCGCGTAGGGCAAGCCCCACAAACAGCCTTAGTACCTGCAGGGCGCTTTGCCGTGGTGGCGCACTTGATGTCGCTGACACATAACTGGCGCTTGCGTGTACGGACGTATGCCGTCAACGACGAGTTTCCCTTGCTTAACTCGCTGGTCAATGTGTGGCCAAGCGTTAACTGGTTCGAGCGCGAAGCTTTTGATTTGTTTGGCATTGTGTTTGAAGGCCACCCTGATCTGCGCCGTATTCTGACTGATTATGGTTTTATCGGTCATCCGTTTCGCAAAGATTTTCCGGTGTATGGCAACGTTGAAATGCGTTACGACCCCGAGCAAGGCCGTGTGGTGTATCAACCCGTTACGATCGAACCGCGCGAGATTATTCCGCGTGTGATTCGCGAAGACGGCTACGGAATAGGGCGCTAATCATGGCTGAAATTAAAAACTACACACTCAACTTTGGCCCACAGCATCCAGCTGCGCACGGTGTGTTGCGCCTGGTGCTTGAGTTAGATGGTGAAGTGATCCAGCGCGCTGATCCGCACATCGGTTTGTTGCATCGTGCCACTGAAAAGTTAGCCGAGCACCGTACATTTTTGCAAGCCTTGCCTTACATGGATCGTCTGGATTATGTCTCGATGATGTGTAACGAGCATGCCTATGTGCTTGCGATCGAAAAACTCATGGGTGTGACACCACCCTTGCGTGCACAGTACATCCGTGTGATGTTCGACGAAATCACGCGCTTGCTCAATCATTTGATGTCGCTGGGTTCGCACGCGCTTGACGTGGGCGCCATGGCGGTGTTTTTGTACGCGTTTCGTGAACGCGAAGATTTGATGGATTGTTATGAGGCGGTGTCGGGTGCGCGTTTGCACGCTGCCTACTATCGTCCAGGTGGTGTGTATCGCGATTTACCCGATGCGATGCCACAGTACGGTAAAGCAAGTCAGTACCGCACGGCCAAAGATTTTAAAATCATGAACGACGCTCGCTCTGGCTCGCTGCTCGATTTTATTGAAGACTTTACCAATCGGTTTCCGGCTTGTGTAGATGAATACGAAACTCTGTTAACGGATAATCGGATCTGGAAGCAGCGCCTGGTTGGTATCGGTGTGGTTGATCCTGAGCGCGCCAAGGCGCTAGGTTTTAGCGGCCCGATGTTGCGTGGTTCAGGCGTGGCCTGGGATCTGCGCAAAATGCAGCCTTACGAAGTGTACGATCGCATGCAGTTTGATGTGCCAGTGGGTGTCAATGGCGACTCGTACGATCGTTATTTGGTGCGTGTGGCCGAAATGCGCGAAAGCAATCGCATCATTCAGCAGTGTGTGCAGTGGTTGCGTAGCAATCCGGGCCCCGTGATGCTAGATAACCATAAAGTCTCGCCACCACAGCGCACTGGTATGAAGTCAAACATGGAAGAACTGATCCATCACTTCAAACTGTTTACTGAAGGCTTTAGCGTGCCAGCTGGCGAGGCCTATGCTTCGATCGAGCACCCTAAGGGTGAGTTTGGTATTTACATGGTGTCTGACGGCGCCAACAAGCCTTATCGTTTAAAAATTCGTGCGCCTGGCTTTGTGCATTTGCAGGCACTCGACGAAATGTCGCGTGGTCACATGATTGCCGATGCTGTGACCATTATTGGTACGCAAGATATTGTTTTTGGCGAGATCGACCGCTAATTGTTGCCTCATCGCTTATACCGGATTTAAAACATGCTGCTCTCTGAACAGGCTTACAAAAAAATTGACCGCGAGATCGCCAAGTATCCGGCCGATCAAAAGCAGTCTGCCATCATGGCGTCACTTGCCATTGCACAAGACGAGCAGGGCTGGGTGTCGCCTGAAGTCATTCAAGATGTGGCCGACTATCTGGGTCAGCCCGCCATCGCGGTGCAAGAAAACGCGACTTTTTACAATATGTTTGACGTGCGCCCCGTTGGTAAGTTCAAGCTCACCGTCTGCACCAATTTACCTTGCGCCTTGCGTGATGGCGAAAAAACTGCTGATTACCTGAAGACGAAACTGGCCATTGGGTTTCGTGAAACAACCGCCGACGGTCTGTTTACGCTGGTTGAAGGCGAATGCATGGGTGCCTGTGGTGACTCACCGGTATTGATCGTGAATAACAAACATATGTGTGTGCGCATGGCGCCCGAAAAAATCGATGCCATGCTTGTTGAGTTGGCCGAGGCTGCGCGTGGGGATTCACAATGAGCACGTTGATGTCTGAAAAAACCGCAGCCATTTTGCAAAAATATTCGCAGGGTTTGGACGCAGCGCCTTCAAATGATTTGCCAGGCTCAATGGCCTTGCATGGCCGTCACCTTGGCCCGCAGATCATGGCAGATCTGGATAGCAATAACTGGCGCTTAGCTGATTATGTGAAGCGCGGTGGTTACGAAGCCCTGCGTAAGATTTTGACGCAAGGCATGACCCAAGAAGAAGTCATCGCTGAGGTCAAGGCCTCAGGGTTACGGGGTCGTGGTGGTGCAGGGTTTCCGACTGGCCTGAAATGGAGCTTCATGCCCCGCACGTTTCCAGGCCAAAAATATTTGGTGTGTAATTCTGACGAAGGCGAACCTGGTACGTTTAAAGATCGCGATATTTTGCGCTTGAACCCGCACAGTGTGATTGAAGGCATGGCGATTGCTGCCTATGCGATGGGTATCTCAGTTGGCTATAACTATATCCACGGCGAAATCTTTGAGGTGTATCAGCGCTTTGAAGAAGCGCTTGACGAAGCCCGCGCCGCCGGCATGCTTGGCAACAATATTTTAGGTTCGCAATTTAACTTTCAGTTGCATGCGTTTCATGGCTACGGCGCCTACATCTGCGGCGAAGAAACCGCTTTACTTGAATCGCTTGAGGGTAAAAAAGGTCAGCCACGTTTTAAGCCACCTTTTCCGGCGAGCTTTGGTTTGTACGGCAAGCCCACCACCATCAATAACACTGAAACCTTTGCAGCGGTCCCTTGGATTATTCGCAACGGTGGCCCGGCTTACCTCGCAGTTGGTAAGCCCAACAACGGCGGCACAAAGTTGTTTTCGATCACCGGTGACGTTGAGCGCCCCGGCAACTACGAAATCCCCTTGGGCACACCTTTTTCTAAACTGTTAGAACTTGCGGGTGGCATGCGTGGTGGTTCAACGCTTAAGGCTGTGATCCCTGGCGGCTCAAGCGCGCCGGTGATTCCTGGCAACATCATGATGGATACCACCATGGATTACGACGCGATCTCAAAGGCCGGCTCGATGCTGGGCTCGGGCGCCGTGATCGTGATGAACGATACGCGCTGCATGGTCAAGTCTTTGTTGCGCTTATCGTATTTTTATTTTGAAGAAAGCTGCGGTCAGTGCACCCCTTGTCGCGAAGGCACGGGTTGGCTCTACCGTATGGTGAACCGCATCGAGCATGGTCAGGGTCGCCCTGAAGATCTCGATTTGCTGGATTCGGTTGCAGGCAACATTATGGGGCGCACCATTTGTGCCTTGGGTGATGCCGCGGCGATGCCGGTACGTGGTTTCTTGAAGCATTATCGCGACGAATTTGCGTACCACATCGAGCATAAGCGCTGTGTGGTGGCCCCCTATCTTTAAGGTCTGGACAAAGTTATGGTTGAGTTAACCATCGACGGCAAGAAAGTCGAAGTGCAAGAAGGCAGTATGGTGATGCATGCCGCGCATAAGCTCGGCGTCTATGTGCCGCACTTTTGCTATCACAAAAAATTGACCGTTGCGGCCAATTGCCGCATGTGTTTAGTCGAAGTCGAAAAAGCCCCTAAAGCGATGCCGGCTTGCGCGACACCCGTGACCAACGGCATGGTGGTGCACACCTGTTCAGAGCGCGCGGTGGCTGCTCAAAAAAGCGTCATGGAGTTTTTGTTGATCAATCACCCGCTTGATTGCCCGATTTGTGATCAGGGCGGCGAGTGTCAGTTGCAAGACGTAGCAGTGGGCTATGGTGGTTCAAGCTCGCGCTACCAAGAAGAAAAGCGGGTAGTGTTTCATAAGGACATGGGCCCCTTGGTGTCGGCCGAAGAAATGTCGCGTTGCATCCATTGCACGCGTTGCGTGCGCTTTGGCCAAGAGATCGCTGGCGTGATGGAGCTTGGCATGGTTGGCCGTGGCGAGCACTCTGAGATCACCACTTTTGTCGGGCGCGCCGTCGAGTCAGAATTATCGGGCAACATGATTGATTTGTGCCCCGTGGGCGCACTGACTTCAAAGCCTTTCCGCTATCAAGCACGCACCTGGGAGCTCGCTCGTCGACGCTCGGTGTCGCCTCACGATAGTTTGGGTGCCAATTTGGTCGTGCAGGTCAAGGGTGAACAAGTCATCCGCGTGGTGCCTTTCGAAAACGAAGAGCTCAACGAATGTTGGATTAGTGATCGCGATCGCTTCTCGTACGAAGGTTTAAACGAAGATCGTCTGACAAGCCCGATGGTCAAAGGCACTGACGGTCAGTGGCGCGAGGCCTCATGGTCTGATGCTCTGCAAGCGGTGGCGCACGGTTTGATGCAAGTGCGTGATGCGTCGGGTGCTGCACAAATTGGTTCGTTGGCCAGCGAATACGCTACGCTCGAAGAGCTGGCCTTGCTTGCTCGTGTCACGCGCGGCCTGGGTTCTGAGAATATCGATTTTCGTTTGCGTCAAACGGATGCTGCGTTTGATTCAGCGCTGACGGGCGCACCTTGGCTCGGTATGAATATCAACGCACTCGATACGCTTGATCGCGTGTTGGTGGTGGGTTCGTTCTTGCGCAAAGATCATCCGCTGATGGCCCAGCGTTTGCGTCAGGCCGTTAAACGCGGCACTCAGGTGTCGTCGGTCGAAACGGCAGCTGATGATCCGTTATTTAAGGTTACCGCCCGCGCAACAATTTTGCCCAGCGCGTTGGCTGAGACGCTGGCTCAAGTCGCTGTTGCCTTGGCAAAAGCAAAGTCAAGTGAAGTTCCCGCTGCGCTGTCTGGCGTTCAGCCTGGTGCAGCAGCCGAACAGATCGCAGCGAGCTTGGCCTCGGGCGAGCGTGTGGCAGTGCTGTTAGGTAGCACCGCTGTCAACGCTCCTGATGCCTCGCGTATTGCTGCTCACGCACAACTGATCGCGCAGTTGGCCGCTGGTCAACTGGGCTTTTTAACTGCCGGTGCCAACACCGTTGGCGGCTACTTGGCTGGCGCTGTACCGTCAAAAGACGGCAAAACGGCGGCAGCGATGATTGCTGAGCCGTTGAAAGCGTATGTGGTCTTGCATGCAGAACCCTTATTAGACGTTGATCAAGGCGCACAGGCGATTAAGGCCTTAAAGGCCGCGCAGTTTGCAGTAGCGCTTACGCCCTTCGCAAGCGGCGCGCGAGACTGGGCGCATGTGATGTTGCCGATCTCACCGTTTACTGAAACCTCGGGTACGTTTGTCAACGCCCAGGGTCTGGCACAAAGTTTCAAAGGCACGGTCACGCCACGCGGTCAAACTCGCCCTGGCTGGAAAGTCTTGCGTGTGCTGGGTAATGTGTTGCATCTAGCTGGTTTTGATGACGAGTCTTCAGAGTCGGTGCGCGACGCGGTCTTGTCACGCGGTGTAACAGATCGCTTATCCAATCAACTGCAGGGCGAGCTCGGCGCCTTGACTGCGGGCGACGCAGCCAAAGCTGGCGTCTCAGATGGCCAAGCCTCTGCAAACGGTCTGGCCGCTGCAGCTGCAAGTGCCGCTTCGACCGGCAGCGCTGCCGTGGCGTTAGAGCGTGTCACCGATGTGCCAATCTTTCGCACCGATGCGATGGTGCGTCGTGCCCCAGCCTTGCAAGAGTCAGCAACCTCGCGCACCCCTGTGGCGCGCATGCATGCTAGCACTCTTGCTCAGTTGGGCGTCACGCAGGGCACTCAGGTTCGTGTCAAAGCAGCAGCGGGGCAGGTGGTCTTGACCGCCGAGCAAGACAACACGCTGGCGCCGGGCGCCGTACGCATTGCGGCCGGCTTTGAACAAACCGCCGCGCTTGGTGGTGCGTTTGGACAACTTAGTGTGGAGCGTGCCTGATGCAATGGCTAAACGTTCTTGAAACTTTTGGGGTTGATTTGCTTGGCCCCACAGTTTGGTTGGTGCTTTGGACGCTGATCAAGATTTTAGTGATCGCTGTGCCGATTATTTTGTGCGTTGCCTATCTGACCTACTGGGAACGCAAGATGATTGGCTTTATGCACATTCGCCTGGGCCCTAATCGAGTCGGGTTCAAGGGGTTGTTGCAGCCATTTGCTGACGTCTTCAAGTTGCTGACCAAAGAAGTCATCGTACCGAGTCAGGCGAACAAGATTTTGTTTATCTTGGCACCTGTGGTCACCTTGATGCCGGCTTTGGCAGCTTGGGCCGTCGTGCCCTTTGGGCCAGAGTTGGTATTGGCAAATGTCAACGCTGGGCTGATGTATGTCATGGCGATTACTTCGGTCGGTGTGTATGGCGTGATCGTCGCAGGTTGGGCCTCAAACTCTAAATATGCGTTCTTGGCTGCGATGCGTGCTTCGGCACAAATGCTGTCCTACGAGCTTGCAATCGGTTTTGTACTAGTGACGGTGTTGCTGGTGTCGGGTAGTTTGAACATGACTGAAATCGTCAATGTGCAGACAAGAGGTTGGTTTGCCGACCATGGCATCAATTTCATGTCCTGGAACTGGCTGCCTTTATTGCCTCTGTTTGTGATCTATGTGATCTCGGCAGTCGCTGAAACCAACCGTCATCCGTTTGACGTGGTTGAGGGCGAATCCGAAATCGTGGCGGGCCACATGGTCGAATATTCGGGCATGGCGTTTGCGCTGTTTTTCTTGGGCGAATACGCCAACATGATTTTCTTGTCATGCATGGCCTCGATTATGTTCTTGGGCGGCTGGGCGGCTCCCATCGAGATCGCTCCGCTGACCTGGATACCAGGCTGGCTATGGCTAGGTCTTAAAACTTTTGTTGTAGTTTCTCTGTTCATCTGGTTTCGCGCGTCGTTTCCGCGGTATCGGTACGATCAAATCATGCGTTTGGGCTGGAAGATCTTCATCCCGCTCACTGGCGTGTGGCTGGTCGTTGTGGCGATCTGGATGCAGACGCCCTGGAACATCTGGAACTAAGTGCGGCTAGACAGAAAAGGCATGTATGGAAGCGATTAAAGATTTTTTTGGTAGTTTGCTGTTGCTTGAGTTGCTTAAGGGCATGAAGCTGACGGGTAAGTATTTTTTCAAGCGCAAAATTACGTTGCGTTATCCGCTTGAAAAAACGCCACAGTCGCCACGTTTTCGTGGTTTGCATGCGTTACGTCGTTATCCAAACGGCGAAGAGCG
>CANCMG010000087.1 GCA_947378965.1 Alcaligenaceae bacterium | reverse complement strand
TAAATCATGAAACTTTGGGCAATTTCCGATTTGCATCTTGGCGTTGAATCTAACCGACAAGGTTTGCGCGCTTTGCCTGCCCATCCTGCAGACTGGCTGATCTTGGCTGGTGATATTTGTGAAAGCACTGAGTTGCTGATCGAAGCCTTTACGTTGTGTACGCAAAAATTTGCAAAAGTGTTTTGGGTGCCCGGTAATCACGAGCTGTGGCTGGTGGATCGACGTCGAGATTTAATGACGAGCCCGATGAAATACACCGAGCTTGTGCAGGCAGCGAGGCGTTTTGGGGTCGTGACACCTGAAGACCCTTGGGTGGTGTTTCCGCCCACGGGTGCCGTGATCGTACCGTTGTTTACGTTGTATGACTATAGTTTTCGGCCTGATCACGTCAGCCGTGAGGACGTGGTTGAATGGGCCGCCGAAATCGATAACGTGTGTACCGATGAGGTGGCAATCAAACCTGGCGCCATGAAGACAATGGATCAATGGAACGCCACATTGTGTGATGCGGCTGAGGCGCGTTTTGAGCGCGAGCTTGCTCCACAGACACGCACGATTTTGGTCAGCCATTTTCCGCTGCGTGAAGATTTGGTTCGTATCCCGCGTGTACCGCGTTTTACCCCCTGGTGTGGCACACGGCGCACGCATGATTGGCATATACGCTTTCGCGCAGACGTTGCCGTGAGCGGACATCTGCACGTGCGGCATACAGACTGGCGTGACGGCGTCAGGTTTGAAGAGGTATCGCTGGGGTATGCGCGACAGTGGGATCCTAGCAAGGGCTTGCAGCATTACCTTAGGCTGGTGTGTGGCGCTGACGACTGCTAGGGGGGACTTAGTGGTTTTTTTTGGCTTGAGCGACTAGTCAGACTTCATCATTCCTCGCAGATCCTCACATTACCCGTCTATTTGATATTTAGTATCGTGTTTTAGATTGCACCCACCGCGAGTTTTTGATTAGTCTCGGAATTTGCTGTTTCGTTCACAATTCTCTTTGAGGTTTTCCGTGTCATCTTCGAACTCATCTTCTTATTCAGGCCTGTCCTGTTCTTGCTGTGCAGATCTGTTGTCACCCACGCACAGTCGACGTGACTTTTTGCGCAATGCTGCGGGCGTTGGTATAGCCGCTTTCTTGGTACCGCAGTTGTCGTTTGCGGCTGCGGACTATGAAGCGCTCGTTCTGTCTTGCATTGATCCAAGATTTCAGCGATTAGTGTTTGAGCACGAGACCAAAGAATTGCGTACTGACAAGTACAGTGCGTTCACCGTTGCGGGGGCTTCCATTGGTGTGGTTGCTCCGGCATTTAAGGCCTGGCACGAAACCTTCTGGGACAATCTCGCTGCCTCGGTTCAGTTGCACCGTATCAACCAAGTGGTTGTGATGAATCATCGTGATTGCGGTGCTGCAAAAATTGCTTATGGCGAAGCCGCTGTTGCGACTCCTGCTGCCGAGACTGAAACACATAAAAATGCGCTGTTAACCTTCAAAGCAGAATTGGCGAAGCGTCACCCCAAAATGGAGAGTCAACTGGGGTTAATGGCCCTGGATGGCAAAGTTGAGTTTTTTAGCTAATTTTCACTTAGCTCGGGCGGCGGCCTCTTTGTGGGTACCCGCTCGTGAGTGCCCTTGTTTTATAAAAGCGTACGCTGTGAACTGAGGTCTCAACCTAGAACTGTTCATTGCGTACGTTTTTTTTGAGTTTGCGGTTTTCTTAGCGATTGGTGATCGACGGATAAGAGATAAGATTAGGTCTGACATCACAGCGTGTCGAATCAGGCGCGCAACGGGCAGGAGACCTTCTTGAAGAACATTAAAAAATATTATATCCATCAACTGGCCACCATTTGCTTGATGACAGCATGTGCATTACCTGCTCTAGGCCAGACGCCACCGCAACCCGGTGAGCCCAAGCGCTTTCCACAACTCACGCTCGAGCAATTGCCGCCAGAGGTCAAGCCTCTTGCAGAAGAGATCATCAAGATTTCGACCTCGGGGCTTGGTGGCCCTTACAACATCATGTTGCGCAGCCCCGTGTTTGCAGAGCGCATGAAGCACCTGCTCGATTATTTGCGCTTTAACACGTCTGTGTCGCGTCGCTTAAATGAGTTTGCGATTTTGATTCATGGCAATTTGTGGAAGTCGCAGGTGGAGTGGTCGGCACATTATCCGATGGCCTTAAAAGCGGGTTTGTCTAAAGAGGTTGCTGACGATTTAAAGAGCGGCATTCGACCACGCAATATGCAACCCGACGAGGCCGTTGTGTATGACTTGTTTATGGAAATGAACAACACGCACGAAGTGAGTGATGCTACGTTTGCCCGTGCGAAAGAGATCTTAGGCGAGCAGCAATTGGTTGATCTGGTCGCGGTTAGTGGCACCTATGTCACCGTGGCAATGCTGTTGGCCCTGGGTAAGGTGATGCCTCCTGAGGGTAGGCCTTTACCCTATCCACCTGCCAAGTGATGTTTGCTTCGAAAGAGGCTGACGTTTGACGGGTTAGTCGGATAAAAATTAGAAATTCACTGACCTAGGGGCCACGATCCTGCAGTTCACTCAGTATTGAGTTGCTGCAGGAAAGTCGCCGCGTACGAAGACTCGGTGCAAAATACAGAGCTGAGTCGCCCTTATTTTGGTTTGGCGTACTCGCTTTCAATCCACGAGTGGGCGCTATTTGAGTTGAGCTTGAAGTCGGGTTTGACTTTGATTTGCGCCAGCTCTGTGCCGTCAAGATCTGAAGCACTTAAGAGGGCGTGTGGGTCGTCTTCGTCTAAGACGATATCTAAGGCGACAATGATTTGTTGATTGTTATTGGTGACGGTTAACTTTTTGTGCAGAGTGGCCTCTAAGTGCTGTTCGTGACGGCGTACCACCTCAGACGCGGTTTTGACCAGCGTATTAAAAGCGTTGATATCTAAAGGCTTTGGGTTCTTTTTATCGCGCCCCATTGTCCACGGGCCGATCAAGGCGGGCTCGGCTTGGCCATCAGGGGTCATCTCAACGGCCCAACCGTCGTCATCTTCATTTTTGATTACCCGCGCTGTCCAGCCTTTTTGCGCCCACAGGCGAGGTTCGTGGATGACGATAGATTCTTGGGCGGGATCTTCAGACTCAGAGTCTGTGGTGCTAGCGTGTGTGTTCATTGCTGTATTTTAGGCGTATATCTTGCTGATTAATTTATGCTTTAAGATGCATAATTATTATAAATTAGAGTGTAATATGATTTAAAAAGCATAAAGTGATTATTCAGTGATATGATTTAAAAAGCATAAAATATTCATAAATCTAATAAGTATGCATTTTAAAGCATAATGAAAATTTTACTTAACCTTGGTGCAGAGCTTCAAACGTGCCGCAAAAAACTGGGCATGACGCAAGCCGAACTCGCCCGTTTAACAGGTGTGCGGCAAGAGTCAATCTCGCGCTTTGAGCGCGGGCGGGGCAATGACTTTTCGCTGGTAAAACTGTTGCGTCTTGCGCAAGCTGTGGGTTATGACCTCGAGTTGGTGGCGTTGACGGGTAACCGGCCAACCTTAAGCGAGGTCTTAGACGAAGTGCGCGCCTCGGCCAATACAGGTCCCGACTCTCGATGACACAAGCGTTGAATGTTTTTGTGCAAGGCCGGCGTGTCGCCATACTGAGTACCCGTGATGGTTTTGAGCACCATCTCACCTACGATCGGGATGTTAAGCCGGCAGACTTTGTGTCGCTGTTGATGCCAGTGCAATCCCCAAGCTACTCGTGGCCCACCTTGCATCCATTTTTTCAGGTGAACTTACCTGAAGGTTTTTTGTTGGCGGCGCTCAAGCAACAGCTTGGCCCTCACCTCGGCGCGCGGCCGCTAGACCTCTTGGCCGTGGTGGGGCACAACATGGTGGGTCGGGTACAGGTAAGCGCTGGCCAAACCGTATCGCTGCAGGCTGCGCAAATCGAATTAGGACCACTGCTGCACGGCCAGTCATCGCAACAACGTTTTGCAGAATTACTTGTGCAGTTCTCTGCCTCGGGTGTATCGGGTGTTGTGCCAAAGTTCTTGACCCCTAGCGCGAATGTTTCAGCAGAGAAAAAAACCTTACCGACAGAGCGACACATTATCAAAAGTGGGTCAGGCAAGCTCGCGTTTATGGCATTGAACGAGTATTTTTCAATGCAAGTCGCACAAAAAACAGGCTTTACTACTGCCCGCACCGCAGTGTCCGATGATGGGCACGTTCTGGCAGTCGAGCGCTTTGATATTGATCCCGAAACGGGGGCGCGATTGGGTTTTGAAGATTGTTGCAGCTTGCTTGGTTTATCGGCCGACGACAAATACGATTCAACGTGGGAGCGTATTGCTCGGCTTTCGAGGCAATGGATTACCCCAGCCGACCAGCGCAAGGCGCTTGAACACCTGGCCGTGACTGCATTACTCTCTTATGCGCTTGGTAATGCCGATTGCCATACAAAAAATCTTGGATTTTTGTATGCAACAAGCGAACAGGTTCGTGTTGCACCGATCTATGACTTGTTAACGATACGTGCCTTCGAGGACTATGCGCACAATCCTCCCGCGATGCATTTAGGGGGTCGTAAAGTCTGGGAGCCCGGTAAGGTTCTCTGGCAAGTTTTACAGCAGCATTTTTTGATTGAGCCGCCGCGTCAGCGCGAGTTAGCACAAATCGTGTGCGACGCCACTGCCTCGGTTTTTTCAGAATTGCTGTATCGAACCAGACACGTTCAAGGGTTTGAGATGATTGGTTCTCGGATGATTTGGGAGTGGGAGTCTGGCTTAAAACGGTTGGCCGATCGAGCGCATGCTCCACTTAGATCATTCGTGCAGCAAGCAAAGGCTGCCGGCTTGACCGAGCCTGCGACAGTGGTGACACCCGTGCCTTCAAAAATTGGTCGCTCAGCACTTTTGGCGACCAGGTCTTAACGCTACGTCTGCTTAGGGAACCAAGCTTAAAAACAGATAGGCTGCAAAAACAACCAAATGTACGACGCCTTGCAACACGGTGGCGCGACCAATGGCGATCGTGAGCAAACTCAGAAGAAAGGTCAGTGCCAAAAACGTCATGCCGACGCTATCAACACCCAGGCTTAACGGCAAGTCAAAAAAGACCGAGATAAAAGCGACTGCCGGAATGGTGAGCCCGATGCTGGCTAATGCCGAGCCAAGCGATAGGTTCAGACTAGTCTGAAGGCGATTTGCCATCGCAGCGCGCGTGGCAGCCACCCCTTCGGGGAGCAAGACTAAAAGTGCGATCGCAATACCGACCACCGAACGCGGAGCGCCAACACTATCGATCGCAGCTTCAATTGAGGGGCTCAGCGCCTTGGCCAGCAAGACAACAGCGACTAAAGACACGAGCAGCAACACCACACTGACCGCTGTTTTAGTATTTGACGGGGGAGGGGCATGAACCTCTGGGTCGGCAACTGCAGCGTCGTGACTTGGTAAAAAATAGTCGCGATGGCGCACCGTTTGGACAAACACAAATGTGCCATAGAGCACTAAAGACAAAACACCCGCGAGCATTAATTGACTGTTTGAAAACGTTGGGCCCGGAGTGGTCGTGGTGAAATTAGGCATGACCAACGTGAGCACGGCCAGTGCAATCAAGACCGCAAGGCTTGAATTTGTACCCTCTACACGAAACGACAATATGCGATGCCGCAAGCCACCTAAAAAAATCGAAGCGCCAACCACACCATTCATTACGATCATCACGGCTGCAAACACCGAGTCGCGTGCGATCAAGGCGCCATCGGCACCTGCCGACAACATAATCGACACAATGAGCGCGACTTCAATAATCGTGACTGAAATCGCTAGCACTAAAGTCCCTAGCGGTTCGCCAGTTTTGTGTGCGATGACTTCGGCTTGATGTACAGCGTTGATGACGGCGGCAATCAAGAGCACCGCCATCAAAATGATTTGCCAAAGTGTTTCGGGGTAAGGGATCATTGATGCGTGCTTTGTATCGAGTGACTCAAGCCCGTATTGTAATCAAAGCATCGAGACAAACAGCGCCAGTGTGTTGCACTAAAAACGGATTGATGTCGACGCCTTCGAGTTGGTCGCAATAGGTCAGTGCAAAGTTTGATAGTGCGATCAGCGCATCGACCAAGGCTTGTTGATCAAAGGGCGCCTGGCCTCGCCAGCCAGCCAAAAGTTTTGAGGCACGCACCCGTTTAATGAGCGCCTGAGCCGAGTCTTGCGAAAGTGGTGCCGAGGCAAAGGCGACATCTTTAAACAGTTCGACCGAGATGCCTCCTAGGCCAAACATCATCATTGGGCCAAAGACGGGGTCTTGATGCACGCCTAAGATTGTTTCAAGACCAGCCCCTGCCATCTGTGAAACCAACACTCCCTCAATGCGTGCCTGAGGCTGGGCGGTCTGGGCGCGTTGGGTGACCAGGTCAAAGGCGTCGGCAACTGCTTGTTCAGTGGTTAAGTTCAATACCACTCCGCCGATTTCAGTTTTATGTTGAATGTCGGGTGACAGTATTTTGACAACCACCGGCATCCCAAGTGCGTTTGCCGCGGCAACAGCCTCCTGGCGTGTGGTGCATATCCGCTCTTGCAAGCTGGGAATGCCGTATTCAGCTAATAGTGCTTTGGCTTGGGCCTCAGTTTGAATCTGTTGTAGTTTTTGTGTCGCGACTTGTCGTGGGTGAATGGGTACCAAGTGTTTGCGGCGCTGCGCGATTGTGATGCAAGCGTGCGCAGCAACGACCGCTCGGTTTGGATCCGTCATCACAATAAAGCCATCGTTTTCAAGCGACAGACGTACCGCAGCGTCTGACGGGCCGATCAAGATCAAGCTGCGCTCGGGATGTCTTTGTTTAAGTGCGATCAGCGCCAGGCGCATCGATTCAAAGCGCTTGGGTGCACAAGCACTTTGGGCCATGTATAAAAATAGGGTTGCCCAATTGGTCTCGCTTAAGATGATCTCCATCGTGCGCGTCGTACCATCTTTGACCGCAGTGACCTGCGCGGTGGTGTCCAGTGGATTGCCGATCGGTGCAAAGGGTAATAATTCGACCATTTTTTGTATGGCAGTAGGCGGCAGTTCGGGGAGCGTAATCGAATGCGTTTCGGCCGCATCGGCCATTAAAATTCCAATGCCTCCCGAAACGGTGACGATGCCCGCTTGATCGTTTTGCGGTACTGGTAATTTCGAACAAAAATAGGCGACATCAAGCATCTCTTCGATCGTCTGGGCGCGCCAAGCTCCGCATTCTGCAAAAATCGCGTCGTAGATCGCATCGTTACCCGCTAACGAGCCTGTGTGCGTGGCGGCAGCGGCAATGCCCACCGACGACGTACCGACTTTCATGATAATCACAGGCTTATTGTTGTGCGCTGCTTTTAATAGTGCGGCGCGCAGGCGATTACCATCTTGGCAGCCTTCAATCGCGGCACAGATCACCTTAGTGCCTGGGTCTTGCGCAAAATAATCGATACATTCAGCGACATCAATGTGGGCTTCATTGCCCGTTGCCACGATGCGGCTCAGCCCCATGTTGCGTTGAATCGCAATCGAGTAGGCGCACGAACCAAAGGCACCACTTTGGGTCGCGATCGATATGGTCCCTGCCGAGGGTGTGAGCGCTTCAAGTGCGGTTGAAAAGGTCGCAAAGAAGCGATTGACCACACCTACGACGCCTAAGCAATTTGGGCCGAGTAGTTTCATGCCATAACGCTTGGCAGTAGCGACTAACTGGTTTTGTGCGAGCAAACCCTCGGGCCCAATCTCAGCAAAACCTGAGCTGAACAGTTGAACAACTTTGACACCTTTTTCACCACATTCTTCGAGCGCCGCTTGGCAAGCCGCCGCAGGCAAGATGATGATGGCTTGATCGACGGGCCCCGGGATGTCTTTGATCGAGGCAAAGGCTGGGTAGCCTTGGATCTCGGCATTACGGCTATTGACGGGATACACCTTGCCCTGAAAACCGCCATCGCGCAAAAAGCGAATGGGTCTACCGCCTAATTTATTAGGATCAGACGACGCGCCTAAGATTGCGACCGTTTGGGGTTCAAACAGGCCGTGCAGTGGGTGGGGGTTAGCGGTCGTTGTCATAAGGTGTTCAGATGTCTGGGAGTAGGTGCGATCACGTATCGGGATTGAGCGTTTGGTTGTATCTGTATAGCTGATGATGATTGGGTATCATTAGGGCTTAGCCATTTGGTTTGAACAAGCTAGGTCGCGGTTAAACGGCAGGTATGTCGGCGATCGAGACGTTGATGGTTTCTAAGGTCATAGTGTGCTCCGGTTCTTGTGATTCGAAATTGATCTTGATACGACATCTTGCGCTATTCGACCGTGATACTGGCGCTTCCAGATTCGGTCAGTTGTTTTAATCGTGCGCTTTCATTTTTTAAAAATAATTTAAATTGCTCTTGAGTTTTGTTTTCAATCACTAAACCTGTTTTTGCGATGATGGCGTTTACCTCAGGATCGGCAATCGAAGCTTCTATCTCTTTAAAGATTGTGTCTTGCAGGGGCTGCGACATGGCGCTTGGTACAAAAAAACCAAACCAGCCTCCAAACACCATATCTACGCCAAGCTCTCGAAACGTTGGCGTGTCGGGCGCGCTGGGGTGTCTTTGGGCAGAAGCAATTGCGATCGCACGTAGCTTGCCAGTACTGACATTACCTAAAGCAGACGTACCATCAAAAATCCCGTGCACTTGACCACCCAGCAAATCGTTCATAGCCGGAGATGTTCCTTTATAGGGAATATGCGTAATTTGAATGCCACTGGCTTTGGCAAACAGTTCGGCGGCGACATGCGGGCTCGAACCATTGCCCGACGAGGCTAGTATTAACGCGCCAGGTTTCTCTCGTGCCATTTTCAATAAATCGGTCAGATCTTTATAAGGCAATTTGGCATTGATGACCAACATGTTGGTGGAGGTGCCGATCAATAAAAGTGGCGTAAGCGAGTCTGGATCGTAGGGCAGGCTTTTGCGAAGTACGGGGTTCGAAGTAAAGCCATAGCTGGTTAATAAAAGTGTGTAACCGTCAGGCGCTGCACGACTGACGTGCTGGGTACCGATGATAGTGCCACCACCAGCGCGGTTATCAATAATGACTGCTTGCTCCCACTTGCGCGAGAGTTTCATGGCAATGGCGCGACCAAAAACATCTGTGACGCCGCCCGCGGTGTAAGGCACGACGATGGTCACTGGCTTGTCAGGGTACGTCGCACCAAGCACCGAGGCTGACACGCTGAACCAGCCTAAGAGTCCGACGATCAACTTGCGAGAGAGTGTACTCATGGGGTTCGTCAGGTTTTGGTGGCTCTGGAAAGCGTGCTGAGGTGTTTGTTTCAGTTTGCAGTCGCGCGCGACTGATCGATAATTTTTTTCCATTTGGCAGACTCCGACCGAATCAGAGCATCCATGTCCTCAGGGGTGCTCCCTTTCTCGGTTGCGCCGTTTTGCGCAAACTGTTCATGTACCGTCGGCAGTTTCAGCACGATATTGATTTCGCGATTCAGCCGCTCGATGATGGGGCGAGGCGTTCCAGCTGGTGCGGTGATGTAGTTGACAGGTGCGGCAGCGAAACCGGGTAGGGTGTCGGCGATGGGCGGCAGTTCCGGCAAGATAGGGTTACGCTCAAGCGTTGAAATTGCTAATGCCTTGACGTTATTCGCTTTGATTTGCGGCAGATAAACAGACACTGTGTCGATGGTCATCTGAATCGATCCGCCAAGCACTTCGGTGATCGCAGCCCCTGAACCTTTGTACGGGACATGTACGATATCGATACCCGCCATTGACTTAAACAGTTCGCCGGCCAGGTGGCTTGACGAACCAATACCAGAACTAGCAAAGTTAATCGTGCCGGGTTTAGCCCTGGCTAGCGCGATTAATTCTGCTACCGAATTTACGGGCAAGTTCTTGTTGACAACCAAGACGTTACTACCCTCAATCACTTGCGACACGGACGCAAAGCTTTTGAGTGCGTCGTAGGGCATCTTTTCCATCAAGTGCGGGTTCGTCATCTGCTGGCCAGGCGTGGCATACAGCAAGGTGTAGCCATCGGGTGCTGCATTGGCGACGATGTTGGCACCCAAGGTGCCACCCGCACCCGGTTTGTAGTCGATGATGATGGGCTGCCCGAGCCGCTGCGCAAGAGGTTCGGCAATGATTCGAGCGTTGTTATCAGCGCCGCCACCCGCCGCGAAAGGCAACACCAGACGGATAGGTTTGCTTGGATAAGGCTGCTGTTGTGCGGATGCCTTGGTGGGTAAGGCAACCAATACGGGCACGGTCAATAAAGCGGGCAGAATTAAGACTAATGTCGCGAAACGTTGCGCCAGCTTAGATATAGCCCAAGATAAGCCGAGCGAGCCCATAAAGTGTGTCTCCGTGGTTGCCAAGTGCTGTTAATGAGTCAAACACTTAGTTTTTTGTATTTTGAGTAATGATAACGTCAAAGTGCGCGAAGCCGTAGTTCTATTCGGATGATATTTTTATTGAAAAAACTCTTATTCTCTCTGACCAGACTGCGTGACTCGTGACACAAAAACTGTTACCCGAGGTAACATTTCGAGATAAGGGCTAGCTAAAGATTTGTTGCGAGGCTCTGCAGCGATATTTTTTGGTTTGTCACAATGGGCTTGCAATAAATGAAACGACGACTCGCCACTGCGCTGTTATGCCTGAGTTTAACGGGTTGTGTTGTATCGCAAACTGATAGTGTTTCGGTGAATGACGAGGCTGCCTTCAAAAAATATATCGCTAGTGAGTGGCAACTCGGGCTTGATCTCGAAACTGTAGAAGTGTATTTATCTAAGGCGCCAGCCAACTATCTTAAAGCCGATGGCTCAGTCAAAATGTGGGTGAGGTATCACTACACAACTGAGCAAGCACTGCCGCCGGGATGGTTCAAATATCGTGCTGCGGCGTATGAATACGGCATCAATTGTCGAGAGGCTGAAGTGCGAATAACCTTCGCGTCATTTTACCCAAGCACCGATCTTAACGCCGAACTTGTTCGTAGTACGAGCACACCAAACGATCCGTTGCGGCCCGTGATCCCAAATAGTATTGATTCAGCTCTACAGAAGTGGGCTTGCAAATAAAAAGACGGTCATAAACAAAGGGCCACCTTGCTGTGACCCGCATCATTACTGGTGCCAATGGACGGAATCGAACTGTCGAC
This sequence comes from Alcaligenaceae bacterium, assembly GCA_947378965.1. Lineage (GTDB taxonomy): Bacteria > Pseudomonadota > Gammaproteobacteria > Burkholderiales > Burkholderiaceae_B > Zwartia. The sequence continues at coordinate 7,085 of CANCMG010000087.1, read as the reverse complement.
CTTCTCATTACGAATGAGCTGCTCTACCAACTGAGCTACACCGGCTTGGTCAAAAATTATATCAGAGCTTGCGGTTGGTTGATTTTGGAACGCTCTAAGCATCTTTTTTCATGAATGTCGCTAACTCGAATAGCTGCGCTTCGAGTGCTTCAAGGGGTAAGGGCTTATAAAACGCATACCCACTTGCCAATCTGCGTGATCAAGGGCCTCTTGTGCTAAAGCGAATGATCACAGCATTCGCTTAGCAATAGCCTCAGTGATGAAAGAGGCTGTCGCAAAATCCTTGCCTAAGCTATCTAATAAAATAATGTACTCATCGCCGCCTATCCGTGAAATCGTATCCCTTGCACGGATGCAAAGCGAGAGTTGTTTGGCGACGCTGTGTCATACCAGAGCCCTCGCGCTCTGGTATTACAGTAAGACGGGCGGATATTGCGCTAAAGTAAGGATCTGTCGCTGATCCGACCGGTCAGCTTGCTAAAACAGGGTGCTGATTAGACGCCTTTCGGAGACTACCTGTATGACACCTTCAATTCACTGCTTTAACGCCACTGAACGGATTAGTTTTGGCGAACCCGCGACCACGGCCGTGATCAAAGAGCTTGATCGCACAGGTAGCCAACGGGTGTTCGTGTTAGGTAGCCGCTCTATTGCAATGACACCGTCTTATCAAGCGATTGTTCGAGCTCTCGGCTTGCGCTGTGTGGGACAGTTTACAAACATCACGGCTCACGTGCCGCAATCGTGTGTACTAGAGGGCGCGCAGGCAGCACGCGCGGCAAAGGCTGATGTGTTGCTTGCGATTGGCGGTGGTTCGGTGATTGATGCGGCCAAAGTTATGCTGGTGGCTTTGAAAAAAGGTTTGTCGACACCAGCCCAGTTACATGAGGCGGCAGTCTTTGCTGCAACTGACGGTAGTGTGCGACCAGCTGATGCTGCCGATTGGTTGAGAATGATTGCCGTGCCCACCACGCTGTCCGCGGCAGAGTTTACTTGGTTTGCTGGGTGCTCAGACACCACGGCACGCGTGAAAGAGATCTTCGGTTACCCGATGACCGCTCCCAGGGCCGTCATTGTTGATCCGTTGGTCACGCTTGATACGCCAATGAATTTATTTCTCTCTAGCGGCATCAAGGCGGTTGACCATGCCGCCGAATTTATGGCGATGTTAAACGTTGATCCCTGTGTGGATGCTTTTGGTACTGCGGCCTTAGGGTTGTTGTCAAAGGGATTACCTCGCGTGTTGGCGAATCCGGCTGATTTGGACGCGCGGCTTGATTGTCAGCGTGGCATGGCGATGTCGATTCGTATTCTTGAGTTCGGTGCACGCGTGGGCGCCAGCCACGCAATCGGGCACGTCTTTGGCGCGCATGCGGGTGTCGGGCATGGCTATACCTCGTGTGTGTTGCTGCCCGCCGTGATGCGCTACAACAAAGTCGTGAATGCACCCAAGCAACAAATGATTGCGCAGGCCATGGGTTGCGCGGGCATGGAGGCCGCAGATGCGATTGAGCAGTTGGTGCGAAGCTTGAACTTGCCCACGCGCATACGCGATGTTGGTGTTAAACGTGAAGATTTTCAGGTCATCGCCGATAAAGTGATGCACGACTTTGGCATTAAAAATAACCCAAGACCAGTGACGCAAACCAGTCAACTGCTCGAGATTTTAGAGTCGGCTTGGTGAGGCAACTCAAAGACGCGCGATAGTCTGCTCGATGAGCGTTCAAAGATATCTTATCGTTTTGTCAGAAATCAGGCTCAAAGATATTTGAAAATCTGCTCAGAGAATGTACTCAATGAAGTCGTCGATTGCGCTCTTTGCGTGTTTTAAAGCGTGAGCTCTGGCAGATCAATCCAGCGCCGTTCGGCGTTGCTGCGATAGCAAGCGTCGACTAACTGAATCCCTTTCGCACCCGCTTTTAAAGGCGAGGCAAAGGGGGTGTCGTCAAGTACATGTCTTAAAAACGACTCCCAACCAGCACGATACGAATTTGTGTAAGGGGCGACATCTGGTACCTCTAGCCATTGCGCATCAAAGTCTTCGCTGGTGGGCACTTCAATGCTCCAGACGGGCTTTGGAGTCGCGGCCATGGGTTGAATAAAGCAGCGATATAAACCGCACGAAGCTGAACCCTGCGTACCATCGACTTGCAACGTCAAAATATCGTCACGTTTGATACGCGCCGCCCACGAGGCATTGATTTCAATCAAAGCACCATTCGCGAGTTCGAGGGTGGCCAAGACGACATCTTCAACGTCTACGTCATAAGGCTTGCCTTGTTCGTCGCGTCGCTTGGCAATGGCAGTTTTGGTGCGGCAAGATACGGATTTCACCTCGCCTAGCAGTGTGTCGACGATGTAGCGCCAATGTGGAAACATATCCAACACTAAGCCACCACCATCACGTTTGCGATAGTTCCAGCTTGAGCGTTGTGCGGGATGAATCTCGCCATCAAATACCCACCAGCCAAAATCGATTTTGGCTTGAATAATCTCACCAAAGAAACCCGCCTCTTTAACTTTGCGAAGCTTGTGCAAGCTCGGCAAAAATAATTTGTCTTGCCCGGTACCGTTCTTCAGTTTCAAGCGCTCAGCCATGCGCGCTAGTTCAAGGGCTTCGTCAAGCGATTCGGCGATCGGTTTCTCTAGATAGATATGTTTACCTGCCTGCATCGCAGTTTGCGCCCGCTCAAAACGGCCAGCGGTCACGCTTGCGTCAAAATAGATTTCATTATTTTTGTCGATCAAGCAGGCAGCCCGATCGATTGACCAAGCAATGCCGTGGGGCTCAGCCAGGGCCTTCAGTTTGTCGGCATTGCGGCCTAACAGCACTGGCTCGGGGATCAGTTTATCGCCATTTTTAAGCAACAACCCACCTTCTTTGCGAATGTTGAGCAACGAGCGCAAGTGTTGCATGTTGCCTAGGCGCCCAGTCGCGCCCTCAATGATGATCTGAATTTTTCTTGTCGACATTTTTTGGCTACTTTAATTTTTTAAAAATGATTCTTTAGAAATCAAACTAACAGTTTTAAAAATAAAATGACTTTTCGTATAAGTGTTTTGCTAGTTTGATTTTCTGATAAGTATTTTGCTAGTTTGATTTTATGTTGTGTCTATAGATGCAGACAAAAGTTTTGAAAGAACTCTTGTCTGTTGATTGCACAACGCTTAGCCCTCATTCACAGAGTAAGCAATAAATGGAAATTCACACGGCGGTCCATCGGCCACCTGCATCACACGGCTTTCAAGGTCAATCAATACCGCGCCTGTCGTCATGGTCTGTTTGGCTTCGGCTTGGCGTGGATCAGGGTGGCGGCAAAGTGAGTGTGGCTCGCTAAAGTGATCGCTCATGGCGGCTGTCATTGTGGCCACATCTATGTGTTTACCCCCTCGCTCGAGCAAACGACGCATGCGCGAAGCTCTGAATAACGTACCGGGGCTGACTTTTTCCATCTGCGACTCACCGTGTCCACTTCCCATAAAGTGATTAGAGTGCGTGACGATCCCGTTCACTGGGTTGATATAGGTGATGTGATTGGGGCTGGTTTCAAAATCAATGATTTCGCCCTGGGCGCCACCAATCACAAAGTTGCCCGAGCAGGTGCGTTTGGTTGACACGATTGGCGTCAGTGCATCGGCGTAGCGATCGGCGTCAAGCACCTCGCGGCACCGCATATGAAACGGTTTTTGGTATGGGTTACAGCCATCTAAGTGTGACGCCAGGCCGTTTTCAACCAAACCAATGCCACATTCGTTGACGCCCATTTTGCCGCCCACAATGCCGGCCTCGGTCATACATACAAGGCTTGGTTTATTCGAGCGCTTAATACGCAACACAATCGTGCGTTGGTGCACGCCAGCAATCCAATCCCAGTTTTGTCCAAGCCAAGTGTGACCGTCGGCGGTGACGTCTGATAACAAACCAAAGGTTGTGCAGCCATCGGTTTCGCCAGTGGCTTGCTGCAGCGCTTGCTCTTGCTTGCGCGCATCTTTGCCAAAAATCATAAAAGCAATTTCGTAGCGCGCATTCAATAGCGCGATCGCGGCAGAGGATTGTTCTGCACCCTTAGCGATGCCCAGCATCTCTTCGGCGTAATCGGTGTTTTGGCTTTGCATGGCTGTCTGCCAACGCAAGGCCTCTTCTAACGCCTCGGCGCGCGCCAAACCAGATGCCTCAAAACGACGCAAATAGGTTTCAAGGTTTGCGGCCACATCAGCAGCGAAGGTTTTGCCGTGGGCGACGCCACGCTCAAAGGCGTTGTCACCCACAGTCAGACAGGGTATTTTGTCTCGTTTACTCACAGCAGCATCACCTTGTACAGTTCGCGATTAATTTCACCCACTAAGCGAATAAAGTCGTCTGATAAACGGGTCTCTTCAGTACGTGGGCGGGGCAAGTCAATTTCATAAATTTTGTGAATACGACCAGGGCGGGCAGACATCAGCACCACTTGATCAGATAAAAATACTGCCTCAGCAAGCGAATGTGTCACAAAGATAACGGTCTTGCGATACTGTTGCCAGATCCGCATCAATTCAAATGCCATGCGATCGCGTGTGATTTCGTCGAGCGCGGCAAAGGGCTCATCCATCAATAAAATCGATGGGTCAAGGGCCAAGGCGCGCGCGAGCGCCGCCCGTTGTTGCATACCGCCCGATAACTGGTGAGGCAGTTTCTTCTCAAAACCTTTTAAGCCCACAACCTCAAGCAATTGTTCAATGCTTTGCGCAGTCTTTGGGTTTTGTGCTTTAGAAAAATCGTCAGTACTTTTGCTTTTTGCTTTTACCAGATCTTTAAGTAGCTTGACGTTTTTTTCAATCGTTAGCCAGGGCATTAAATTGGCTTGTTGAAACACCAAGCCAATACGTCCTGCTTGCCTCAAGGCGCTGGGCGGCAGCCCGTTGATCAACACTCGCCCCTGCGTTGGTGGCATTAAATCGGCCAATACTTTTAACAGAGTGCTCTTGCCACAGCCAGAAGGGCCCACCAACGAAACGAAGGCGCCGTCGGCGACTTCAAGGTCAACAGGCGCTAAGGCTTGAACGGCTTGCGCAGAGCCAAGCCCATAGGTGACCTGAATTCCGGCGATTGAAATGCCATAACCTGAAGGCGGTGTTGAGCCCATTGAGCCCATTGCGCTAGTTGCAGTGACGCTCATTTTGCCGGTTGTTTCACAAGCGCCGCCAGTTCTTTTGCTTCATCAATGCTATTGATGATCGCATTGGTGTACATGCTTTGCGCGGTTGGCTTTTTAGGCAAATCGCCGCCGCTCGCCAAAATATCGATTGAAGATTGCCATTTGGCATCAGTCATCAAACCAAAACGCTCTGTATAGTCAGGCGTGTTGTAAAGATCATAAATCATACGAAGCTTGCGTGATTCAAGCTTAAGGTCGCGGTCAGGTGAGACCGCTACGATTTCTTTCATCGCCTGTTCAACGTTGTCGTGTGTCCAGATTAAGCTTTTGATCGTTGCGCGTACAAAACGCTTGACCAAATCTGGGTTGCTTTTCAGCAGAGCCTCGTTGGTATAAATCACCGTGCCATAAAACTGAACGCCGTAATCACGCACCGGCATGACGTTGACTGGAAACCCTTTGCCCTCAAGTGTCAACGCTTGTCCAAACGAATAACCAAATAGACCGTCGACTTGTCCAGCGGCCAGCATTTGTACTTCAGCGCCACGTGCGACCGTCACAAAGTCAATATCTTTGCGGGTTAGACCGCCTTTCGCTAACACCGGCTCGATTAAGCCCATGACATTCGCCTGAAACCAGGCGAGCTTCATACCTTTCATTTTTTCAGGCGTGGTGATGCCAGCTTTTGCCGGCGTGATCACTGAAAACGGGTTGTCAGGTTGATCGGCCATCACAGCCACCACGGGTAGCCCGCTGCCTTTCGCTTTGACAAAAGCATCGGCGTTGGTCACACCAAATTGCTCGCGACCTGTGGCAATCATGACTTCGTTTTGCTGGCCAGCGGCTGGTGGGCGAATTTCTAGGTCAATGCCTTCAGCCTTATAAAAACCTTGCGCACGACCGCCAAAGTATTGGGCATGCATCCCCCAGGGTGTGAAGTTGATGCGTAGTACGACTTTGTCGAGTGCGAGGGCAGGGCTCGAAGAGAGTGCCAGGGTAATGAGCGCGAATGCGCTCAGGATGGTTTGTTTGCTTGTATTCAACATAATGCTTTTACCCTCGTGAAGTCGAATCATTCAGGCCCGTGCGCCATGACACTCGCGCCTCGATCCAAGACATGAAATTAAAAAATACCGTACCGATCACCGCTAACGAAATGATCGCAGCAAACGAGCGCGCTGTATTAAAGTTGAAGCTGCCTGAAAGCACTAAATAGCCTAAGCCGTTTGAGGCAGCCAACCATTCGGCCACGATCGCACCGAGCACGGCCAAGGTGGTTGCGATGCGCAAGCCCGCAAAAATGTAAGGTATGGCATAAGGCAGCCGCAACTTAAACAACAGCTGCCGTTCATTGGCGTCGACTGAACGAAACACATCCGCTAAGCCGCGATCTACCTCTTTAAAGCCTGCCATGGTGTTGATCACGATCGGGAAAAAAGCAATCGACATCACCACGGCAATTTTTGATCCCATGCCTGCGCCTACCCATACCAAAATTAAGGGTGCAATCGCGATTTTCGGCACGCTTTGCAACCCGACAAAAATGGGCATAATCAAGCGTTCAAGCAGGGCAAAGCGAATCATTAGTGCTGAGACGATTAAGGCAAACAGTACCGCCGTGACATAGCCCGTTAAGATCGCCCAAATCGTGGCCAACGAATGCATTTGAATCAACGACCATTCGTCAACAAAGAGTTGAGCAATCTCAGTGGGGGCGGGTAGCAAGAAATTAGGCACTTCAAAATACCGCACGCCCGCCTGCCATAGCAATAGGAGCACGACGATTAAAATGCCTGAACTCCAGCTTTCAAGCAGTTTGCTAAAGCTCGAGGCTTTAGCAGACGGTTCGAGCGAAGAGTTGTCAGTGCGATCAGACATTCAAAATCCCTAAATGGTTTAGCTTGCTAATATATCTGATAGAGCTTACCGGATTGCGCGGAAAGCCTC
>CANCMG010000086.1 GCA_947378965.1 Alcaligenaceae bacterium | reverse complement strand
TAGACTTTCCTGAACATTTTCAAGGTATTACCTATGGTCGTGATTCGCCTGGCCCGTGGCGGCTCCAAGAAGCGTCCTTTTTACAACCTCGTAGCGACCGATTCTCGTGATCGCCGTGATGGTCGTTTCATTGAGCGCGTTGGTTTTTATAACCCCGTTGCCAATGCAAACGAAGAGCGTCTGCGTATTGCGCTTGACCGCGTCAGTCACTGGACTGGTGTTGGTGCTCAGTTGTCTCCAGCGGTTGCCCGCTTGGTTAAAGACTTCTCTGCCAAAGTCGCGACAGCGGCTTAATTGATGGCTGTTGATGGCGCCGCAACAGCGCCAGATGATCTGATCGAACTAGGTCGGATCATTTCAGCCTATGGTGTGCGCGGTTGGGTCAAGATTCAGCCGCATTCTGCTCAAGGTACTGTACTTCGCTCCGCACCCGTGTGGTGGTTGGTTGCGCCCGTTGCGCCTTTGGCTAAGCCTGGCGCTCCAGTGCCCCATAAGGTCAAACAGGTGCGCCCGCAGGGCTCAACGGTTGTTGCCGATCTTGAAGGTGTTGGCGAGCGTGATTTGGCTGAAAGCTTGCGCGGTTACACCGTGCTAGTCTCGCGGCAGCACTTTCCTAAAGCTCAAACAGACGAGTTCTATTGGGTTGACCTAGTGGGCTGTCAGGTATTTGGCGAAGAGGGCTTGCTAGGTGTGGTGCACGAGGTGGTTGATAACGGCGCCCATGCGCTTCTCAAAGTACACCGTCTGCAAGCACAAGAGGGTGCAGAACCACTCGCGTTGCTTGACGCAAAAGGTAAGCCGCAAGAAACCCTCGTGCCGTTTGTGGCTGCTCACGTGCAGCACGTTGATATTGCGGCGCGACGCATCGATACCGATTGGCCCGTAGATTTTTAAACGCGCGGCGATGCGAATCGATCTTGTCACGTTGTTTCCCGAAATGTTTAGCGTGGTTCGTGACCTCGGTGTGACGGGGCGCGCGCACGGCAATCAGCTCTGGTCTTTGCATGCCCATAGCCCGCGTGATTACACCGAAGATGTACATCGCACAGTAGACGACCGCCCCTACGGCGGTGGGCCCGGCATGGTCATGATGGCCGAACCTTTAACGCGTGCGCTCTCAGCGATTCGCACCCAGCGAGCGACGCAAGATCAAGACACACAAGAGCAATCCAATCAAGATCAAGCCGCGCAAGATCAAGCCGCACAAGAGCAATCCAATCAAGATCAAGCCGCACAAGAGCAAGCTACGCAAGAGCGAGCTACGCAAGATCAATCCACGCAAGATCACGCCCCCGTGGTGTTGCTCTCACCCATCGGTAAACCCTTTGATCAAGCACAGGCCAAGCGTCTGGCACGGTCCTCGGGCGCAATCTTTATTTGTGGTCGCTACGAAGGCGTCGATCAACGGTTTATTGATCAGCATGTAGACGAGCAGTGGTCGCTTGGTGATTTCGTTTTGTCGGGCGGCGAGATCGCAGCCTTAGCGATGATTGATGCCGCAGTCCGGTTGCTACCAGGCGCCTTAAATCATGATCAATCTTCAACACAAGACTCTTTTCAAGATTCGTTGTCAGGCTTGCTCGATAGCCCGCACTACACCCGCCCCGAAAACTTAAACGGTCAAGCCGTGCCGGCGGTGTTGCTGTCGGGCAATCACGCACACATCGCACGTTGGCGGCGCGAACAATCTCTGGCCATTACGCTTGCTAACCGGCCAGACCTAATCGAGCAGGCACGCGCTCGCGGCTTATTGACCAAGGCCGACGAGCGGTATTTGCTGGCCTTGGTCGCGCCTTAGACACTGATCTTTACATGGCGACATGTCTGTCGCTGACCAGAACTTACTGGGAAAGCTTGAGATCGCTCCAGGTCAAATCGTGCGGCGACTTCTTAGCCTCGCGAGATGAGCCCAGCGCATATCATCCCAGTTTGTCGCGTTGCGCCTGCACTTGTTTCAGCGTGTCGCCAAATTGCTCAACCCGTAGTTTTTCTTGCTCAACCACGGCAGCAGGTGCGCGGGCAACGAACGATTCGTTGGTCAGCTTTGCTTGTGCTTTAGCAATTTCACCTGCCAGACGGGCGATCTCTTTGTCTAAGCGCACGCGTTCGGCGGCGACATCGATTTCAACCTTCAGCATCAGGTGGGTATCGCCCACCACTTGCACGGGCGAGCCGTCGTCTGGCAACTCAGTGACCACTTCAACGCCCGACAGCTTGGCTAACGCCGCCACATAGGCAGCGTGCTCGGTCAGCATTGCTTGAGGGCCTTTGGCAATCAGTGGCACGCGCGCGGCGGGCGAGAGATTCATTTCGCCACGCAAGGCTCTGACCGCTTCAATCTGACCTTTTAACAACGCCACGCGCGCAGTTGCCTCGGGGTCGACTGCCTCAAGGTTTGGCTGTGGAAACGGTTGAATCGAAATGCTGGTGATGTCGGTTGCGACGCGCTTGCCCGCCACAAGCGATACCTTTTGCCAGAGCTCTTCGGTGATAAAAGGCATGATGGGGTGCAGCAAGCGCAATACCGCCTCAAGCACTCGAATCAAGGTACGGCGCGTGGCGCGTTGTTGCTCGGGCGTGCCAGTTTGGATTTGAACCTTTGCAAGCTCAAGATACCAGTCGCAGTATTCGTCCCAAACAAAGTGATACAAAGCATTTGAAATATTATCAAAGCGATAATCGGCAAACCCTTTGGCCACGTCTTGCTCAAGCAATTGCAACTCGCTGATGATCCAACGATCGACAAAACTTTGCGCCGAGGTATCTGTTGCTGCGGCCAGTTCTTGGCCCTCGGTGTTCATCAAGACAAAACGTGTGGCGTTCCAGAGCTTGTTGCAAAAATTGCGATAGCCTTCGCAGCGCTTCAGATCAAAATTGATGTTGCGCCCAAGGCTGGCATAGGCTGCCATGGTAAAGCGCAGTGCATCAGTGCCAAAGGCTGGGATCCCATCCGGAAATTGCTTGCGAGTTGTTTTTTCAATGGCGCCCGCTTGCTTGGGGTTCATCAAGCCATAGGTGCGTTTGCCTACCAAGGTTTCAAGATCGACACCATCAATCAAATCAACAGGGTCAAGCGTGTTGCCCTTTGATTTGCTCATTTTTTGGCCTTCTGCGTCGCGAATCAAGCCATGCACATAAACATGTTTGAACGGCACCTGGCCTGTCAGGTGCGTGGTCATCATGACCATGCGTGCGACCCAAAAAAAGATAATGTCAAAACCTGTCACCAACACGCTTGACGGCAAATAACGCGCGTAGTCGGCGGTTTGCTCTGGCCAGCCCATGGTGGTGAAGGGCACCAGTGCCGACGAGAACCAGGTGTCAAGCACGTCTGGGTCGCGTGTGAGTGGGCCGGTCACGCCAGCGGCAACAGCCTGGCTGAGCGCCTCAGCCTCGGTGTGTGCAACAAACACTTGGCCATCGGCCGCGTACCAAGCCGGGATCTGATGTCCCCACCATAATTGCCGCGAGATGCACCAGTCTTGAATGTTTTCAAGCCACTGGTTATAGGTGGTTGTCCAGTTCGACGGATAAAACTGCACGTCGCCTTTCGCGACGACCTCAAGGGCCACTTCGGTGATGCTTTTGCCGGGGTGCAGCGTGTCGGCTGGTGCGGGCTTGCTCATGGCCACAAACCATTGATCGGTCAGCATCGGTTCAAGCACGGCACCGCTGCGATCGCCGCGTGGCTGCATCATTTTGTGCGCTTCAACTTTGACCAAAAACCCTTGTTTTTCAAGTTCGGCGACAACGGCCTTGCGTGCGTCAAAACGATCAAGGCCTTGAAATTGTGCAGGGCCCTGATCACTGACTTTTGCGTCAAGCGTAAAAATCACGATTAAGGGCAGGCCGTGGCGCATGGCGCAGGCGTAGTCGTTAAAGTCGTGGGCGCCGGTGATTTTGACGCAACCGGTACCGAAGGCTTGATCCACAAAGGTGTCGGCAATGATGGGAATCTGCCGGTCGCACAAGGGCAGGTCGACCATTTTGCCGATCAGATGCTTGTAGCGTTCGTCGTCGGGGTGCACACACAACGCACCATCGGCCAGCATCGTCTCAGGGCGGGTGGTGGCGATTGTCATGCCTGAAACTGTTTGTACCGTGCCGTCAGCTTGCGTGATGGTTTGTGGGCCATCGACAAACGGGTACTGGATATGCCACAAATGGCCTTCGGTTTCGACCGCTTGCACCTCGAGGTCAGAGACCGCAGTCATGAGTTTGGGATCCCAGTTCACCAAACGCTTGCCGCGATAGATTAAGCCTTGCTTGTGTAGACGCACGAAGGTTTCAACGACCCCCTCAGACATTTGGGCGTCCATCGTGAAGTATTCACGTGGCCAGTCGGCCGAGGCGCCCAACCTGCGCACCTGACTGGTAATGGTGCTGCCTGAGACTTCTTTCCACTCCCAGACCTTTTTAATGAAATTTTCACGCCCGAGATCGTGGCGCGATATCTTTTGCGCATCTAACTGACGTTCGACCACGATTTGGGTCGCGATTCCTGCGTGATCGGTACCCGGCACAAACACCGTGTCACACCCCAACATGCGGTGGTAGCGGATTAGGCCGTCCATGATGGTTTGATTAAACGCATGCCCCATGTGAAGGGTGCCGGTTACGTTTGGTGGGGGAAATTGAATAGCGTAAGTGGGCGCCTGCGCGGCGTTCGGGGTGCCAGGCGCAGCCACTTGAACGTGCTGACCGCCGGCAAAATAGCCTCGGCGCTCCCACTCGGGATACCAACGGGCTTCGATCTCGGCCGGTTCGAAGCTTTTTGAGAGATCCACATCTGGCAGTGGGTTGGGCTGGTTCATAGGGTTCCGCAAGTGTTAGGCAGGGCGCGCCAAGCTTTAAGTCAGGCCGCCACAAGTTCAGTTCAAGCCTGCTATTTTAGGATGTTGTCGAGTTTAGTGCCGTGGTAGAATATCGGGTTACGGTGGGCGTAAGCAAAGTCCCTGTTTTTATTGAGAAATCTTGGAGTTTTACATGTCTGTCGAACGTACCCTATCGATTATTAAGCCCGATGCAGTTGCAAAGAACGTGATCGGTCAAATTGTTTCGCGCTTTGAAGCTAAAGGCTTGAAAGTCATTGCAGCACGTCTGCAACAGTTGTCACGTGCTGATGCCGAGCGTTTTTACGCTGTGCACAGCGCACGTCCTTTCTTTAAAGATCTGGTCGAATTCATGATTTCAGGTCCTGTTTTTGTGCAAGCCCTTGAAGGCGAAAACGCCATTCAAACCAACCGCGACCTGATGGGCGCTACCGATCCTAAAAAAGCAGAAAAAGGCACGATTCGTGCAGATTTCGCTGACAGCATCGACGCCAACGCCGTACACGGCTCTGATGCTCCTGAAACTGCAGCAGTCGAGATTGCGTTTTTCTTTCCTGAAATCAACATCCACAGCCGTTAATTCGGTTGACTGAAAAAGTGGCTTGCTCTGCATGCATCCTGAACCGATCAATCTGCTTGGGCTTGACGCCCCGGCACTGACCCAATTAGTGGGGCAGTGGGGGGGCAAGCCGTTTCGCGCCCGGCAATTGCAAAAGTGGGTGCATCAGCGCAATACCAGCTGCTTTGAGGATATGACGGACCTGGCGCGCGATTTTCGCGCCCAGTTGACCGAACAGTGTGTGGTGCAGGCGCCGTCGGTGCTCACTCAGCAGCGCTCAAGTGATGGCACCCGCAAATGGTTGTTTGACGTTGGTCAGGGCAACGCGATTGAATCGGTATTTATCCCAGAAGACGATCGCGGCACCCTTTGTATTTCTAGCCAAGCGGGCTGCAACGTCGGTTGTCGGTTCTGCTCAACGGGCCATCAAGGCTTTAATCGCAACCTCACAGCTGCCGAGATCATCGGGCAATTATGGTGGGCGCGCCACGAACTCTTAAAAGATATCGATTCGTCCCGTCTGTTGGCCGGCGAGAAAATCGCTGACACCCGAGTGATTAGCAATGTTGTCATGATGGGCATGGGTGAGCCCCTGCTCAATTACGACCCCGTCGTCACTGCCGTGCGTCTGATGCTCGACGACAATGCGTATGGCCTGTCGCGTCGTCGCGTCACGATTTCTACCTCGGGTGTCGTCCCGATGATGGATCGTCTGTCGCAAGATTGCCCCGTGGCACTTGCCGTGTCTTTGCATGCTCCTAACGATGCGTTGCGCGATCAGTTGGTGCCCTTGAATAAAAAATACCCGCTTGCTGAGTTGCTCGCTGCCTGCGAGCGTTATCTTGAGTTTGCGCCACGCGATTTCATTACTTTCGAGTATGTGATGCTTGATGGTGTGAATGATTCTGATCAACAAGCACACGAGCTTGTTGATCTTGTTCGCCGCGTGCACTGCAAACTGAATCTCATCCCTTTTAATCCCTTTCCCGCTTCGGGGCTGAAGCGTTCAGCTGCCGCGCGTATCAAGACGTTCTCTCGGATACTCAGCGATGCCGGCATTATTACCACGGTGCGCAAAACCCGTGGCGATGATATTGATGCGGCCTGCGGGCAATTGGCAGGCGAAGTCCAAGACCGCACGCGTTTAAGCGAAAAAATGGCTTTGAAACGATCGATTCCGATAAAAGAGGTTCGAGCATGACCGATGTCGAATTGAAAAACCCTTTGCGTGAAGAATCTCCTCCAGTTCAAAATGAATTGATTATTTCGACAGGCTCGTTGCGTAGCTTGCGTGTGTCAAAAGGTTTGTCGCTGCAAGACGTTGAAGCTCGGCTTAAGTATCCGGCCAGACTGATCGATGCGCTCGAAGCCGAACGGTTTGAAAGCTTGCCCCGCGGATTTCCTTTAAAAAGTTTGGTAAAAAATTACGCCAAATTGTTAGAGATTGATCCAAGGCCTCTCGAGGCCATGCTCGAACCTTATATCGGCAGCGTTCAGGGCGGCATCGCTAACCATACGTCGACTCGCACGTTGGGTGCTCATGAAGTTGAACATCACAGGCAAGGTGGCTCGGTGCTGTGGTTTGTGTTGATCTTGATCCTGGCGCTGGTGGCAGCGGGCGTTGCCGTCTGGCAGGGCTTGATTCCCTCGGCTTGGTTGCCCGCATGGCTCGGGGCCTTGACCAAATGAGCCAGTCTGCGCGCACAAAATTGACTGAGACAAACTCTGCGCCTACTGGCGTGAGTGCGACTAATTCTGTGCCTGCAAACTTGACCGAGACCAATTCTGTGCCTGCAAACTTGACCGAGACCAATTCTGTGCCTCAGTCGACGGGCGTGTTGGTTGGGGCGCTTGCCCGTCACCGCACGCGGTTGGTGCCCGTAGAGTGGGGCGGTAAAGTGTTGTCGATTGGTGGGCAAGCGCCGGTGCTGGTGCAGTCGATGACAAACACCGACACCGCAGATGCTGTCGCCACGGCCATCCAAGTCAAAGAACTGGCTCTTGCCGGCTCTGAGATTGTGCGTATTACTGTCAATACTCCCGAGGCTGCAAAAGAAGTCGCTGCAATTCGCGAACACCTTGATCGGATGGGCATTTCAGTGCCCTTGGTCGGTGATTTCCATTACAACGGCCACAAACTGCTGACGCAGTTTCCCGAATGCGCACAAGCGCTATCCAAATATCGTATCAACCCCGGCAACATGGGGGGCGGCAAAAGGCGCGACGATAATTTTGCCCAAATGATCGAGGTCGCATGCCGCCACAACAAGCCAGTACGTATTGGCGTGAACTGGGGTAGCCTCGATCACGAACTGCTGGCTCGCATGATGGATGACAACAGTAAGCTTGCGGCACCCCTTGGGGCGCAAGCTGTCATGCGTGACGCCTTGGTAGTCTCGGCGATTAGCAACGCTCGGCGCGCAGAAGAACTTGGCTTAAGCCCTAACGCCATCATTCTTTCGTGCAAAGTGAGTCACGTGCAGGATCTAATCGCCGTCTATCGCGATTTAGCGGCGCGTTGCGACTACCCTTTGCATTTAGGCTTGACTGAAGCCGGGATGGGCAGTAAGGGGATTGTTGCCTCGACAGCCGCGCTCAGCGTGCTGTTGCAAGAAGGCATTGGCGATACGATTCGGATCTCGCTCACGCCTGAACCCGGCGGTGATCGCGCCCGTGAAGTTGTGGTTGCGCAAGAGATTTTGCAGACGATGGGTCTGCGTGCTTTTACTCCGATGGTCATTGCGTGTCCGGGTTGTGGTCGCACCAGCAGCACAGTTTTTCAAGAATTGGCCGATCGCATTCAGACCTACCTGCGCGAGCAAATGCCGGTCTGGAAAAATCAGTACCCCGGCGTTGAATCCATGAACGTTGCGGTGATGGGGTGTGTGGTGAACGGGCCTGGCGAAAGTCGACACGCCGATTTGGGTATCAGTTTGCCCGGTACGGGCGAGGTCCCGGCGGCACCGGTGTTTGTCGACGGGCAGCGCACGGTCACCCTCAAGGGCGATCACATTGCCGAAGAATTTCAAACGATTGTTCAAGAGTACGTCTCGCGTCGCTATGGCGCGCGTGCCATTTAAAGTTAAGACATGACCCAAGCTTTTTCAAAAGTCACCGCGATCCGCGGTATGAATGATGCCTTGCCCGGTGCCTCAGCGCGTTGGGAGCAGCTCGAAGCGCTGGTGCGCGAGTGGCTGCGTGCCTATGGTTATCGCAATATGCGCGCCCCGATTCTTGAGCATACGCGGCTTTTTACACGCGGTATTGGTGAAGTGACCGATATTGTTGAAAAAGAGATGTATACCTTTACCGATTCGCTCAACGGCGAATCTCTCACCATGCGCCCCGAGTTCACCGCAGGGATGGTGCGTGCGGCGATCGAGCATAACCTGTTGTATGACAGGCCACAACGCGTGTACGCCATGGGTCCGGTGTTTCGTCACGAACGCCCTCAGCGCGGTCGCTATCGGCAGTTTCATCAAATTGACGTTGAGGCCTTGGGTTTGGCAGGCCCCGATATTGATGCTGAACTGATTGTGATGGTGGCAAGGCTCTGGAAACTGCTTGGCATCACTGACGTTCAGCTAGAGATTAATTCTTTAGGGCAGGGCGATGAACGCGCTGCGCATCGTGCTGCGCTGATCAAACACCTTGAGCAGCACAAAGATGTGTTGGATGAGGACGGTTTGCGGCGCATGTACACCAATCCGTTGCGGGTGCTAGACACCAAAAACCCAGCCATGCAGGCCATGGCTGACTCGGCCCCAAAGCTGTTTGATTTTTTAGGTGAAACGTCACGCGCCCATTTTGATGGGGTTTGTGCACGCTTGACTGACGCTGGTGTGTCGTATCGCTTAAACCCTCGGATGGTGCGAGGGCTGGATTACTACAACCTAACGGTTTTTGAGTGGGTCACCGACAAACTTGGGGCGCAGGCCACGGTGTGCGGTGGCGGGCGGTATGATGGTTTGATTGAGCTATTGGGCGGCAAAGCTGCGCCCGCCGTTGGTTTTGCCCTCGGCATGGAGCGTTTGCTCGACCTTTGGGGGCAATATCAACCCGAAGTCGCCCTGCCAGAGTGCGAGGTGTATGTGGTACATCAAGGTGACGAGGCTCAGCGCCGTGCGGCGTTGTTGGCTGAGTCGCTCCGTGACGCTGGCCTGTCGGTGATTGTCCATGCTGGCACCGCTAGCTTTAAATCTCAGTTCAAGCGGGCAGACGCAAGTGCGGCGGCGATTGCGGTTATTCTTGCGGGTGACGAGTTGGCGGCCGGGGTCGCTTCGGTCAAAATGTTGCGCGCAGTCGACCAAACTCCAGATACGGCACAGTTTTCTGTTCCGCTCGATGATTTAGTGGCATTTTTGAAAGACAAGGTTAATTAAGCATGGCATACGATCTCGACGAACAAGAACAAATCGACCAACTACGTGCGTGGTGGGGTAAGTACGGCACGATGGTCTTGACGGTATTGGTGATTGCCATGGCTGTGTTGGGCGGCTGGCGTGGATGGCAGTGGTACGAAACCAGCAAGTCTGTGCAGGCACGTGGCTATTTTGAGGCGCTTGAAGAGGCGGGTCGTCAGCAGGGTGACGAATCGATTGCTCGTATCAATGCGGCGATGCAAACCTTGCGCTCAGAGTTTGGCGCAACCGATTATGCGGCACGTGGTGCGTTAGTGGCGGCGTCGGCGTTAGCCTCGCGTAACGAACTGCAGGCGGCGCGTTCGCAACTCGAATGGCTGGCTCAAACTAAGAACTCAACGCTGCTACCCGTGGCTAAGCTGCGTCTGGCTGGCATTCTGCTTGAACAAAAAGATTTTGACGCGGCTCTGGTGCAACTGACTGATCCGCCTACTCCTTTTGCAGGGCTCTACGCAGATCGCAGGGGCGACGTGTTGGCGGCACAGGGCAAAGGGGCTGGCGCTCGCGAAGCCTGGACGCAAGCCATTGAAGCGTTTGGTGCAGCGCATCCGTTAACGCCGGTTGTCAAGCTTAAGCTCGATGCACTTGGGGCGTGACGATGCCGGCCTTTCCTCGATTAGTCAAACTTAAACTTGATGCGCTCGGAGCATAACGATGTCTTTATTGTTTAACGCCAAGTGGGTTCGTTTGGTTTGGTTGTCAGCTTTGCTGTTGGCTTTGGCGGGTTGCTCGCTCTGGAGCGGTGACGATGGCCGCTATAACCCGACGCCGTTAACTGAATACAAACCAGGGCTGTCGGCAAGTATCGCCTGGAAAGCGCAGATTGGTAAGGGTTCTGGAATCGGGTTTGTTCCAGAGGTCGTTGGTTCGATTGTGTATGCGGCCGCTGCGGATGGTTCAGTTGGCAAGTTTGATCTTGCTTCGGGTGCCCCAGTTTGGGTGTCCAAGGTGGATAAGACGTTATTGGCCGGTGTCGGTAGCGATGGCAAAACAACGGCTGTTGTGACCTCGGATGGCACGGTGGTGGCTCTTGACGATAATGGGCAGATCAAATGGCGCACAAAAGCCTCAAGCGAAGTCACTGTGCCACCGGTCGTTGGGTTGGGTGTGGTCGTGGTTCGCAGTGGCGATTATCGCGTTCAAGCGTTCAATGCCGAAACAGGCGAACGAATCTGGAGCGTGCAGCGGCCGGGCCCAGCACTTGCCCTGCGTGCACCCGCGCGGATGCTCTTGCTTGAGGGGCTAGTGATCAGTGCGATCCCTGGTGGCAAACTCATTGCGATTAACGCGGTGTCGGGTGATGTGCAGTGGGAAGGTACGGTTGCACTGCCTAAAGGGTCGACTGATCTTGAACGCGTCAATGACGTGGTGGGCCTGCCCGCACTCTCTGGCACACTGTTATGTGCGGTGGCCTTTCAAGGTCGTGTGGTCTGCTTTGACATTGCCGCCGGCGGCCGTACCGTCTGGAGCAAAGACTTTTCAAGTTCAGTGGGCTTGGGCAGCGACGCGGCGCAACTGTATGTGCCAAATGAGCATGATGCCATTTCGGCGTATGGTCTGAAAAATGGTGGTTTAGCTTGGCGCCAAGATGCCTTGCGTAATCGCAAGTTGACCAGTCCAGCGGTCTTGTCTGGTGCCATTGCCGTTGGTGACCTTGAAGGTTTTGTGCACTTTTTGTCACCCGCTGATGGTCAGTTACTCGCTCGTATTCTCGTTGGGGGCGGTGCCATTCAAGCGCCGCTCGTCTCGACCCCGCAAGGTATTCTCGTGCAGTCGGGCGATGGCCTGCTTGTTTTAATTAGGTTGAACTAATTCGTGTCACTTAAACCTGTCGTCGCCCTGGTTGGACGTCCAAACGTTGGTAAGTCAACGCTCTTTAATCGTCTAACCCGCTCGCGCGCGGCACTGGTCGCTGATTTCTCTGGTTTAACGCGCGACCGCCATTATGGCGAGGGTCGCGTGGGTGACAAACCCTTTATTGTGGTGGATACCGGCGGTTTTGAGCCGGTTGCCAAAACGGGCATCTTGCACCAGATGGCGCGGCAGACTAAGCAGGCGATTGCCGAGGCCGACGTCGTGATTTTTTTGGTCGACGCGCGCGCAGGCTTAAACGCACATGATCACGATATTGGACGCTTGCTTCGTAAGCTCGGCCAACGCGCGGTCTTGTGCGTAAACAAGGCCGAAGGGATGGCGCACGGTAGTGCGATTGCCGAGTTTCACGAGCTTGGTCTGGGTCAGCCTTATGCGATTTCAGCTGCCCACGGCGATGGCATTGCAGATTTGATTGAGCATGCCCTTCAAGGGTTGGGGCAAGAGCCCGAGCTTGAAGACTATGACGCCGACGACGCCGAGCCAAGCGCCGAAGCACTTAAAAGCGATTTTTTTGAACCCATCGAAGTGGTGGATCATCGCATTAAGCTGGCGATTGTGGGCCGCCCAAACGTGGGTAAGTCAACGCTGATTAATACCTTGTTGGGCGAAGAGCGCGTGATTGCGTTTGATATGCCGGGTACCACGCGCGATGCGATTGAAATCGAATTTGACCGTGGCGGCAAAAAATACACCCTGATCGACACGGCGGGTTTGCGCAAGCGCGGCAAAGTGTTTGAGGCGATTGAAAAATTCTCAGTGATTAAAACTTTGCAAGCCATCGAGGCGAGCAACGTGGTGTTGTTGATGATTGATGCACAGCAAGAGGTCTCAGACCAAGACGCCCATATCGCCGGCTTTATTCTTGAAACGGGTCGGGCGCTGGTGGTGGCCATCAATAAATGGGATGGCCTCGATAGCGAGCAACGCGAGCGCATTCAACGTGAGTTTGACCGTAAGTTACGCTTTTTGTCTTTCGCACGGCAGCACACGATTTCGGCGTTGCGCGGGCAAGGTGTCAATGCTGTGCTCAAGTCAGTGAATCTGGCGCATGCTGCGGCGTTTACTAAGCTTTCGACGCCTCGCCTCACCCGCGAGTTGATCGCGGCGGTCGAGCAGCAGCCTCCGCCACGTAAAGGCATTTTCAGGCCAAAAATGCGTTATGCGCACCAGGGTGGGCAAAATCCACCCCTGATCATTGTGCATGGTAATGCGCTTGATGCGATCTCTGATTCGTACCGTCGTTACCTTGAAGGTCGGTTTCGTGATGCGTTTGAGCTTGCAGGTACGCCATTGCGCATTGAGTTCAAGTCTTCATTTAATCCTTACGCTGATAACAATTAAGTCTCATGAGTCGTTTCTGGAACAAACTGGTTGCCACGCTTGACCCCTATGTGCCAGGTGAGCAGCCGCGCATTCAAAATCTTGTCAAGCTCAATACCAACGAGCACCCCTACGGCCCGTCGCCCAAGGTGCTGGCCGCTATTGCGGCGCATACCAACGACAGCTTGCGTCTTTATCCTGATCCAACCGCCTTGGTGTTGCGCCAGGCGATTGCCAAGCGTTTTGCTCTGACACCCGATCATGTGTTTGTGGGCAACGGGTCAGATGAGGTGCTGGGCCATGTGTTTCATGCCTTGCTTAAGCAAGACGCTCCGGTGTGGTTCCCAGACATTACCTATAGTTTTTATCCAGTGTATTGCGGCTTGTATCAAATCAAGTTTCGCGCGATTCCCTTAGACCAACACTTCAAGATTGCTGTCAAAGATTACCTGCCTGACTCTGTCGCTTTGTCAGCCTCTGGCGTAACCGTTAGCGTAGATCGCGCTGCGGCTGGCGCACTTGCTGCCGGCCCAAGCTCTTCAGTCGCTGAGCGTGCCGGTGGGATCATTTTCCCAAACCCCAACGCCCCAACAGGTTGCGCCAACCCGCTTGCTGAGGTCGAGCAAATCGTTGCGGCCAACCCAGATATTGTGGTGGTAGTAGACGAAGCCTATGTCGATTTTGGTGCGCAAACCGCTGCGGCCCTAATTGAAAAGTATCCGAATCTGTTGGTGGTGCACACGCTGTCAAAATCGCGTTCGCTGGCTGGCTTGCGTGTGGGCTACGCGCTAGGTCACCCCGATCTTATTCAGGGCTTAGATCGTGTCAAAAACAGTTTTAATTCGTATCCGCTTGATAACCTCGCTTTAGCGGGTGCTACTGCGGCAATTGAAGACGAAGCGTATTTTGAAACCAGCCGAAACGCGGTGATTCGTACCCGCGACGCGCTAACCGCTGGGTTGCAAAACCTAGGTTTTGAAGTATTGCCTTCAGCCGCCAATTTCGTGTTTGCGCGGCACCCCGGTCACAAAGGGGCAGACCTCGCCGCAGGTTTGCGTGCAAAAAACATTCTCGTCCGACATTTTAACAAGCCGCGCATTTCAGATTTTTTACGCA
Source organism: Alcaligenaceae bacterium (assembly GCA_947378965.1). Taxonomy (GTDB): domain Bacteria; phylum Pseudomonadota; class Gammaproteobacteria; order Burkholderiales; family Burkholderiaceae_B; genus Zwartia. The sequence goes on along the minus strand of CANCMG010000086.1, from coordinate 4,448 downwards.
TCACGGTCGGAACCGACCAACAGTGCGCGCAATTGTTAACCGCCTGTCGCGAGCTAGTAGTGGGTCAGTGAGCCGTATCCTCAGTTGATCGAGGCCGCGTGGCTCACAGTCTGCTGTCTGCTCAACTGACTCAATTGCTAACGATTTGATATGTCACTGTGCCGCTTCAATCTTGATCACTGCTGTCTGTTCAACTGAATCAATTGCTAACGATTTGATATGTCACTGTGTCGTTTCAATCTTGATCACTGCTGTCTGCTCAACTGACCAAATGACTAACGATTGGTATGTCAGTGGGATACCTCAATCTTGACGAGTGATGTCTGCGTCGCTTGCTGAATTGGTAATCAATTTTTTGACTCGATTGAGTCAAATTCGATCAATTATTTCGACTTCGTTTGATAAATCGTAAGCAAATGTTTTGCCCTTGCACTTGATATGGGTAAAGCTCTAGCTAAGCCTTGGGAAACCCTGTAGAGTGGTGTCCTTGGATTGGAAAACATGCATATTTTTGCAAAAGCCCAATTCGTATCACCGCAACATACGGAGCCTGCCAATGAGCAATAAAGGACAAACCCTGCAAGACCCATTTCTGAACGCTTTGCGTAAAGAACACATTCCTGTTTCCATTTATCTGGTTAACGGGATCAAACTTCAAGGCCAAGTTGAGTCCTTTGATCAGTACGTTGTGTTACTTCGTAACACCGTGACTCAAATGGTTTACAAGCACGCCATTTCAACGGTGGTGCCTGCTCGTGCAGTCACACTGCCTGCCACTGATGGTTCTGCCGAAGTTGGCGCAGACGTCGCTGACGAATAATCGGTTCGCGATATTTCGGTCTTTTTCACCCTTTGTTTGATTCAGCACCCAAGACGTGCTCACATGGCTTGGGTGGGTGAATGATGCGCGCGCTAATCATCAGTGTTGATTTGGGCGCGCCAGATTATTTGGCGCATGCGCAAGAATTTGACATGCTAGCCAAGGGTGCGGGTGCGCAAGTGGTGGCAACATTAGTGGCGCGTCGCCAGCGCCCAGATGCAGCCTACTTCATTGGTTCGGGCAAGGTACAAGAAGGTGTTTTGCTTGCACAAGAGCTCGAGGCTGAAGTCATTCTGTTTGATCAACCGCTATCGCCCGCGCAACAACGTAACCTCGAGCGTCAGTTCAATTTACGCGTGGTCGATCGCGTTTCCTTGATTTTGGATATTTTTGCCTTACGCGCCAAAAGTCATGAAGGTAAGTTGCAGGTAGAGCTGGCTCAGTTGCAACACCTTTCAACCCGCTTGACTCGCATGTGGTCTCACCTTGAGCGGCAGCGTGGCGGCATCGGTATGCGCGGCCCCGGCGAGTCTCAGCTTGAAATGGATCGCCGCATGATCGGCGCAAAAGTCCGCTTGCTGCGCGAACGTCTTGAGCGTGTGCAGCGTCAACGTACAACGCAGCGTCGCTCGCGTGTGCGCGGTGGCACCTTATCAGTGTCGTTGGTGGGCTATACCAACGCTGGCAAGTCCACTTTGTTTAATGCAATGACCCGAGCCGGCGCCTTTGCAGCAGATCAATTGTTCGCAACCCTCGATACCACGACACGTCGTGTGTGGATAGAGGGTGCAGGCCAAATTACCCTTTCGGATACTGTGGGTTTTATTCGCGACTTACCGCTTACACTCATCGCTGCATTTCGGGCAACACTCGAAGAAGCGATTCAGGCCGATTTGTTACTGCACGTGGTTGACGCTGCCAGCCCTCAGCGAGACGAACAAATTGCTGAGGTGGATAAGGTGTTGGTTGATATTGGTGCCGCCGAAATCCCGCGCGTCATGGTCTATAACAAGATCGATTTGACAGGGCTTGACCCGCGTGTTGAGTCTGACCCGCATGGTACGATTTGCAGAGTATTTTTAAGTGCCCAGCAGAGGTTGGGCTTAGATGGTTTACGTAGTGCAATCAGTCAGTTTGCTTTAAATCTGGAAAATAATGCGACTTCTCTCCAAAATATTCAACCTCAATGATCCCGGTTGGGGTCGTGGGCAGGGCGGTAATGGCTCAGAACCTCCTAAGCGCCCGCCCCAGGGCAACGGTCCGCCTGATCTCGACCAAGTCTGGCGCGATTTTAATAATCGCCTAGGCTCTTTGTTTGGTCGCGGTAACGGTGGCGGATCTCGCCCCAATCCCTCGCCAGGCTTGGGTGGCCCTACGCCGCGCCAGTCAAAGATTGGCTTAGGTGTCATTGCGGCCGGCGCGATTGCCTTGTGGTTAGGCAGTGGATTTTTTATCGTTCAAGAAGGTCAGGTTGCGGTCTTGACGCAGTTCGGTAAATACAAAAGCACAGCGCAAGCTGGTTTTCAATGGCGTATCCCGGCCCCGATTCAAGGGCACGAGATGGTCAATATTTCTCAATTACGCACCTTTGAAGTCGGCTTTCGCGGCAATGCTCGCAATCGTGTGTTGCCTGAAGCATTGATGTTGACTGAAGACGAAAACATCGTTGACGTGCAATTTGTTGTGCAATATCGCCTGCGCGCAGATGGTGCGCCTGATTACATCTTTAAAACCAAAGATCCAGATGAGTCAGTGCGGCAAACTGCACAGGCTGCTATGCGCGAAGTGGTTGGTAAAAAGCCAATGGATAAAGTGTTGTACGAAGAGCGTGCAGCTATTGCAGTCGATGTACAAAAATTGATGCAGCAGATTCTTGATCGCTACAAAACTGGTATTCAGGTCAGTAGTGTTGCGATTCAAAACGTACAACCTCCAGAGCAAGTGCAGGCGGCCTTTGATGACGCAGTCAAAGCTGGGCAAGACTTAGATCGTCAAAAAAATGAAGGTCAGGCCTATAGCAATCAGATTGTGCCAATGGCGGCCGGGCAAGCCTCGCGCATGCTCGAGCAAGCCGAGGGTTACCGCGCTCGTGTTGTGGGTACGGCCACGGGTGATGCCTCGCGGTTTGGCAGCGTCTTGGCCGAGTACAACAAGGCTCCTGAGGTGATTCGCGAGCGCATGTATCTTGAAACCATGCAACAAATGTTTGCCAATGCTAGCAAGGTGTTGATTGACACCAAGGGCTCAAACAATATGTTGTACTTACCACTCGATAAAATCACCCAGCAAGCGGCGCAAGATCCATCTCGCGCAGCATCGGGTTCGGCTGCTGCGGGGGTGCCTATGATACCTCCAATGCCAGTGCCTGCTGCAACAACGCCCGCACGCCCGGCAGTGTCCGGTTCACCTAACTCACTGACGCGCGATCGCGGCAGTCGCTAAGCAGAGGACAGATCATGAAAAGATTATTTCCCCTGTTGATCGCATTGATCATCGGCCTCATTGCGTTATCTTCTTCGGTGTTTATTGTGCGCGAGCGCGATTACGCGGTTGTGTTTGCTTTGGGTGAAGTTAAAAAAGTTGTCTCTGAGCCCGGTTTGTATTTCAAGCTGCCGCCGCCGTTTCAAAACGTTGTCACGCTTGATCGGCGCTTGTTAACAATTGATGCGCAAGACGCAGAGCGTATTCAAACGTCTGAAAAGAAAAACCTGTTGATTGATTCGTTCGTCAAGTGGCGTATCGCTGATCCTAAGCTTTATTACGTTACCTTTGGCGGTAACGAACGCGCTGCCCGCGAGCGCTTGCAGGCACAAATTCGTGATGCACTCAATGCCTCAGTCAACATCCGTACCGTCAAAGACGTGGTGTCGCTCGAGCGTGAAGTCATCATGAACGAAGTGCTTTCAAACGTTGTGAAGCGCGCTGAAGTCTTGGGCGTGCAAATCGTCGATGTGCGGTTAAAGCGCATTGAGTTTGCCCCCGAGATTTCTGAGTCGGTTTACCGCCGTATGGAGTCTGAGCGTCTGCGCGTGGCCAACGAGGCACGTTCGATTGGTGCAGCTGAAAGCGAAAAAATCCGCGCCGAAGCTGACCGTAAGCGCGAGCAAATCGTGGCCGAGGCCTATGGTCGCGCTCAAGCCATTATGGGTGAGGGCGATGCTGTTGCGGCAGGTATTTACGCCAAGGCCTATGGCGCTAATTTAGACTTTTATAGTTTTTATAAAAGTCTAGAGGGTTACCGTGCTGCCTTTGGCAAGCAGGGCGATGTGCTGGTGGTCGACCCAACGTCTGACTTTTTCAGGTACTTAAAGTCGTCTTCTGGTAAATAGTCACAGCTCGGCCTCTGTTCTGAGGTCGTAACAGAAAAATTGACACTGACCGACCTCTGAACTGAGGTCGTAACAGAAAAATTGACACTGACCGGCCTCTGAACTGAGGTCGTAACAGAAAATTGACACTGCTCGGCCTCTGAACTGAGATCGTAACAGTGTTGCCATAATAGGTATAATACGATGTAAGCTTTAACGATTGTTCTGGCGGCTTGCCGGGCTTACGCCCCAAGCCGCTTTTCGTTTGGGCGACACTTTTTAAACTTTTAGCTTCTACCCCTATGAAAGGTAATTGGTTA
>CANCMG010000085.1 GCA_947378965.1 Alcaligenaceae bacterium | reverse complement strand
TACCCTGTCAGCCCGACCGACAGCCCACCGCACACATACAACAATTGCCCTGTGATGTAACCGGCTTTGGGATCAAGCAACATACAGATCGCATGGGCGACGTCTTCTGGGGTACCGAAGCGCCCGACCGGAATCGCCGCCATGATTTTTTTAGTTTGTGGCAGCTCTGGGGGGTTGCTGTCCAAAAACAAATCCGTTGCAATCGGGCCTGGTGCAATCGCGTTGACCGTAATGCCTTGTGTGGCGGTCTCAAGCGCCCAAGTGCGGGTCATACCGACCAGGCCCGCTTTGGTACCACCATAAACGGTACGCCCATCTTTGCCTAGCATGGCGCGGCTACTGAGGTTAACAATGCGCCCGTATTTGTTAGCACGCATCGCAGGCAGCACACCCTGCATCAACAGCAAAGGGGCCACCATATTCAAAGCCACCATCTCTTCAATTTGCTCAGCGGTCACGTCTTCAACTTTGGCCACGTGAATCATTGCGGCATTATTGACCAGGCTCAAAATCTGTTTTTTAGCCGCCCAGTCGCCAATCGCTTCACGCGTGCGCTTGGCGTTACCCAAGTCGACCGATTCAAAAATTTCACCGGGCAATAAGTGCTTAGGTGCGGTGCGGCTAAAGTTCAAAACTTCGTAGCCTTCGCTGAGCAAACGCTCAACGACCGCACGACCAATGCCGCGGCTGCCGCCGGTAACTAACGCTGTTGTCCCTTTCATTCTCTTGTCCCTTTCATGCTGTTGTCCCTTTCATTCTGCTTTGATTCCTCTTTCTTTAATGAGTTTGCCCCATTTGGCGCGCTCAAGGTTTTCAAACGCGGCTAGCTCTGCGCCAAATAAATTGCCAGGCGTCGCGGCAAGCTTGATGTAGGCTTGCTCAACTTTTTCAGACTTCAAACCGACACGTGCGGCCTCAATGAGCTTATCCATCACCGGCTGTGGTGTGCCTTTCGGTGCATAGATCGCAAACCAAGCGGTCACATCAAAACCAGCCACACCCGCTTCGGCAAAGGTCGGCAGTTGATCAGCCAGTGGGCTGCGTTGCGCCGAGGTCACAGCAATGCCGCGTACCCGCGAACCATCTTTAATCTGATTGATTGAACCGGGCAAATTATCAAACAATAAATCAATATTGCCACCGACCAATGCAGGCAGCGAAGCCGACACACCCTTAAAAGGTACGTGCAACAACTCAACGCCAGCCATCGCCTCAAAATATGCACCGGTTAAGTGTGGCGATGAACCGATACCCGGGGTGCCATAGGTGAGTTTTTTATCTTTCGCGTCGCGCGCAGCTTGAATCACATCCGCTAACGACTTCCAGGGTGAATTCGCCGCCACCACCAGTACATTGGGGGTAGTCGATACCAACGCAATCGGCAGCAAGTCTTTGCCCGGATCAAATGTCATCTCGGTGTACAAAAACTGGTTAATTGATTGTGTACCAATCGTGCCCAGACCGATCGTATAGCCATCGGGCTTACTACGTACGACACCGGCCAAGCCAACGTTTCCGGCTGCGCCCGGTTTGTTTTCAACCACAACGGTTTGTTTGAGGGTGGCTTCCATCGCCTGCGCGATGGATCGACCAAAAATGTCAGCCGCACCTGCCGCCGGATACGGAACAACCAAAGTGAGCGACTTGTTTGGAAAGTCTTGTGCCTGAGCCAGGGGTGAGCCAACGATCGAGAGCCCTGCGGCAGCCAAGGCCGTACACAAAATACGTTGAAAAAAATACCGGTGTTTCATTCAGCTCTAGCTCCAGTTATATTGCAGCCGCGCTGCGATGCAGCATGACCGGGCGAATCGGCATGTGTCTTACGCGACCTGACGTATCGCTTGCGTATTCGTACTATAGTGACAACTGTAAATATAGCAGTACAAACCAACGGGTACTTTGGCATGACAGCAACATCACTATTCTTTTCTGAGCGCATGGCGGCCTTAGCCAAAACCCATGCCAATCATCCTGCATTAATTGATCGCGACTGCCCAACGACCTTTGCGGCACTGCACCAACAATCATTGCAACTCGCCAGCGGTATGGCAGCCATTGGCATTAAGGCGCATGACCGTGTGGCTGTCTGGTTACCCAACTGCACTGCCTGGGTACAAACCTTTTTAGCCTGCGCGCATTTAGGCGCGACGGTCTTGGCCGTCAACACGCGCTTTCGCAGCCAAGAGGTTGCCGATATTATCGGGCGTGGCAAGGCCGACTGGCTGGTGCTGTGGCCTGATTTCAAGGGTATCGCCTTTGCTGACATGCTCGCTGATATCCCCCAAGAGGTGCTGGCGCGGCTGCGCGGCGTGCTGGCGATTGGCGAACCCGGCAGCGCCGCGATGGCAGCAATCGCCAAGCGGGGGCATGCCTTGCACGCGTTTAGCGCTTTACTGCAAAGCATTCAGCCCGTACCGCAAGCCTTTGGGCCAGCGCCGGCACTTTGCTTTACCACCTCGGGCACCACGTCACTACCAAAGTTTGTCGTGCATGATCAGCACACTTTGATTGTTCACGCTGATTCGATGCAAAAGGCGTTCGAGTACGATCAGACCACCCGCATTCTGGCGAGTGCACCTTTTTGTGGTGCCTTTGGGTTTTCAACCCTGACGGGTGGCTTAGCCACAGGCTGCACGGTTGTGTGCGAGCCGGTCTCTGACACGCACAGTACGCTTGAACAAATTCGTAAGCATCAGGTCACCCACACCTACGCCAATAACGAATCGCTGTTAAAGCTCTTTGAAGCCGCCCCCTCACCTGCAAGCTTCGCAACTTGCAAACTGTTTGGCTTCGCCAGCTTTTCACCCGCCATCACCACTCTGCTTGAAGAGGCTGAGCGCAACCATGTCGCACTTACCGGCTTGTATGGCTCAAGTGAATTACAGGCGCTCATGGCCGCGCAACCCCTTGACCCTTCACAGGGCGATGTCAGCGTGCGCTACCTCGCGGGCGGGCGCTTGATACACCCAGACGCGCGGGTGCGCGCACGCGATCCGGCGACAGGTCAGTTAGCGCCACATGGCGAATCAGGCGAAATCGAAATCAAATGTGCCAGCCAGATGTTGAGCTATCTCGACAACCCTGATGCGACCGCACAAGCCTACACCCCCGATGTCTTTTTTAAAACGGGTGACCTTGGCTATACAGTGAGCGACACGCAGTTTGTGTTTCAGACACGCATGGGCGACTCGATGCGTTTATCGGGGTTTTTAGTCAACCCAGCAGAGATCGAGCATGCGATCGAGGCGCTGCCCGGCGTGCAAGCCTGTCAAGTGGTTGGTGCCACACAGGGCACAAAAATCTTGCCCGTTGCGTTCGTGATCTTGTACGCAGGCTCGCACGCAGATCCCGTTCGCTGGGCCGCTGAATGTAAACGCACCATGGCGGGCTATAAGGTACCCGTACATTTTGAAGTGGTTAGCGAGTTTCCGACCGTTCAAAGTGCCAACGCCGTTAAGATCTTAAAAAACAAACTGCGCGAAATGGCCAGTGAAATTCTTACGAGAACAGCTTAAATGTTTAACCCAGACTCGTTGCTCTTACCGTTTTTTGAAGACAGCCATCGACAGTTACACGAGGCGCTACACGCCTGGTCAGCGCCGCAACTGACCAATCGGGTCCACGAAGGTAACGTCGACCAAACCTGCGTCACGTTGACACGCACGTTAGGCAAGGCTGGCTGGCTACGCTACTGCGTGCCAGCGCAATATGGTGGTGCGTTACCCGCACTCGATTCACGCAGTTTGTGTTTGATCCGACAAACTCTGGGCTATTACGACGGCTTAGCCGACTTTGCGTTTGTCATGGCAGGCTTAGGCAGTGGGCCGATTTCGTTATTTGGCTCAGACCATCTCAAAGAAAAATATTTACCAAAAGTTGCCACCGGCGAACTGATCGCTGCGTTTGCGCTGTCTGAACCCAATGCGGGCTCTGACGTTGCAGCCATGACAACCCGTGCCACGCGCACCGCCACAGGCTACCGACTCAATGGTGTCAAAACCTGGATTTCAAACGCTGACATCGCTGATTTTTATACCGTATTTGCCCGTGTTGAAGGCGACGAGGCCGAAGGCGTCACCGCCTTTGTGGTCGATGCCTCTACCCCTGGTTTAACCGTCAGCGAGCGCTTTGACGTCATTGCGCCCCACCCAATCGGCAGCCTCACCTTTACCGACTGCGAGATACCTGCGTCGCAACGCTTAGCCAAGCCAGGCCAAGGTTTTAAAGTCGCCATGCAAAACCTTGATGTCTTCAGGGCCTCGGTGGGTGCCGCAGCCTTAGGCTTTGCTGAAGCGGCCCTTGACCTGGGCATCAGTCGCGCCACGACCCGCCCAATGTTTGGCGCGATGCTGTCTGATTTGCAAATGACGCAAGCCGCCATTGGCGACATGTGCACCGAAATCGATGCGGCTACGCTGCTAATCTATCGGGCCGCCTGGGAGCGCGATGTCTTGCAACGCCGCACCACAAAATCAGCTGCGATGGCCAAGATGTTTGCCACTGAGTCCGCCCAGCGCGTAATCGACCGTTGCGTACAGTTACATGGTGGCTTAGGTGTCAGAGTCGGTCATCCGCTAGAAATGTTGTATCGTGAAATTAGAGCCTTACGTATTTATGAAGGCGCGACCGAAGTGCAGCAAGTCATCATCGCACGCGAAACACTTAAAAATAAAACCTCAGGAGCAATGCAATGAACGGTTCAGAAGCAATGGTGCACACCCTTCTTGAGGGTGAAGTCGATGTCTGTTTTGCCAACCCCGGCACCTCTGAAATGCACTTTGTTTCGGCACTGGATCGGGCACCAGGCATGCGTTGCGTGCTGGGCTTGTTTGAAGGCGTGGTCAGTGGTGCGGCCGATGGCTACTATCGCATGGCTGAGAAACCCGCCGCCACGCTTTTACATCTGGGACCAGGCTTAGGCAATGCGCTGGCCAATATCCACAACGCCAAGCGCGCGTATTCAGGTATGGTCAATATCGTGGGGCAGCACGCGCTGGATCACATCCATAACAATGCGCCGCTCAACTCTGACGTTGAAGCGGTTGCCCGCCCCATGTCAAACTGGGTCAAGACCACCATGTCGGCTGCAGCCGCACCGTTAGACACGGCCGAGGCAATCTCGCAGGCGCGCAGCACGCCTGGTCGCATCGCCACCCTGGTGCTGCCTGCCAACTGCGCCTGGGAGCCCTCAGATCCAGGCCACTATTCAACAGCGCCCGCGCAAACTGCCGCAGCACCGCTGGCGGATACCGTGCTGGCCTTGGCTCGTTTGCTGTCCGATCGCAACACTGCCGAAGCAACCACCTTGTTACTTGGCGGGCCTGCCCTACGCGCCAAGTCAGCCACACTCGCTGGCAAGATTGCTGCACATACAGGCTGTAAATTGGCTTGTGAGCCACGCAACCCCCGCATGGAGCGCGGTCGCGGTCGGGTCAATATTGCACCACTGCCTTTTCCGGTAGACGGTGCGGTCGCAATGCTCAAAGATGCTAAGCATCTGGTACTTGTTGGTAGCGCCCCGCCAGTGGCATTTTTTGCTTATCCTAACAAGCCACGCATGATCAAGCAGCCTGAGTGCGAAGTGCACACCTTGGCCACACTGACGCATGACATCGAAGCCAGCCTGCAAGCGTTAGTGGATGCCTTAGGCGCACAAAATACCGCCCCCGCGCAGTTGTCGACAGGCCCCATCATCACTGACTTGCCCACGGGCACACCCTCAGTTGAACACTTTGGTGCCATCATCGCGGCCACCTTGCCCGAAAACGCCATCATGGTTGACGAGGCTGTCACCTCAGGTCGCCAATTTGCCAAGACCTTGCCGCAAGCAGCACCACACGATTGCATTGACATCACAGGCGGCGCAATCGGTTGGGGCCTACCTGCCGCCGTTGGCGCCGCAGTAGCTTGCCCTGACCGCAAAGTGTTTGCCTTTATCGGTGACGGCAGCGCGATGTACACCGTGCAATCACTCTGGACCATGGCGCGCGAACAACTCGACGTGACCGTGGTGATTTTTGCCAATCGTTCGTATCGGATCTTGCGGGGTGAGTTGGCCAACATGGGAGGCCCCGAAGCCGGTGAAAACGCCAAGCGCATGCTGGATCTGGATCGCCCCTTCTTGGATTGGGTGTCGCTTGCGAAAGGGCACGGCGTGGCAGGTACGCAAGTCACCACTCTTGAAGGCTTTGCCAATGCGCTGCGCATTGCTGCTAAAGAGAAAGGGCCACGTCTGATTGAATTGGTGTTTTAAGGCCTCGGCCCCCACCTGCACTTGAACTCGCTTTGTAACAATTCTGCTAAAGCGACGGATGGCTGGCTTAGGTGAGGGTTGATGTGTGAATTTCATAAGAGCCAAACCTCGTGTAAACCGGTTTGGTTTGCAAATGGATTTCGTATCAATCTTCAAAAACGAATTTAATTTACCTTTTATAAGTTGAGACCAAAATATGAAATGCTATTGCGTCGTTAATTTTCGTGAAGCTCTCCAACTCATGGAGACCAAAACTCCTGAACCCACTGGCACTGAAGTGCTGGTGCAAGTGCGCGCCGCGGGCGTGTGCCACAGCGACATCCATTTTTGGGAAGGCGGTTACGACCTCGGTAACGGTCGCACATTGTCACTAAAGGATCGCGGCATCAAGTTACCCATGACCATGGGTCACGAAACCGCAGGCACGGTAGTCGCCATGGGCCCACAAGCCAAGGGCGTTGAAAAAGGCCGTAACTACTTGGTCTACCCTTGGATTGGTTGCCGCGAGTGCCCCGCTTGTTTGGATCAACTCGAAAATCACTGCGCCAATCCACAATACTTGGGCGTGCATCGCCCTGGTGGCTATGCCGATCACATCCTGGTGCCTGATGCGCGCTACTTGATTGATATTGGTGATCTTGACCCTGCAGCCATTGCACCCTATGCCTGCTCGGGCATCACAACCTATAGCGCACTCAATAAAATCGGCGCCAATCTCTTTCAAAAACATCCTATCGTCATTATGGGTGCAGGCGGTTTAGGCTTAATGTGCCTGGCCTTAGTCAAGGCCTTGAATGGCGCCGGCGCAATTGTGGTGGATATCGACCCCGTCAAACGTCAAGCTGCGCTTGACGCTGGGGCCCTGGCCGCAATTGATGGTGCCGCACCCGATGCCGCGCAACAAATCATTGCAGCCAATGGCGGCAAGCTATTGCAAGGTATTGTGGATTTGGTAGGTGCACCTTCAACCACCGAGCTTGGCTTTAACGTGTTGATCAAAGGTGGCAAACTGGTGATCGTCGGTTTATTTGGCGGTGCTGCACCTTGGCCAATCGCGTTTATCCCGATGAAGGCCGCGCAAATTCTGGGCAGCTACACCGGTTCGCTTCAAGAGCTGCGTGATCTGCTGCAGTTGGTGAAAGACGGCAAGATCACTCCCATCCCCGTGCATAAACATCCACTGGCTGATGCCGATAAGGTATTGACATCGTTGCGCCAAGGTAAGGTGACTGGTCGGGCGGTGTTGACGGCCTAATCGCCTATCGGCGAGGCGCGAAGCTTACTTCGCGCCCTGATAGCGCTGCAGCGCCAACAGCACCTGCCGGGTAGCCAACGGCTTACCTGCCAAGTGCTCTGACAAACGTGCACGCAAAGAGGCACGTAGCGAGGGCTCTTGTTTGGTGTCGTCAAAATCCGGTTGCTCGGCATCTAAGCCATAACCCGTTTCTTGCAGCAACATCCACTCAAACTTGCGCAGGGCACCTGCTGCCCTCGAGCCTGTCGCCAGGCTTTGTAAGGCCATCACATAGGCATCAAATAAACCCGGGTGCGGATCTTCGCGTGGCAATAAACGAAACAGTAGTTCGTTCATGTACCAGCATGACATCATCGCGGGGCCCTGTATCGCATGCACGCCTGCGCATTCAGCGCGCGTGAGCGTTTTGATTTCGCTCGCGCCGGTCCACGACAGTAACAGGGGCTGAAACAAAGATAGCGCGGGGCGCAGCACCGAGTGCGGGCGCTTGGCTCCCTTGGCCACCATGCTCACCCAGCCATGATCCCGTGAAAACGCTTGAACAATCAGAGAGGTTTCTCGCCAGGCCGTTGCATGCAATACATAGCCTGGGGTTTCGTGTACGCGCGCAGCGCGTTTACTCATAGCCTAGGTCACGTAGGCTGCCCTCTTTTTCGGCCCAGCCTTTTTTAACCTTGATATACACCTCAAGGTGAATTGGTTTATCCAACAACTTGGCAATATCTTGACGCGCTTCTGAGGCGATACGTTTCATGTGGCTGCCGCCCACACCGAGCAAAATCGGTTTGTGGCTATCGCGCTCGACAATCACACAGGCTGCCACGTGCACGCCTTTATCGGTTTCTTCCCACTGCTCGATCATGACGGTACAGCCATAAGGCAGTTCGTCACCAACTAAACGAAAGATTTTTTCGCGGATGAGTTCAGAGGCAATAAACCGAATCGGGCGATCAGTGAGCGTATCGGCGTCGAAGTAAGCTTCGTTTTCAGGCAAACGCTTGGCAACCTCATCGAGCAACTGATCAAGCTGATGCTTTTTAGTTGAGCTGACGGGCACTACCGCGTCAAACTGAAACTGCGCCGCAATTTTTGCCACAAAAGGATACAGTTCATCGCGATTTTTAAGCTGATCAATTTTACTGATCACCAAAATCGTGCGGGCTGGGTCATGCAAGAGCGATAACAACTTGGCATCACCAGGCGACCATTTACCCGCCTCGACCACAAACAGCACCACGTCCACACCCGCTAGCGTTTGCGTGACCACGCGATTCATCATGCGGTTCATGGTGCCACCATGCCGAGTTTGAAACCCGGGCGTATCGACAAATACAAATTGCTCGTGTTCGCGCGTGAGTACACCTTGAATACGGTGACGCGTGGTTTGTGCCTTACGCGACACGATGGTGATTTTGCTACCAATTAAGGCGTTGGTGAGGGTAGATTTACCAACGTTCGGGCGCCCAACTACTGCGATAAAACCACAGCGATAGGCTGCTTCTGTCATTTAAGCTCCTGGGCAACCGCAACCGGCAGCGTGAGTTGTGCCGTTTTACGCGCCCGGGTTGAACGCTTTTTAGCGGGGGCTGGGCTAGCTGCCTCAGCCGCAACAAGTGCAAGTTTTGCGGCCGACTGCTCGGCGGCACGACGACTGGCACCTGCAGCCACCACTTTGATCTCGAGCACCGGAACCGAGCACTCGACTTCAAACTGTTGACTATGCGCCGCGCCATGCGTGGCAACGACACTGTATACGGGTAGCGCGTACTGACGACTTTGCAAGAACTCTTGCAATAAGGTTTTGGCGTCTTTACCTAAGGTTAACGGGTCAACGCTTGCCAAAATCGGAACATAGAGACGCTCGATTAACTGCTGAGCCGCCACATAGCCGCCGTCTAAAAACACCGCAGCCAAAATCGCTTCAAAGGTATCGGCCAAAATCGAAGGGCGCCGGAACCCACCACTTTTAAGTTCGCCCTCGCCTAAGCGCAGGTATTTTGAAAGCTCAAGCTTTTGCGCGATTTCAGCAAGCGAGGCTTGCTTCACTAAATTTGCCCTGACACGCGACAGATCACCCTCATCAAGCGTACCGTAATGACTAAACAAGAGCGCCGAGACCGACACACTCAACACCGAGTCACCTAAAAACTCGAGCCGCTCGTTGTGGCGCGCACCATGGCTACGATGCGTCAAAGCCTGCTCAAGCAAAGCAGGTTTGACGAATTGATATCCAAGCGAGGTCTCAAGCGCAGAGGGTGACATGAACAAATAACAATAAACGGTGACTAAAAAAATTTGAACTTAGTAAAAACGACCAATCCGGCTCAGGTGACTAAAGTTCATCCAAATAAAGAAAGCTTTACCGACAATATTGGCCTCAGGGACAAAACCCCAGTAACGACTATCGAGGCTGTTATCGCGATTGTCACCCATCATAAAGTAAACGCCGGCCGGAACGGTGCAACGCACACCATTTCTAAGGTATTCGCACTTTTCACGATACGGGAAATTAATGATTGGCCCTATTTCTTGCGATCTTCGCTCATCTAACAATATTTGATGGCCTTTTTCACTCAACTTCTCAGTGAACTGTGCGGTATACGAAACACGGTCTGGCTCAAAATATTGGCCGTCAGCAGTTCTAAGAACTTCTTTGCCATTGATAAAGAGCTTTTTATCAATGTAGGCGAGTTGATCACCTGGCAAACCGACCACACGTTTGATGTAGTCAACCGACGGATCGACGGGATAGCGAAACACCATCACATCACCACGTGCCGGCTCGCCCAGCGGAACAATCTTTTTATCGATCACGGGCAAACGCAAGCCGTAGGTAAATTTATTCACTAGGATCAGATCCCCGGCTTGCAAGGTCGGCAGCATCGAACCAGACGGAATCCGAAAGGGTTCAACGATGAACGAGCGCAACACGAACACAAACAAAATGACCGGAAAAAAACTGACGCCATACTCAACCCACCACGGCACATGACCCACCTCAGAGCGGATTTGTTCTTCGCGGTTTTGCACCTCGACGTGAGGCAAACTCACCCAGCTTGGGCGGGCTAAGGCTAAAGCCTGCTCAACACGGCGCTGGCGCTTCGGGCGCAACGAAAACTTATCAAGCGCATACACCACACCCGTGACAAGCATCAGCACAAAGAGTATCAGGGCAAAATTCCAGCTCATCCGCTTAGCCTTGTAGAAAGATTATTTATCATCAACTTGCAAGATCGCTAAGAATGCCTCTTGCGGGATCTCGACACTACCGACTTGCTTCATGCGCTTTTTGCCGGCCTTTTGTTTTTCAAGCAGTTTTTTCTTGCGACTGATATCACCGCCATAACATTTGGCTAATACGTTTTTACGCAAGGCTTTGACGTTTTCACGCGCGATGATCTCGGCGCCAATCGCGGCCTGAATCGCCACGTCGTACATTTGACGCGGGATCAGTTCACGCATACGCGCCACCACATCACGCGCGCGATAACGGGCGTTTGAGCGATGGCAAATATTTGACAGGGCGTCGACCTTGTCGGTGTTGATTAACAGATCAACCTTGACGACATCGGCGGTACGATATTCTTTGAACTCGTAATCCATCGAGGCGTAGCCGCGCGACACCGACTTTAACTTGTCAAAGAAATCGAGCACGATCTCAGCCAAAGGCATTTCGTAATGCAAATGCACTTGGCGACCGTGATAGGTCATATCCAATTGTTGACCACGCTTGTTATTGCAAAGCGTCATCACAGGGCCCACGTACTCTTGTGGCATAAACAAGGTAATGGTCACGATCGGTTCGCGAATCTCAAGATACTGCCCAACCTCAGGCATGCGCGACGGGCTTTCAATCTGGATCACGCTGCTATCGCGCAGCACCACCTCGTACACCACTGAAGGCGCAGTGGTGATGATGTCCATATCAAATTCGCGCTCAAGACGCTCTTGCACGATCTCCATGTGCAGCAAACCCAAAAAGCCGCAACGAAAGCCAAAGCCAAGTGCTTGCGAAACTTCGGGTTCGTACATCAGCGACGAATCATTGAGCTTGAGTTTTTCGAGTGAGTCGCGCAACTGGTCGTATTCGCTACTTTCAACCGGATACAAACCAGCAAACACCTGAGGCTTGACTTCTTTAAAGCCGGGTAAGGCCTCAGAGGCGGGTTTGGATAACAGCGTAATCGTGTCACCCACCTTGGCATCGGCAAGTTCTTTGATGCCGGCAATGACAAACCCCACTTCACCGGCCGACAAATGAGGACGAGGTTGTGACTTAGGCGTAAACACACCCGTCTGCTCGCACAGGTGAACTGCACCCGTTGCCATAAAAGAAATTTTGTCTTTCGGCTTAAGTACACCGTTGACCACACGCACCAACATCACCACGCCCACGTAATTATCAAACCATGAATCGATAATCAAGGCCTGCAAAGGCGCTGTGGCGTCACCTTTTGGAGCAGGAATACGTGCGACCACTGCTTCGAGGATTTCATCGATCCCCATGCCGGTTTTGGCGCTGGCCAAAATCGCCTCTGAGGCATCAATGCCAATCACCTCTTCAACTTCAGAGCG
This sequence comes from Alcaligenaceae bacterium, assembly GCA_947378965.1. Lineage (GTDB taxonomy): Bacteria > Pseudomonadota > Gammaproteobacteria > Burkholderiales > Burkholderiaceae_B > Zwartia. The sequence goes on along the minus strand of CANCMG010000085.1, from coordinate 6,629 downwards.
GGCACTTTCTGGATCAGCCGAAGGCAAATCCATTTTGTTTAAAACTGGCACGACCTCAACGCCTAGTTCGATCGCGGTGTAGCAATTAGCAACCGTTTGGGCTTCGACACCTTGTGACGCGTCAACCACCAGCAACGCACCCTCGCAGGCCGACAACGAACGACTGACCTCGTACGAGAAATCGACGTGACCCGGGGTATCAATCAAGTTGAGATTGTAAATTTCACCATTCGCCGCTTTGTAGTGCAACGCGGCAGTTTGCGCTTTGATCGTGATCCCACGCTCGCGCTCGATATCCATCGAGTCGAGTACCTGCGCGGACATTTCACGGTCGGCTAGGCCGCCGCAGCGCTGAATCAGTCGGTCTGCAAGGGTGGACTTACCGTGATCGATATGGGCAATAATCGAGAAATTGCGGATGTGCTGCATAACGCCTAAAAAGTAAGGTACCAAGCAAAAGGGGCGCCCTGCGCCCCTTTTGCGGCAAACCGCTATTCTAGCCTGTCTAGGCTGACTTAGCCGCCCCCGAGGCTTACTTCTCGATCCGAACGGCAACCCAGCGGGTTTGGTCACCGGTTCGCACCATCAAACCGACTGGGCGTGACTGATCTAGCCCAGCGACGACTTTGGCAAACTGCGCCGGGCTTGTGATATCGGTGTCATTCACAGCCAAAATGATGTCGCCCTCAGCCACGCCCGCCGTGCTGGCAGGTGCTTCAACCGACGTCACTTGCACGCCCCCCTTAATGCGCAGCTTTTTCTGGACATCCTCTTTGACCGGGGTCACTTCCATCCCTAAGACTGTTGTGACAGGCTCAGCAGGCTTGGCAGTGCTTGGCTCGGCGGCTGCGGTTTTGTCTGCTTTGAGCTCAGCTACCGTCACTTTTAGGGTTAAGGGCTTGCCTTTACGCCACACTTCAAGCGTTGCGGTAGTCCCTGGCTTGGTTTCACCGACGACACGGGGCAAATCAGACCAGCGACCGATGGGCTTATCGGCAAACTTGGTAATCACGTCGCCTGGCAACACCCCTGCTTTGTCTGCAGGCGCATCGGGCTCTACACCACCAACCAGAGCGCCCTCTGCCTTGGGCAAGCCAATTGCCTGGGCAACGTCTTTACTGACCTCGCCAATTTGCACCCCAATCCGACCGCGAGTCACCGAACCCGAGGCACGCAATTGATCTACCACGACCATCGCTTCTTCGATCGGAATCGCTAACGAAATCCCCATGAAGCCGCCGCTACGGGACACGATCTGGGCGTTGATCCCAACCACTTCACCCTTAAGGTTAAGCAAGGGCCCGCCTGAGTTACCAGGATTAACCGCTACATCGGTTTGAATGAACGGCAGATAATCACCGGTTTCACGGCCCAGTGCACTGACAATCCCTGAAGTCACAGTCGACTCAAGACCAAAGGGTGAGCCAATTGCCATCACCCATTGCCCTTTTTTAAGCAACTTGGCGCTACCAATCGGCAAGAAGGCCATATCCTTGGCTTCAACTTTGAGCAGCGCCACATCGGTGCGCTTATCGCTACCAATGACCTTCGCTTTGAATTCGCGTGCATCGGTCAGTGTCACAAAAATATCGGTAGCACCTTCAACCACGTGATGGTTCGTCAACAAGTACCCGTCCTCTGAAATAAAGAATCCAGAGCCCACACCGCGCGGTACCGAGCGCTCTTCGGGTTCAGCGCGCGGTTTGCCACGCGGATTTTGTTGAGGGCCTTGGCGTCCACCAGGAGGCTGGAAATCAGGGCCAAAAAAATGGCGGAACATTTCGTAGGGATCTTGGCCTTGCGGGCCAGAACGCGCCGCAACTTTTGCTGTGGTGCGAATATTGACGACCGCAGGTTCAGACTTTTCAACAATGGTCGTGAAGTCAGGCAAACCCGCAGCTTGCGCTTGTACGTTAAGGTGCTGCATACCACCTGCAATCAGTATCACGGCCATCAAGAGCGCAAAGACAGCGCGACGGGCACGACTCACAGACTGATACGCAGAGAAATGAAATTGTTCTTGCATCATGGACTCCAGTAAAACATTCTAAGAAGACTCGCTAGCGCGAGCCTGCTGGTGGAACGTATTGAATCGACTGCGCCAACAGTTCAAGGGTGGTAGCCGGCACTTCACCCAAAACAGTCAACCAGAAATTTGCAATACGTATCCCAAAGATATTGACAGAACCGCTGCGTGCAGCGCCCTGGGATAGATACTCAGACCGCTCTGCGCGATAAGGTTCAATAAATATTGAAATTGTTGCAAGCCCATCAGACAACACGAGTTGATTGACCGTACGTTGATCGGCAAACACCCGCGCGAGTTGTGAGGTTGGTACGTAGCCCGGTGGCGCAGGCACGCGCCAACCCATTGCACCTAAATCAATGACCTGTTGTTTGGTGTGTTGCGTGGACCACTCTGCGATCGGCCAGGCAGGCTGCAACGCCTGCTCGTTGATCGCTTGCCCGATCGTCACGTGCGTAAAAGCAACCTGCTCGAGCACAACGCCCTCGCCCGTAATAGTTTGCGCCTTGAGCAATAAATTCGAGGCGATATCCGCACACAAGCGATAACCATAGCGGTGTGCATCACGCGGCGTAATCTCAATCACCCGACACGAGCGCCCCGCTACCCGGTAAGGTTCGGGTGAAGTTCGTAACTGATAATGAGCCTCAAGAGCAGTTGGGTCTGCCACGAGTAAACCTGGAAAGCGATCGCCACGTTGCTGTTCGCGCAGAATTATTTTTTGCTCGGGGAACAGGCTCTGTACCTCGTCGTTACGTCGAAGATATTCACGCGGCGGCCCATCGAGCACTTCAATGCGTTCTTTTTCGTCTTGACCATCAAACACGTGGGTCATCCGAGACGACTCGATCGACTCGCCTTGCTGAAACGTAAAGACACCTTCGTAATTCAAGTGCCGAGCCGCTTGTTGGATCTGTCGCAAAAGTGTGGCCTCTGGCGAACTCGACACGACACTGAGTGTCGCCACGACAGCTGAACCTGCAGATGAACCTGATGATGCAACCGCTGGCGAACTCGCTGCCGAACTTGCGGCGTCACGCGCTGACGCAGTATCAGCTGCCACGTGCGCTGACAGGGGCGCGCCTTGGCCGAGTGCCTGTGTAGACAGCCCAACACCAAATCCTGCGCAAGCCAACAGCAACAGGCTATGCGAAGCCGCGGGCACGACTCGCTTGAACCACGCAACATTGTGCGTTTGAGACTCTTGCCCGCTATTCATTAGCGGGGCGCACCAAACGAGGCGGGCCGAACGTTAGACGGCCCCGAAATCTGACGATGGGCTGTGACGTAGTCACGCACGGCCGAAGCCTCTAGGTTGGTCACAACCGAGCTCGGGGCGTTGACTTTAGCCGTTTGCGCTGATGGAGCTGACAACTCTGGAACGAACAACGGCCTGGCAACCCAAACCACAGACGCCACAGCCGCTGCCATTGCGACACTAGGCCACACGACGCGACGTAACAGTTTTGACAGTGGGGTCAGCTTGCGAGGCGGCGGCGCGAGGCGCAATGATTCTGCTGGGGTCAATCGTGTGCTTGTTTGTTTCGCACCGATTTGCATCGCTTCGCGTGCGACAGTGCCTTGTTCTACAACTAACGCTGCTTCGTGAGAGGGCAAACTCAGTGCGGGCTCAGCGACTAGAGCCTGCGCCACTCGCTGAGATAAATCTATTTTAGTCGACAAGGCCAATTCGGGCGTGCGCAAGGTGTCACCAATCAAGTGATACACCTGCCATGTCGCGTGTCCTGAAGAGGTAAACAATTCAGAGGGCAGGCTGGTTTGTGCATCGCCATCCATCCAAGCCGAAATCGTCACCGCCACCTCGACCGAGGCCAAGGCGGCGTGCTCGGTCGCAGTGGCGTCTTGCGCAAGGCCAGTGCTCTCTTGAGTAGGTATAGACTGCTCTTTCATGGCTTTATCCTTACCAGCGCCGATTGCCGGTGTCACCCAGCAACGGACGCAAACGTGTCGCAATCGTCTCGCGAGCCCGGAAAATCCGAGACCGAACCGTACCGATTGGACAATTCATACTTTCTGCAATGTCTTCGTAGCTCATACCGTCAATCTCACGCATCACAATGGCGTTACGTAATTCTTCGGGCAAATCGTTGATCGCTTTATTCACTGTTTCGGCAATTTGACGACTCGCCATCTCAGACTCGGGGTTGCTGCCATCGGTTAGTACGTCAGATTCGTTAAAAGTTTCACCTTCTTCGTTTTCAAAGCCAGAAGGCGTGCTTGGCGCACGCTTATTGGCAGCTAGCCAATTGCGCGCAGTATTGATCGCAATGCGATACAACCAGGTATAAAAGGCGCTATCGCCCCTAAATTGCGGCAACGCTCGATAGGCCTTGATAAAGGCCTCTTGGGCAACGTCTTCGATTTCAGCCGGATCACGAATCATGCGAGACAGTAAGCGCATGATTTTTCGCTGATATTTGATCACAAGTAGGTCAAAGGCCTGCTTATCGCCGGCTTGTACCCGGGACACTAACTCGGCATCGACATCGCGTTCACTCACGCGGTTTCCCCTTTGGATAACGGCTTGCAGCGTGCCGCCTGCCAAGAGGCCCAAATATTCAGGCGTCGGTAGGTTTGAGCAGGCAGCTGACTGCGCCAAAGTGTCACGGTGACAACTTCAGGCTTGTTATGGGGGTGATTGTGCAAATTCAAACGTAACGTCAATCCAAAAATATGTGTCCAGTGCTGTTGCAAAGTAACAGGTGTCAAAGTGCTCTGACCGGTATTTTTAGAAAAAGTGCCCAAAAAACTACTAGGAGCGGCTGCAAACTCTCTTTGTGACCTTTGAAAGCATAACTGATGATTTTTTAGCCAGGCGTGCTGGCGTTGCTGAACAAAATATTGAACCAGTATGCACAGCACAGCACCAAGCCCAATCACCCAACCAAGCACACCCTGCCAAGCGCCACTCAGCGCCAAAGCGGCCATGGCAAAGGCTAAAGCAGCCCATCCCAACGCAACTACCCAGCGGGGGTGGGTCAGTTGCAACTGCAGGGGTAGGGTCGGGTGCTCAGGCCACGCAGGGCAAAACACTAGAGGCGACGTATTGCCATTGAGCCGTTGGTGCCACCAAACCCGAAGGAGTTAGAGAGCGCCACGTCAATGTTGAGGTCGCGTGCTGCGTTGGCGCAATAATCCAGATCGCACTCTGGATCCTGATTAAAAATATTAATCGTCGGTGGCGAAATCTGGTGATAGACCGCCAGCGTCGCAAAGACGGCTTCGATACCGCCAGCCGCGCCAAGCAAATGTCCTGTCATTGACTTGGTTGAGTTCACCACCAGTTTTTTGGCGTGAGCACCGAAGGCGAGCTTCAAGGCTTCAGTCTCATTTTTATCCCCCAACGGCGTCGAGGTGCCATGGGCGTTGACATACTGAATCTGATCGGCATTGATGCCACCGTTACGCAGGGCGTTGATAATGCCGCGGCGTGGGCCATCGCGATCAGGTGCAGTGATATGGTGCGCATCTGAACTCATGCCAAAGCCGGCGAACTCACCATAGATGCGCGCACCGCGCTTTTTGGCATGTTCGTACTCTTCAAGCACCAGCACACCGGCACCTTCTCCGAGCACAAAGCCATCACGATCACGATCCCAAGGGCGCGAGGCCGTGGTCGGATCATCGTTACGTTGCGAAAGCGCACGCATAGCGGCAAAACCACCAATCCCCAAGGGCGATACAGTCGACTCAGCACCACCGGCGACCATCACGTCGGCATCGCCATATTCAATCATGCGCGCGGCGTCACCAATCGAGTGCAAACCCGTTGTGCAGGCCGAGACCACCGCATACGACGGGCCTTTGAGGCCGAGCATGATGGTGAGCTGCCCTGAAATGAGATTAATCAAAGAGGCGGGGACAAAAAATGGCGAGATCCGGCGAGGACCACGCTGCAAATATTCTGTTTGGGTTTCTTCGATGCGCTGCAAGCCACCGATACCAGATCCGACGATCACACCAACCCGCTCGGGGTCAGTTTGCGCAATATCCAGACCGGAGTCGGCCCAGGCTTGCAACCCTGCAGCGATGCCGTAATGGATGAAGGTGTCCATCGTACGGGCTTCTTTGGCCGGCATAATCGAGGTAACGTCAAAGTCTTTCACTTCGCCAGCAATGTGCGCGTTGAAAGCGCTGGGATCAAACCGTGTAATTCGCCCGATACCCGATCGACCGTTCACGATGTTGTCCCAAGCCGTAGCAATGTCATTGCCCACAGGGCTCACGATACCAAGACCTGTTATGACGACTCGTCGCTTCACGGATCACTCCTTATATGTGATAACGGCGGCCAAGCCGTATGAAGCAACACAACAAAGGGCCTCAAGACCCATGTCGCATTGCGCCAGACTTCTTAACCGCCTAACTGACCCTACCCTGCGCAATGTTTGTGCGGGCCGAAGCCCTTTACAAAAACTGACAACAGCCTATGCCTTAGAACGCGAATTGATGTAATCAACGGCCTGTTGCACAGTCGTGATTTTTTCAGCTTCTTCGTCGGGGATTTCGGTTTCGAACTCGTCTTCGAGTGCCATGACTAGCTCGACCATGTCGAGTGAATCGGCACCGAGGTCGTCAAGAA
>CANCMG010000084.1 GCA_947378965.1 Alcaligenaceae bacterium | reverse complement strand
ACCAAAATCAAACTGACGCATGTGCCTTACAAGGGGACGGGCGCGGTGGCGGCCGACATGTTGGGCCAGCAGCGCGACATGGTGATGTTTGCCCCCTTGCCAGCCGTGGCTGGCATCGTACGTTCAGGTCAACTTAAAGCGATCGCGTTGACCGGTAAACAGCGCTCGTCGGCGATGCCTGACGTACCGACGTTTATCGAGGCAGGTATCCCTGGATTTGATATGGATTATTGGTATGGGTTGATGGCCCCGGCGGGTACCCCAGAGCAGGCACGCAATGCGCTGCATGTGGCGGCGCTTGAGGTCTTGAGCAAGCCAGAGATGATCGCCGACTTGTCAAAGCAGGGCCTGGTCCCGACCATCACAACCGAAACAGAGTTTGCCGCTTTCGTGCGAGCCGATATGGCTAAGTGGGCTCAGGTGGTTAAGGCTGCTGATATCAAGGCTGATCAGTAATTCAGACTGGCCAGTCGTTGAGCGAGGCGAAGCGCTGCTAAGGTAGCTTGGTGGTGCTTAACAGGCGCTCTGGTTGTGGTGCTTAAGTTCGCACAGGCTAAGTGCACTCGGGTGGCTAAGTTAGCGATGTGCGTTCACCTCTCTGTCTGAGCCTTGAAAGTGCGCCGCGGCACGCCCCGCGATGCGGCCAGAAATAAAGGCCCAGCCTAAGTGATGGCCATGGCCCTCAAGTAGCAGGCCGCCTTGACCTGCCGAGCCGGCGGCATAGAGACCAGGGATCACGTGTCCGTCGGTCCGTAATACTTCAAGCTTGTCGGTGATCTTTAACCCGCCATCGGTAAAGACAACATAGCTTTTAATGGGGCCGAGCGCATAAAACGGCCCTTGCTTAATTGCAGGGCGAGCGCCGTGGTCATTCTGGTTGTAATGCGCGATCGTTTCAGCAAGCGAGTGCCCCGCGACCCCCATGCTCGTGGCAAGGTCTTCAAGCGTTTGCGCACAATGAAAGATGTCAGGCCGGTTGCGGCGGTAGTCATCAAGGTAGGCATACGCCACACCCGGTGCAGTCGAGATGTAATACGGCCAAGCTGAGAATTTTTGGGCAACCGTGCTGTCCATCACGATCCAGCCAATCCGCTCAGGCTGCTTAGCCATGTCTTTATTTGGCTTATCCAGTTCGTTGGTAAAGCGCTTGCCGTCTTTATTGATCAGCACACCACCTTCGCGATAGAGATCCGTCGAGGGGCTGACTGCTGTGGTTAAAAAGCTCATCAAGAAAGGCCGCAAAATCCATTGAGGTAACCAGTTTGCTGACCAGGCAATGAGCTGAGCGATGATTTTGGTGGGGGGTAAGCGTTGTAGCAGATTGGCACGCGTGGGCGCTAAAAATCGCATGATCGGGCCACGCACGATGTCGCCATTGACCACCGAGGCGCCTAGTGCCATCGCCATGCGATGACCATCGCCTGTGGCCGTCGTATTAATGGCGTCGACCAAGGCAACCTCTGGGTTGGCCAGTTGGGCTTTTAAGTCAGCTGCTGCACTGTAATCGCCACTGGCGAGCACCACGCCGTGGCGCGCCTTAAAGGTATGTAATGTGCCATCTGGCAAAGTGGCCTCAACGCCCACGGCACGTTCGCCTTCAAGCACAATGCGTTGCGTCGCAGTGTTCAGACGTAGGTCTACCCCAAGGCTACGACAGCGTCGCGTCAGGTGGTAGGCAAACGAGCGCGAGTTAGGCACCACATTATGCATACGCGCGACGCGATGAGGTGGCTCTTCTTCGGGGCCGACAAACACGACACCGAGCTTCATCAACCAGTCGATCATGTCGGCTGTGTTGTCAACCAAGATACGGCGTAACGCAAGATTGTCACGTGGTGCCAGTGCGCCAGCGTGCTTTTCCATGTCTTCAAAATGTGCGTCTGTGCTGTCTTGTATGTTGGCCTTGCGTTGATGCGGGGTGCCTGTGGCAGTGATCGAACCAACTGACCACGAGGTTGAGCCACCCGTCTCAGAATTTTTTTCAAGCAAGATGACTTGACGCCCTAGCTCTGCAGCTTCAATCGCTGCGGCTAAACCGGTACCACCACCGCCAATAATTAAGACATCGGTATTTGTTGTTGCTGACACAGCTCTTGCTCCGCCCTGTTAAGGGATTATTTGATGTTCGCGAAAAAAATCAAAGCCACCCGTGAACATCTTTGGCGTGTTGATTGTTTCAGTAAAACCATCGCGTTGTGCTTTCGACATGTCAGACACGACATCCCATTGCAGCGACAACACATAGTCACCATACGGCCATTGCGCCACCGTTTGCAAGTCAGTTTTCTTCAAGCCATATTTTTGGATCATGGCTTGCCAGATGTCGTCTTTATCAGCGGCAAACTTGGCGAAGGTGCTCGAATTTGGTTGACCGACTTCCATCTTGAAGTACTGTGCAAAGATAGGCCATAGCTCAGACCAACTCACCGGGTCACCGTTGACGATGTTGTAGGCCTGATTGCGGCACTGTGGTTCGCTCATCATCCAAACCGCCGAGCGCGCGAGTGTCGGTAGCCACGAAAATTGTGTTTTGACTTCAAAGCTGCGTGGTGTCCCAGGAAAATGCAACGGTTCACCCAGTTCGCGCAAGATCGAGGCGTATAACCCTAAGACCAAGAGCATGTTGCGCGCTTCATCGGTGCGATAGTTACAAAACGCATGCGGACGCGAGATCGACCACGACCAGTTTTGCCCAACTTGGCGCTGTTGCACAAGCTGTTGCTGTTCAAAATAAAAACTCTTGAAATTGCCGCAGGCGTCGTCTTCGCGATAGGGGGTGCGTCGCTCTTTGACCGTGTGGCCATAGAATTTTGTGCCATGCACAAGGTGAATATGCTGCAGGTCCTTTGAATTGTGCTCAAGCGCATCAAGCAGGTGTCTGAGCATCGCCACGTTGGTGTCTTTGGATTCAAGCTCGCCACCAAAATGATCAAAGCGTGCAGCGTACAGTACATGGGTGATGCCCTGCAGCTGGGCGAGTTTCTGTTGACAGTCGTTTGCCTCGGTCAGGTCAACCGCAAGCATCGGGTAGGGGGCGTGCGGATCAGGCGTGCGGGCCAGGCCTAAGGGGCCCCAATCACCTAGCCCCAGCAAATGCATGCCGACACTTGAGCCAATTTGACCGGTCGCGCCAGCGATCAAAGTTTTGCGTGGTTTGAGCTTGAGGTTCAAAGTCTTGACTCTTGAAAATGTTGGCGCGGGTAACCGCTAGCCGGGTTGTGCTGATGCGTACAGTGCAACGTCCGCGCGTGTTGGCAAGCCGAGTGCTCGCCCATGGGACATGACACAGATCCCCCTGTAAGGAGTTGACTGATCGAGGCCAACTGCACGTAACCAAGTAAAGGTGACGCTTTCAAGCACCGGGCCTGCACCCGAAATCGCGGGTTGTGTTTGATCGGTCACGACCAGGACGGAGCCTTGAGGCACTTCAGGTGCCGAAAGGTCTGCCTTTGCCACGCCTTCAAACAGGTTGCGCTGGTAAAAACGTTTGTCGATCAAGGTTAGCCAAGGTCCCATTCCACGAATTTTTTGATAATACGGGTCAATGAAGACCTCGGGCGAGCGAATCGAATACATCGCTAGTGAGGGTGGCCAATTATAAGAGGTCGTTTGAAAGCGCTTGGCTGAGCTGATGCCATCTACCGTACACATGATGCGCAGGTGCTCGACATACCACTGAGCCCATTCTGGCTCTTTTGTAGGATCTGTGATCCCACTTTGACTCATAAAAATCATGATGATCCGCGTGCAACCTCGACGGGGTAGACCCCGTCGAGGTCAGGTCTAGATTGGTGAAAAACTAGTTAATTTGCAGGCCAGATTTCTTGATAATAGGACCCCATTTAAGCGTCTCGGCCTCGATGTGTTTAGAAAATAATTCAGGTTGGCCACCGACTGGGTCGTAGCCCATTTTTAGCATACGCGCACGCATCTCGGGATTGGTAATAATCTTATTAAACGCAGCATTTAGCCGCTGGATGGCTTGTTGAGGGGTGTTGGCGGGGGCGAGTATGCCATTCCAGGATGTCACCGCATAGCCGGGCACTCCCATTTCTGCGATGGTTGGCAGATCGGGTATCGAGGCCGAGCGCTTGTCGCTGGTTACCGCTAAGGCCCGGAGTTTGCCTGAGGCAACGTGAGGCAATAAAACAGAGGGTTCGCCCAACACCATGTCGATCTCGCCTGCGAGTAAGGCCGAGGCGGCAGCTGCACCGCCTTTGTAGGGGATATGCTGAAGCTGAATGCCTGACATGTCTGCAAATAGCTGACCCGCCAGGTGGTTAATCGCCCCATTACCGCTTGAGCCGTAAGTGAGCTTGCCAGGGTTGGCTTTGGCGGCCGCGATGACCTCTTGCACCGATTTAAATGGAAGATTGGCATTAATCGCCATGAGTTGTGGCACTGACGAGATAAAAATGACGGGGGTGAAATCTTTTTCTTCGAAAGGCATCTCTTTGTAAAGATGACGATTGATGGAGTGGGTGCCCGAGTATGCAAACGCGATGGTATAGCCATCTGCAGCAGAGCGCGCCGCAACTGCCGCGCCTATGTTGCCTCCTGCGCCTGGCCGATTCTCGATGATGACGGGTTTGCCAAGCTCTTCAGCGAGGGGAGCACTGAGTAAGCGCGCAACCACGTCTGCACCACCCGCGGGAGGCCATGGCACGACAAAGCGAATGGGTCGGTCAGGATAGGTGTCTGCAAAACTTGACATGCCAGTCGCAAGCGTCGCGAGTCCGATCAATAGGGTGCGAGTAAAAAAATTGAGCATTGTCATCTCCTGTTTATATCGATTGTGTTCAGGCTATCGTTTTGCTTGAGTCTATTGTTGCGTGTGAACCCTGTAAATTTAACCGATCTGGTTCGGTCTTTTACATTTGACCGAGGCGATTACAACTGCACCGAAGTCATGCCAACTCCGTCAAAGCTCGCCACCACCAAGTCACCAGCCTGAGCGGCAGGTATACCGCACCACGTGCCGGTGGTCACGACGGTGCCTGCCGGTACTGACGCCCCGCTTGCGGTGACGTGACGCAGCCAAAACGGCAACAGCCAGCGGGGGTCTTGCATAGAATGGGTGCCGACAAATTCTTGGGCGGATGCCTGGCCGATCTTGACCGTACAGCGCTGACGCGTCCAGTCGCGCTCCGCCTCTTGGGCGCTGTAGGGCATCCAGTTGCCAACCACCAACGCGCCGTGGGTTTGCATGTCGGCCAGCTTAAGCAGAGGTTGTAGTTGGTCGGTTTGTTGCCAGCGTGAGTCAACCACTTCGATAGTGACCGCCATGGCGCCAATTAAGGCGTGTGCTTGTTCGTTTGTAAGCGTTGTAGCCTCAGCGGGTGTCACGAGTCGATTCGTTTTGAGGGCAATTTCAATTTCGATCAAACGCATATTAAAGGGCCAGTCGCGCGCTTGGGCGGGGCTGGTCCAGATGCCAGAGTCTAAGAGGGCGGTAGACAATACGTCAGCGCTGCGTGACGAGGCGCCTGATTTCCAGTAACGGCCGATGGCGGCTTGTTCGGGGGCTAACTCTTTGCGCACCAACTCTTGCACCGCATAGGCGTCGGCAGTGGTTTGCAGCTGATCAAAGTGCTGGGCCGGATCGGCCGGTTGTCGGTCACGGCGGGCCGCTAAAAGGGTTTGGGCAATGGCGGCAATATGGGGATTTGTCATTTAAAAAGGCTCTTAGTCAGATAATCAAGGATAATCCACTTCTTGACTTCGCACAGTACACACGAGATTTATGGCCTTACGCGCAACCATTTATAAAGCCGAGCTCAATGTGGCCGACGCCGATCGCCATTATTACGGCAGTCACGCCTTGACCCTTGCTCGGCACCCCTCAGAAACCGAAGAGCGCTTGATGGTGCGCGTGCTGGCGTTTGCCTTGCATGCGCACGAAGATTTGGCCTTCACTAAAGGCCTGAGCGACGCCGACGAACCCGACATCTGGCTTAAAGACCTGACTGGCTCGATTGAACTCTGGATTGAGGTTGGGCAGCCCGATGAGCGGCGCATCTTAAAAGCCTGTGGTCGTGCCAAACAGGTCGTGATTTATTGTTATAGCGGCCAGAACAGCAAGATTTGGTGGGACGGCATCCGCAACAAGCTCGAGCGCGCGCGCAACTTGAAGGTCGTGTGTTTGCCGTCAGAGGATACTCGCGAGTTAGCAGCCCAGACGCAACGCAGCATGATCTTGCACGCCAATATTCAGGATGGTGAAATTTTCGTCTCAAATGATCAAGGTCAAATCACCTTTGTGCCAGAGGTCTGGCGCGAAGCAAAAGGCTAAGTGCTGTTGTGTCAAACGAAAGACTAAGCGCTGTTGTGTCAAACACGATCGTTGCGATTGAAAAAAAATCTTGGCTGCGTTCAGAGCGCGCTGCTTCGCTGCTGCGACTAGTACTGGTTGTTGCCGTACACGTCGCTGCCTTGGCTGCCTTGCTGAGTTGGTCGTGGTCGCCCGCACCGATTGAAGTTTCGATTTTGAGCCTCGAAGATCTTGGCGGTGAGGTATCGTCATCTGAAGAGGTTCCGGCGCAAAAGCTGTCAGCTCAAGAGCACGCAGCGTCAAACGCTCAGGCCGCAACAAGTCCAGAGATATTGCCGGCGACCATTGCGCCAGCGCGTGAACTTGCACAGCCCCAACAAATAGATATCGTACTTTCACAGATGGTGCCCCCCGCACTCGAGTCGCAAGTCGCACCCGAGCTTGCACCCGAACAGGTGCCTGAGCCACAAGTGCAACCTACTCAAATCCCCGAGGCCGCGCCGACGACACCGACGACATCGGCGACATCCACTTCATCCACGACATCGAGTGCACTGACAACACCTAACGCACCGGCGACACCTACAGCGAGCTCAATGCCAGATTTTGACGCGCCCGCGCGGCCTAGATCTGTTGCCAAGGTGACGATTGCCAAAGGGGAGACGACTGCGGCCGCCAACTCGGCTCCGTCAGGCAACACGGGTCTGTCCGCTCAAGCGAGTGGTAGCACTCAACTAGGCACAGGCACTGAGCCCGCTTTGACGGCTGCCCGTTTTGACGCTGATTACTTGCATAACCCAGCACCCGCTTACCCTTCACAGTCACGACGCCTGAAAGAAGAAGGCACTGTCCTGTTGCTGGTGCGAGTGAGCGATCAAGGCGTGCCGCTCAGTGTCGAGATACGCACCTCAAGCGGATTTGAGCGTTTGGACGAGGCAGGGGTGCAGGCGGTGCGTCAATGGCGCTTCGTGCCTGCCAAGCGTGGCAACGATAGCGTAGCCGCTTCAGTGCTTGTGCCAATTCAATTTAAGCGGCAATAAGTGAGTATTGAGGGGCTGTCATTGCGCGCGCAGCCAGGAGCGAACCTGCTCAAAATTTACCGCCCCGCGTATGCGCTTGACCTCACCCTTTGCATTCACCAACATCGTAATCGGTAGTTCGCCCTGCCATTTCGGGTCAATCTCGTAGCGCAAGTACTCGTCAAAGACAGCAGCGCTGGCACGATTGTCTCGTTGTTCAAGACCTGCTCGAGCGAGTGCTTGTGCCGCGGTGGCCTGGGGCACTTGATCAACTTCGATAAAGACCGTTTTTAATCCCGCAAATCCTTTTAAAAAATCACCCCAACGTGGCAACTCTTCGAGACAAGGCCCGCAGGTGAAACCCCAAAAATGCACGATTTGAGGTTCTCCTTGACCAGCGGTAAGAATTTTTTTCCAGTCGCCCGGTTGATATAACACCAGCTTTGGCCTGTCGGTTTCGAGCTTAAACAACCGATAGCCCTGCGCTGCCGTCAACCAAGATAGGTAAGCAATGCCTTCGCGTTGAATGAGCAAAGGATGATCAGAGTAGCCTACCGTTTCGGCGATCACTTTGGGTGATGACCATTGCACGCCATCGTCAGTTGAATACTGGGCAAAGACTGCAGTGCGTTTGCCGTCAAATTCTTTCCAGGTTAACCAGAGCGCTGTTGGGGTAGCCAACAGATAGGGACGCCCTGGCATGGCCTCGGGGTCGCCGATTGCAACAGGGTTTGAATAGGTTTTGCCTTGATCCATTGAGCGTGCATAAAAACTGCCTGTGCGAGCGGTGCCCTGCGTAAACCAGGCGGCGTGTTGTACGCCCGCTGCAGAGATTGCGATTGCGGGGCCGTGATGTGGGCAGCTATCGGTCGCCCACGCATCCAATGCAACGCGGCGAGTCGGGCCTGGTTGTGTACTCGCCGTAAACGTTTGTGTCGCATGATCGCGTACCGAGCCCTCAAAAATTGCGCGGTACAAAATGACTGGCAAGCCGTCAGGGGTGAGAGCAGAAGCAATTCGACAACATTCACAGCTGCTGGGTTGTGCAATGCTCTCTTGCGAAAACGTTTGTCCGCTGTCGTATGACCAGGCATAGGCGATCGAGCCCCCTAGTTGTTTTTTGCCAGCCTTGTTCGCTTGAACCACTAAGCGTTTATCAACCCAACTGGCAAAAATTTGACCTTGTGGATCGGTGAGTAAACTCGGAAAACGCTGACTGGTTGGATCTTGACTAATCGGTGCAGGCGCAGAAAAACTTTTGCCACTATCGACCGAACGCGCAACGTTGATCTGGGCATTCCAGTTTTTATCGCGAAAGAAACCATAGGCAATAATCAGATTATTTTGTTTGCCGCTTACCAACTGTGGGCGCGCGTCAGGGCCCGTATCCAGAAAGGCGCCGTGCTGAGCGATTTCTGTACGAGGCTCAAAACTGGCACCAAGGTCGGTTGAGCGAGCGATTGAAATCGCCCCGCCGCCAGCCCAGGCTAGCCACAGTGCACCGTCTTGAGTAAAGAGTGGTGTTGCCGCGCGCGCACACTGCAGCGTTGTATCTTTGCATGCTGCAGTTGCGCCTGTGCTGGTGCCAGTGCTTTTGTCCGTGCTCGAGACGGCGCTGGCCGCGCTAGGTGTCAGCAGTGCACCGTGCGAGTGCTGCGCAAAGGCGTTGGGCTGGGCCAGCAAATACCCTACGCTCACCATACCTGTGAGCCACAGGCTTTGAGCAAGCCTTAAAGTGAGACCGATTAGTAGTTGCTTCGTGTGCATGATCAGAGTCATCTGCATATTTCCATTTGCTTATTGATTAGAACCATCTGTTTAGTGATGAGAGCGTTCTGTTTTTTATCAAACTCATCTGCTTGTTTACTAGAACCATTTGCTCAACTAAGTCTCAGGTGAGGAAGAGCAACAGCCTTTCTACTAAATAAGAAAGGCTGTTGCACCACGTAATTAAAACGTTGCTCTCACCCCAAGCGTGAACCACCGAGGTGGGCCCATGCTTGGTACGCCTGACGAGCTGATCGCACTGCTTTGATACGCCGTATAGGTCATGCCCTGTGCTAGATAATTGACATTAAACAGGTTCTGGACATTGCCGTACAGCTGTACGGTTTTATCAAGTTGGTATCTAAAGCCAAGATTGACGAGAGTTGCGCCGTCGTTTAACTGGGTGTGCGCAGTGTTGTTCCAAAAGGCCGGAAACGACTGCAGTTGACCAGACAGAGCGAGCTCAGGCGTCGCTTGCCATTGAACGCCGGCATTGACCATCCACGGTGGCACCTGACCAAGCTGCTCGTTGGTGGGCGATGCGACATAGTCAGACGAAGTCAAATAGGCCCAGGTTTGCGTAAAGCCCAGATTGACTTTGACGGTTTTTGACAGCGTGGCTTGCCCCAGAATTTCGTAGCCACGTAGCGTTGCACTACCCGCGTTGACGTTTTGCCTCAAGCTTGTAATACTGCCCGCTGCAAGGCCAGTACCGGCGATGAGTGGATTACAGGTTGCCACGGTCGTACACATCGTTGCACCGTCGATAAAGTTGCTCAAGTTATTGTTAAACACAGTCACTGAAAGGCTTGCATCCTTTTCTTTGGTACGCAGATCAAAGCCAATCTCTTGCCCAAAGTTGGTTTGTGGCGCCAGATTTGGATTTGCAATCGTGATCGAAGAGCCGCTCAAAAAGGTTCGATACAACTGATTCATACCGGGAGCTGCGAAGTTTCTATAGACCGCCGCGCGCAGATCAAAGTTATCGTTCACATAGTATTTAATGCCTAAGGTCGGATTAAAGCTTGCGTAACTATTGTTTGCCAAGGGCGCATCGATTGGCGTTGGTGCTTTGCCTGCTGTGTAGACATTACCACTCAAACTCGAATTGGTAACTTGATAAAAGTCTTCGCGCAAGCCAAAGTTGATGTCAACAGGTGCATCTTTAAATTTATACGTGCCGGTCACAAACACCCCTTGAAAACTATTCTGGCCTTTGTTAATCAGGTTGGCAGAATTGAAGCCGTTTGTTGCATATTGATTGATGTTGTCATCTGAGGAAATAAAGCGACCATCTACGCCAAATTTCACATCTTTAAATTGGCCAAAATCTTTTTGATAAAAAACAGACATACCAAAGTTTTGATAATTGTCTGTTTCATTTTGACTCATGTACGGCACCCCAATACTGGGGGTAAAAATATTAAACGTTGGCGTTTGACCAGAGTTGGTCGTCTTCATTTGTTGAAACGCGCCCCAGGCGTTGAAGTTGATGCTGCTGTTATCGGCAAAACGTGTCGTGCCGCCTGCAGACAGCACGTAGTTGTTCCATTGGTTGCTGGCGTTTTGCCATGTCGCGGTGGTTTCTGACGTTTCGTTTAAGTTGAGTTTTGCGTAATATTTTGAATCTGCGCTTGGGGTAAAAATTGAATAAAGCGTCAAGTTATTGACTTGCGATGCCGTTGCGGTCATGTAAGGATTTCGATATTGCTCGGGCGTAGCGTTATATCCTTGAGTTTGCGAGCGGTCATAGCTGATACCCAACGACATCTTGTCTGTTTTAAATATCTGTCCAGAAAAGCCTGCGTTCAGTGAACTGTAGCTACCGTAGTCGCTATAGACACTCAGCTTGTCTTCTTGAGGGGGGCGCGTCACGATATTGACTACACCACCCATGGCCAAGTTGCCCCACAGACTGGTGGCGCCACCGCCGCGAATGACCTCGATGCTCTCAATCGAATTTTTTGGGATACGTGCCCAATTGACCGTGCGAAAAAACGGATCATTAAACGGGATACCATCCACCATCACCAAGGTGTTGACGTTTGTACTGGTGCCAAAACCACGAATACTAAAGGTGCTACCGGTTGGGTGCAGTGAGGTTGAAGGGATTTGATTGACAAAAACCCCAGGAATTTTGTTGATAATTTGATCAGTTGAAGTCTCGGGGCTGTTAATAACGTCTTCGCGTGGGATGACGGAGGTGCTGAAAGGCAAACTTTCAAGTTCAATGCCGCGTCCAGCAGAGACCGTGACGGGGCTAAGTGTGGCAACAGAGGAGCCGTTCACTTGCACCGTTTGCGCCGACGCAGCAGTTGAGGCCGCCAGTAAAGACATCACCACTAGAGGGTGAAGAGAGTGTATTTTTTTCACAAGATATTCCTAGAGTCTGAAATAAAACGGAGCAACGCTGAGTGCGTTGATCAAAACAAAACAGACACGTCAGATATCACAGGCGAAGGGTGTTAAACCCGTAGCGTGCGATTGACCCAAGGTGCCGCGTTAGGCGGCAACCGGGGGTGCTCTAGGATGGGAAGGAGGCCAGGTAAATGGATGCGAGTGAGTCGAAGACACGGACAACGCGGCTTCGGTCAACGCTAAGAACAACGGTGGTACGACTTTTGGCTGCGAGGTTAAGGCAACGGGATTGACAGTGCACCAAGTGCAATGTTCAGGCGATGCGGCGGTTTCGTTTGTAGTAGTTTGCTCGCGAATTTCGCCGGAAGCAGTATCTAGCCACTTCATCCCACTGCTGGTGCAAATCGGTGCCAAAGAACCATCGGCAGACTGCAGGCGTGCAGAATGCGATAGTGTCGGCATAAGCGCCGAGAGGAGCACCGAGATGGCCGTGAGCCAAACCCAGAAGGAGCGTGTTAAGTGATTTTTCACAGTGCGAAGATCATAGCATTTGAGCTTGTTGGCTTAGCGACCTGGTTGCCGACTATTTGTGACCGGCGGCGGGCTTTCGGTAACAAACGAGATCTTGGTGATGCCCGCCCTGTTTGCAGCCGCCATGGCTTGCGCAACCTTTTCGTATGCGGTTTGACGATCGGCCCGTAAATGTAATTCAGGTGACTTCACGTCAGCCGGTAGCTTTTCGCGCAATGTTTGTTCGATCGCTTCAGGCTGTGTCGCCAAGCCATTTACAAAAAATACTCCCTGTTCATCGATCGACAGTTGCAGCGCTTTTGCATTTTGATCGATGGCGGTGCTTTCGGCGCGCGGCAGATCAACCGGTACGGCTTGATTCAACAACGGGGCTGTAATAATGAAAATGACCAATAAGACCAGCATCACGTCAACCAGTGGCGTGGTGTTGATGTCGTTCATGGGTTGAGACCCAAGGCCTGAACTAAATGAAGAAAAGGCCATAAACTTACACCTCTTTATTGAAGTGAGCGTTACTGAGAGCGGGCTTCGATGCAGTCCGCATTCCGCCGACTAAATAATTATGCAAGCTATGTGCAAACCCATCTAAGCGGGCCGTCACCAGCCTGTTTGAGCGTGCGCAAGCGTTGTAAGCGAGCACTGCCGGGATGGCAACAAACAAGCCGGCAGCTGTCATGATTAAGGCCTCGCCAACCGGCCCTGCAACTTGGTCCAGGCCAACTTGCCGAACCCCACTGAGCCCGACCAACGCATGATAAATACCCCAGACCGTACCAAGCAGGCCCACGAAGGGGGCGGTTGCGCCAATTGAGGCCAAAAAGGTGAGGCCGCTCTCGACCCGAGTTTGTGCTGTGACGATTGATTGTTGCAGCGTTCGAGCAATAAACTCATTTTTATCGGCCTGAGCGCCGATGCCTTTAGTTGCATTTTGATCGTAAGCCGTGGCCGCTGTGATTGCTTCAGTTGCCATGGCAGAGAAAGCACCAAAGCGATCTTGTTCTTGAATCACACGCAGCGCCCCGGCATTGTCTGGCGCGGACCAAAATTGGCTCAAGGCTCTTTCAGTGCTCGTCTTGTACCGCCAATGCGCGGTGAGTTTGCCGAGCATGACGATCCAGCTGGCAATTGACATGAATAACAAAACAAGGGCGACACCGCGCGTAATCGCATCACCTTGACTCCAAACGTGCGCTAGGCCCAGAGATGTATTCATTGCGGGCTCCTGTGTAGAAAAAGGGTTGAGATAGATATCGAAAAGGGAATACAGTTGTCCATGGCGATCATTGCTTAAATTGAATGGGCACGACCACCGATGCAGGCACGGGTGTCGTGCCGCGTTTGGCCGGAACAAAGCGCCATTGCTTAACCGCTTGTAAGGCCGCCTCGTCTAGGCGGTCATAGCCACTAGAGTGATGTAGCGTCACCTGCAAGGCGCTACCCTCTGCACTGACTTGCACTAAGACAAAAACCGTACCTCGCTCTTTCATTCTGCGCGAATAGCTGGGGTAGGCGGGCGCCGGGTTATGCAAGTAATCTGCATCAAAGCGCGCACCTGTGAGATTGGTGTCGGCGTCGCTACGGGTTGCTGCGGGTTCGCCCCGAGTCGTGGACCTCGTTGAGGCGTTCGCCCGAGGCGCCGCCGGCTGACGCTCAATTGGCTTGGGCGCGAGCGGTGCAGCTTCGGGTGGCTTAGGCTTGGGTTGGGGTCGCTCGGGCTCGGGTCGCTGAGGTTCAGGAGGTTTTGGCGGTGCAGATTCGCTTGGTTTGGGCTCAGGCGGCTTAGGCGGTTCAGGCGGTTCTGGTTCGGGTGGCGTTTGAATAATAGGCGCAGACTCAAGTTGCGTTGTCAGCAGCGGCACCTCCAGAGGCTTCGGCTCTGGAGGTTGAACGGGTGCGGGGGTGGGGTCGACAACGGGCTCAGGTTGTGGCGCCTCGGTAGGCTGCGTGCTCGGTAGTATCAGCATCTGCACCTCGAGCCTCACGACCTCTGGTTCGTGCACAAGCTCTTGCTTCGACTCAAGTACCAACAAGGCGAGCACGCAGACATGCAGCGCCAGCACAATAAGCACACGAATACAAAAAGCGATTGAGAAGCGACTTGGCACAAATTTCTCTGGCGGTCTGATCGATAAGGGAGCTGAGTTGATTTCAGATCCCGACCCTAGGGCGACCGCTTACCCAGCAACTGAGACGGTCGCACGAATAACTGATCAGACCAGCGAGGGGGGGGCGCGAGGATTGGCCTGATTCGTTGTCAGGCGGGAAAGCACTGGCGATGTTGCCAATAGAAGTAAGCGAGTGCCGTCAGTGAAGATGCTGAAATTGGTCGCGTTCGGCGCAGGAGGCAGCCCTGCGAGGTGGGTTAAACACGCTGAACAATTTGTACTTGAATCGGAGTTACCTGAGGCAGGGCTCGAGTCTTGCACCTGGCCCGTTTTGATATCTAGCCACTTCAAACCTACGGTGGTACAGACTGCCATCAGGTTGTGGTTAACGCCCTTGGCACCGCGCGTAGCATGGCTTAGCGTAGGCGCAAGCGAAGACAGCACCACCGCAAAGGCGACGATCAAAGCGTAGATCTTTGTCGAAAAGCGTGCTCGTGTCATCGCAAGAATATTAACTGATAACAGCTCTGACTGTCTGACGCGTCGGATTTAAATCAAATTGTCTGGAGCGTAGCAGATCAGTGGTCGACGGGTGCAAGATAACCTACGCAGATACGACTCGATCTTAGCGCTACAAAAAATCTCCGTACATGCCGCCAAGCCACTTCAGGTCTTCAGCCCATAACTCTGGCCTGCGATCATTATCGTCGATCGCCTTTTGTAAAATCTCATCGTCAGGACCCATCGTGTAGCTAAACGAGACTGAAATCGCCTCTTTCGGTGAGTTATTCACCAGCATAAAGCAGAGGTTATCAATCATTTCCGCCTTAGGCTCGACGCCCTTCGCTTGCGCTGCGATGTATTTGGCGACCAAGCGAGCCTCGCGATTCGCAACGTGACCGCTTTTGGGGTAATGGCCAAAGTGAATCGATACCGAACCCACCGAGTCGCCAATGACAAAGACCTGCGGATCACTTTCGGTGTTGTAGTACTGTGGATCCACTGCTGCCCAACCGGTGGGTTTGCCGGCCTTGTCTTTTCCGATGAGATCGGCCTTCCAGACCAAATCGGCAGCTTGATGAGGCGACATCAGAATAGCTTCGTCAAACTTAAAGTCACCTGCTGCGGTTTTGACGATCTTATTGTATGGATCCACCTCTTTCACTGTTGCATTGGGCACATGGGTGATGATGTCCGAATACAGCTCTGTAAATGCTTTTTGATAGCCAATCGTAATGGGCGCGATACGAGGCTTGGGATCAAGAATAATAATTTTTGCGGGGATCTTTTTTTCTTTAAACCACCAGGCCATCAAGCATGCGCGTTCGTAGGGTGATGGTGGGCAACGATGTGGTGGAGGGGGCAAGGTCATGACGATCGTGCCTCCTTTGAAGTTTTGAATCTTGTTTTTTAGAAAGGCATGCTCTGAACTTGGGATGTAAGCGCTGGCGTAGTTGGTTTTTGTGTACTGAGTGGTCTTTTGATCATTGCCAAACCAGGCTTCAAAGGCATACCGGATGCCCCCCGCAATAATCAGCCAATCGTATTTGATAAAGCCATCGGAGGTGTATACCGTTTTTGCCGAGCGATCAATATCGGTGATTTCAGTTTGCACAAAGGTGTAGCCGTACTTTTTAGCAGGGATGATGTAAGAGTGTGCGAGCAAATCGGTGTCGACTGCGTTGACGAGCCATTTGTTACTCATCGGGCACGACCAGAAGATAGGGTTCTTTTCAAGAACAATCACTTCTAAATCCGGTGCCAAGGCACGCAGATGTTTTGCGGCACTTAAACCACCCCAGCCACCACCAGCGATGACAACCCGTCGTTTGCCCGTGGGTGCAAGCAGAGCGGTTTTAGGCGAAGACAAAAGCGGCTGAGCAAGGACGGATCCGCTGGCAACCAGAGTGCCTGCCCCGGCGAGGCTACGAGTTAAAAAACTGCGGCGATTGACGGTAGTCATAAAAGATCCTTTGGGTGCGTCCCGAACGATGCTCAGTATAGACCTTGCATACTCTTGGAGGTCAGCGACAATCGACATGCGACGTTCAGATATCATACGGTTTCAACTTCATAAGGCCGCAGTCATGGAAAGGATCACAAGCTATCGAGGTGAGGCGTTGGTAAATGAATTTGATGCGTAACGGTTGAGCTAAGCAAATGAGTCTTGAGCAATTTCCAGAAGACCTTCTCGGTTTGGCGCTCGTTGTGCTGATGCTAGGCATCCGCCATGGTTTCGATCCCGACCACTTAGCGGCCATCGATGGTTTGACTCGCTACAACAGTAGCGAGCGGCCAGTCCTCGCAAAAATGGCTGGGCTTCTTTTTTCGCTGGGTCATGGTTTGGTGATTGTGCCGGTTTCAATCTACGCTGCAAGCCTGGCCAAAGCATTTGATGTCCCTGCTTGGTTCGATACGTTTGGTACATGGGTGTCAATCACGATTTTGCTTGGCCTAGCCGTCTTAAATCTGTTGAGTGTGCTAGGTACGCCTGCTCACGAAGCGGTGCAACTCAAAGGTTGGCGCCAAAGTTTTTTTGCACGCATGCTGAACGTGCGTCATGCGGGCGCTATGCTTGCTGTGGGCGCCATTTTTGCGCTTTCGTTTGATACGCTGAGTCAAGCCTCGCTGTTTGCCTTGCTGGCAAGCAAATATCAGGTCTGGCATGTTGCAGCGCTGCTGGCTCTGCTCTTTGTGGTGGGTATGTTGATCACAGACGGCATCAATGGCTTGTTCATCGCTAAGCTGATCAAACGGTCTGATCACACGGCGCGAGTTGCCTCAAGAGTGATGGCACTTGCGGTCTCGGGCGTGAGTATTTTGGTGGCTGTTGTCAGTATCTTGAGTGAGCTGAGTCCAAATTTTGACGGCTGGCGCTCGGGCAAAGAAGTCTGGTTGGGGGTGTTTATCGTTGCCATACTGGTCGCGAGTTACTTTGTAGGGCAGCGGTTGAGCAAGCCCTATATCACTAAGCAATATTAAGCATATGCAATTTTCTCCTCAGCTTTGAGGCGACATTAGAATTTTTACGCTTCATTAGTGAGGCGATATTCTTACATTTACGCTTCAACTTTGAAACGATTAAATATATAATACGCTTTATGTACCTCTGGCAAGCGCCCAATTGGCCCCATTTTCAATACGATCTGACTGCTTTGCAGCCGACTTTGGCGCGGGCGCGGGTCGCGCAGGGGCGTGTGCTGGGTCTGGCTGGTACGTTGCAGTTGGTCGATCTGGCTCAACTAGAGCTTGAGGGCTGGGCAGCTGAGGCCGTCGCCACCGCCGAAATCGAAGGCGAGGTGCTGCAAGTTCACTCGGTGCGTGCCTCGGTCGCCCGCAGGCTTGGCTTGCCCGGCGCACCGAATGTGTTTCGCGATGCCCGTACCGAGGCCACGCTTGACGTGTTGCAAGCTGCGATCAAACGTTGGCAATATTCCTTAAGCGACGAAGACCTCTTCACGTGGCAGGCGGCATTGTTTCCTGAAGGGCGCAGTGCGGGCGTCAAGATACAAATAGGTGCGTATCGACAGCACACTCAGGCCATGCAGATTGTCACAGTCAAGTACGGTGCACCAGATATTGTTCATTACCAGGCGCCAGCGTCAGTTGATGTGCCCGCGCAGATGAGGCAATTGATTGCTTGGTTTAATGACAGCGCAAAAAGTTGTGATGGTCTTGTGCGCGCAGCGCTTGCGCATCTATGGTTTGAAGCGATTCACCCTTTCGAGGATGGTAATGGTCGAGTGGGGCGTGCGCTCAGTGAGTTGGCGCTTGCGCAAGACATGCAAAGTTCGCAGCGTATCTGGAGCCTATCCCAACAAATCATGAATGATCGCTCTGGGTACTACGAACAACTGCAAGCCGCAACATCGAGTGACACACTTGACGTCACGCCTTGGGTTGAGTGGTTTGTTGCTTGCATCGAACGCGCTGCACAGGCGGCGCTTAAGCAAATGCAAGCCGCAATTGAAAAGACACGCTACTTTTCAACGCTCAGAGACTTGTACCCCACGCTTAATGCGTCTCAATTAAAGATCTTGGGCAAGCTGTTTGAGGCGCAGCCTGAGGGGTTTTTAGGGGGGATGAGTACGTCTAAATATGTGAACATTACAGGACAGTCACGCGCCACCGCTTATCGCGAGCTCATAGACATGACTCAGTTGGGGTTGCTTGAGCAATATGGTCAGGGGCGAGGCGCGCGTTACCGAATCGTGCCCATTCGTTGAACAGCGTCAAAACTAAGTGCAATGACGCTGCTCGAATAAAGCTAAACGCCCATTTGCGTCGCCAGATCCCGAATATCTTTCGCCACCACATCCCACGCCTCGGTTGCAACGAGGTTGTCTGTTTGCGTTGGACCATACTCAGTTGGCCGTGGCCAAAACGCAGTTTTCAAACCACAGTTTTTAGCGGCTAGCAGATCGTTATTGTGGGCGGCGCACATCATCACCTCAGAGGGATCTAAGCGAAGCGCGTGGCACACGCCAAGATATGACTCGGGTTGAGGCTTGTAGCAACGAAATACTTCGGTAGATAAATTCAAATCCCAAGGCAGGCCTGTGTATTTGGCGATGTCGGTCAGCAGTGAGATGTTGCCGTTTGAAAGCGGGGCGATGATGTACTTGCTTTTTAAACGCGTTAAGCCGCCCACTGAATCTGGCCAGCCATCTAAGCGATGCCACACTTTATTGACGTGCTCGCGCTGGGCTTCGGTCATTTTGCTAAGGCCAAACTTCTCAATCAGCACGT
>CANCMG010000083.1 GCA_947378965.1 Alcaligenaceae bacterium | reverse complement strand
GTTTTTTTCGTCTATGCCGTAATGCTTTGCCCTTTGATTTTCGTCATCTGGTTGAGTTTTTTTAAGGACGCGATCCTTTATTTTCCGCCCTCTGGCTATACCTTGCATTGGTATCAAAACGCCTGGGAAAATCAGGCGTTCGTGAATGGATTCGTCTTTAGCATGCAAGTGGCGCTGGTCTCGGCTCTTGTGGGGGTCTCCCTGGGCGTCATGGCTGCACTCGGGATCATTCGCTATAAGTTTCAAGGTCATCAATCGGTCAATACCTTGTTGCTCTCACCCCTGCTGATGCCGGGCATTGTGACTGGTATCGCAATCTATCTGTTTTACCTGCGTACCGAAAACTTTTTGGATCGCGATATTGTCGGCACGATCGGCGGTCTGGTACTTGCCCATATCTGCTTGACCATTCCCTGGACGGTCCGACTGGTCTCAGCCAGCATGCAGGGGCTAGATCCTTCTATTGAAGAGGCTGCGCGTAATCTGGGTGCGAATGGTCGCGTGGCTTTTTTTAGAGTCACGCTGCCGATGCTGCGGCCTGCAATCGTGGCCGCAGCGTTGTTCAGTTTTATAGTTTCGTTTGAAAATCTCGAGGTGTCCCTATCTCTGGTTGGGCCTGGCAACACGACCTTGCCAATCGCCATCATGCAATACCTTGAATTCAACTTAGATCCCACCATCGCTGCAGTCTCGACAGTGCAGATTCTTTTGCTCGGTGTCATCATGCTTGTGACCGACCGATTCGTAAAACTCAGTCAGCTGGTTTGATCAAAATGGCTAATGTTTCATTAATTAATCTTAAAAAGCAGTTTGGTAAGTCTCTGGCGGTATCAGACTTTTCACTTGAAATCGCCGATGGTGAACTGGTAGCTTTTCTGGGGCCGAGCGGCTGCGGCAAGACCACCACACTGCGAATGATTGCAGGTTTTTTAGACCCAACGGCGGGTCGCATTCTGATTGGACAAGAAGATGTGACAGCAGTGCCTGTTCACAAACGCAATACGGGCATGGTCTTTCAGCGGTATGCGCTGTTCCCTCATATGACGGTGGCGCAGAACGTCTCCTTTGGTCTTGAAATGCGTAAGACTCCTGCAGCCGAGCGTGACCGCCGTATTAGCCTTGCGCTTGACATGGTCCGGCTGACTGAGTTCAAAGATCGCTATCCTCGACAGCTCTCAGGTGGGCAACAGCAGCGCGTGGCGATTGCCAGGGCGCTAGCCATTGAGCCTAAAGTGTTTCTGCTAGATGAGCCTTTATCCAACCTTGACGCCAAGCTTAGACTTGAAGTCCGCGAAGACATTCGCGCGTTACAGCAACGACTTGGCCTGACTACGATTTTTGTCACACACGATCAGGAAGAGGCCTTGGCCATCTCGGATCGGATGGCGATCATGCACGACGGTAAAGTGCAGCAAGTTGGTACGCCACAAGATTTATATGAAAGGCCCACTAATTTGTTTGTGGCCGATTTCTTGGGGAAGATGAATTTCTTTTCGGGTCAACGGGTTGGCGATAGTCAGTTCAAGACGCAAGAAGGCCTGCAGCTCAAGGTGGCAGCGGTCGCCGCTGATACCGTCACGATCGGCGTACGCCCCGAACGGATTGACCTGTCGTCCGAACCAGGCTCTGAGAATAGTGTTCCGGTGACGTTAAAGTCTTGCGCGTTTCTGGGTTCGCACATTGACGTGGTGTTGACCGGAGCAGGGCAGCAGCGCCTGTCCTGCCAGATCCCTAATACCGCCGTCGAACGTAGTCAGCGGTTGCTGCAAGCAGGTGCTCGCCTGTTCATGAACTTTAAAGCCACCGATTGTGTGGTGTTTAGTGAGCGAGGTGGTCGATGAGCCTGGCCGCAGACGCGCACGCTGGGCCTGCCGGTAGACGCTTGGGGACCTGCCTGGCGTTTCCGTCGTCGCTGATTGTTTTTTTCATCATCATGATTCCGATTGTCTTGATGTTTCGCTACAGCTTTAACGAGTACGATCCGATCAACATGATGCGTGAAGCCTTCACGTTCGAAAACTATCTTAAGTTTTTTGGCGACGCCTACTATCGAGACGTTTTTTTAAGTACCTTAAAGGTTGCGGCCACCTGCACCGTGCTAGCGCTTGTGCTGGGTTTTCCGGTGGCGTATTTTCTGGCTAAGACTCAGACACGATTTAAGAGTTTGCTGATTATTCTGCTGGTCTTCCCGTTGATGGTTGGAAACGTTGTCCGTGCAGCCGGGTGGATGGTGGTGCTTGGGCACGCTGGTGCGGCCAACGCGTTGATGCAGTGGCTTGGCCTGATTGAGCAGCCCATCAAGCTTTTATACACGCCGCTGGCTGTCATCATTGGTACCACAGCCGTGGTCTTGCCCTACATGATTCTGACCTTGCAAAGCGTTCTTGAAGGTATCGATTTTGCGGTAGAAGAGGCTGCCCAAAATCTGGGGGCTAACGTATGGACAACCTTTTGGCGGGTCTTGCTGCCGATTGCCGCGCCCGGCGTGGCGGCGGGCACCATGCTGGTCTTTATTCTTTGCATGAATGCCTATGCCACACCTGTGTTGCTCGGAGGCAGCGGCATCACGATGATGGCGCCTTCGGTTTACGGACAAATTGCCAAAGCCTCGAATTGGCCGTTTGGTTCAACGATGGCATTGATCCTTGTGGTGGCGACCCTCGTGATGGCGCTTGGTGCTAACTGGTTGATTCACCGACGTTATGTAAAAACGATGGCGTCTTGAGCCAATTGGCTGTAGATCGCTAGGCCAGTGGCTTTTGCTTAACCGAGTTTTTGATGTACTTTATCTGATTGTTTATCGCTATCTTTATTTTTGTACTTAGCCTTATTCTTACTCTTGTATTTAGCCTTATTCTCGTACTTAGCCTGACCCTTGTCTGTATTTTTTTCCTTACCCTAGCCGTTGACTCGCGCGTAACCAGGAACCTTCATGGTTGATACCAGCAGCATTTCAAATTTTGATGTCGGTGAAGAAATCAGGCTGATGTTCGAGCCCAAAGGCATGCGTCCCGCAACGGCTGCCACTAGCCGAAACGCAGGGCAAGGGCCTTATAAACGCTTGGTGTTGCGTGGGGCAACTGTGATTGATGGTACGGGTGCGCCTCCATCGGGCCCTGTAGATATTGTGGTCGAAGGTGGGCGGATTACAGAATTAAAAGTTGTCGGGGCCCCTTTAAAAGCGATCAACCCGGCGAACCGGCCTGCTCAGGGCGATTATGAGATTGACTGTCACGGCAAGTATGTGACGCCTGGCTTGATTGATTGCCATGCGCACGTAGGCACACCCTGGCATGGCATGAGTGGTGAAGTCCCCACGGCAGATTACGTCTATAAATTATGGCTCGCGCATGGTGTGACCACCGCGCGCGAAATGGGCTCGATGAATGGCCTGGGTTACATGCTTGAGCAGCGCGAAGCCTCAGCAAGCAATCAGATTGCTGCACCTCGTTTATTGCTGCATGCCTATTTTCCGGCGGTAAACGAACGGATTAAAACCATTTATACCCCCGAGCAGGCGCGCGACTGGGTGCGACGTCTCAAGCAGCGTGGCGCAGACGGCATTAAATTTTTTGGCGCGCCACCGACCATCATGCAAGCAGCTCTTGACGAGGCTGCCATTCAGGGGCTTCGCTCGGGCTGCCATCATGCGCAGATGGCCGTGACCCGTGTCAATGCACTGACTTCAGCAAAATGGGGTTTGACCAGCTCTGAGCATTATTACGGGATCCCAGAGGCTTTGTTCGAAAATCGTACGGTGCAAAGCTTCCCAACCGATTACAACTACGGCGATGAGTATTTTCGATTTTCTGCCGCCGGACAAATGTTTGCGCAGGCCGCCCAGCCCGGTAGCCGTAAATGGAATGATGTGCTGGATCAGTTTTTGGAAACTGGCCACACCTTTGTGCCAACGTTCAGTATTTATGACGCCAATCGCGATCTGATGCGTGCAAGGCGCGCAGACTGGCATGGCGACTACACCCTTAAAACGATCTGGAAATACTTCCAACCACAACGCGGCGGCCACGGCGCCTACTGGTATCGCTGGAGCACCACCAACGAAGTTGAATGGAAACAAAACTACCGGCTGTGGATGCAGTTTGTGAACGAATATAAGAATCTGGGTGGTCGAGTTTGCACCGGTAGCGACTCAGGCTTTATTTATCAGATCTTTGGGTTCGGTCTGATCCGCGAGCTTGAGCTCTTACAAGAGGCGGGCTTTAACCCGCTCGAAGTCATGCGCTCAGCCACGTCTTTAGGCGCTGAGTTGCTAGGCATCGAAGAGGACACCGGCTCGATTGATCTTGGCAAGTGCGCAGACTTGTTGATACACGACGTCAATCCGCTCGAAGACTTCAAGCTGATGTATGGCACGGGTGCGGTGCGTCTGAATGATGAAACGGGTAAGGCAGAATGGAAGCGCTCGTTGCGCTATACGATCAAAGCGGGCGTGATCTACGACACTGAGTTGTTGTTGTCCGAGGTGCGCGAGATGGTCAATCAAAGCTGGAAGGATGACGACCATGATCGCCCCCCAACCCGTTGACTTAATCGTACTGTGCGGCTTTCTTGGTAGTGGAAAAACAACCTTGCTCGTTGATTTTTTGCAGCAGGATCAGATGCACGATACGGCAGTCATCATTAACGAAGCCGGTGAGACCGGCATCGACGGTATGCTTGTTGCTGAGGGTGAGAACGAGCTTGAGATGACAATGCTTGCCAATGGCTGCGTCTGTTGTTCTTTGCGTAGCAGTCTGGTTTATACGGTGACAGAGTTGCTTGAAGCCGAACGCCCCGAGGGCGCACCGCCACTGCGACGCATTGTGCTCGAAACCAGCGGCCTGTCGCGCCCAGGCCCCATACTAGCCTCGCTTGCTGATCCTGAGCTTTCGAAGCGCGGCGTGCGTGTGAGTGTGCTCACCACGTTTGATGCCGAATTGGGCGCGCTAAGGCAAGAGCAGTTTGACGAGGCTGCAGCTCAGATTGCTGCTGCGCAACGCATCGTTTTTACCAAAATTGATAAAGTCAGTCAGCAAGATTTAGACGTTCAAGTCGCACAGGCTCAACTACTGAATCCCCTCGCAGAGATTCTCTGTGATCCAGACCGCCAAGCGCTGGTTCGTAAAGCCTTTGTCGCACCAGCGGCTGATGAACCTAATCTGACCGAAATGGCCGTGAAGGCGTTGACCGCAACGACCTTGAGTCGAGCGCATGCACGCATACATGTGCTGCGTGGTGTTGCTATGCCCGATATCAGTTGGGACGCTTTGTCGTGCTGGTTAGATGATTTGGCTGGCTGTTGTGGCGAGAAACTGCTGCGCGTCAAAGCTCTCGTGCATGTGACCGACTGCGAAGATCCGATCCTGATTCAAGGTGTTGGCACGACCTACAGCATGCCGAGGCGGATGACGCGTTTGCGTACGACGCCCGATGTGTTGGTCGTGATCACAAGAGACATCACAAGCGAAGAAATTGTTAGACAGTTAACGAGTGCAACAGTTAATCTTTACGCACTCGCGGCACCGGCGGGCGACTCAAACAATGATCGCCAGTCTTCATTATCTTTTACCTCAAAGGTCTCTCATGTATTCAACTAACTCTAAGCGACGCAGTTTTATCAAATCGTCTTCTGGGCTGTTGCTAGCCACTGCGATGCCACTGTTGACGCGCGAGGCCGCAGCGCAAGAGGGTAATGTTGTGGTGGGTACGTGGGGTGGTGATTATCAAAATCTGCTTCAAAAAATTGTGAACCCAATTTCTGGTTCAACGATTGTGTTTGATACCGGTAACGCTGTCGCACGTGCTACCAAAATTCGCGCAGAAAAAAACTCAAGACGTGGCTCGATGGATGTCGGTTTGTTGCAGGACGTCGATATGTACGATCTGTCATTGGTAGAGCCGTTTCATGCGATCTCTGAGCAGCACACGCCTAATGTTGCGAATGCCTACGAGCAATTCAAAACGTCGTATTCAATCCCACATATCTTTAGTGCGATGGTACTGGTCTACAACACCGAAAAAATCACGACACCCCCTGATACGTTTGCCGCTGCGGTAGATCCAAAATACCGTGGCCGTGTTGGCTTTTCGGATATTCTGCATGTGGCCAACACCTTATTTGCCGGCTTGGCCAATGGCGGCAACATGTCAAGCTTCACCGCCGGTATGAAGTTCTTAGCAGAGCTCAAGAAAAATGATCCAAAAATATTTCCCTCAAACGAGGCAGTCGCGGCAGCACTGAAATCGGGTGAAATCTGGATGACGTGTATGTGGAAGGCACGTGCCTTGCAATGGCAGGATGCCGGCCTGCCGCTGGGCTTTGTTGTGCCTAAAGAAGGTGCCGTAGCCGTAACCTTTGAAGGTGCAGTCCCCAAAAATGCTCGCAACGCAGCTGGGGCCTGGAAGTTTTTGAATGCGATGATGGACCCAGTCGGTCAGGTCGAGTTTGCTAAAGCGATGGGGTATGCGCCAACGGTACGCAACGCCATATTGCCGTCCGATCTTAAAGCCCGCGTGAGTTTCACCGATGCTGAACTTAAGCGAGTATTGCCCTATGATTCAAAGGGTTTGGTGCCTCAAAAGACCGAAGTTCTTGATTATTGGAACAAGTCTTTTAAAGCGGGTGCTTAACGCAGTTATCTCAATACGACTGAACGAGCGACAAGTGAAGTCGCTTAACCGGTTGCTCGACGGACTTGATGGCAAGCTCACCAGCAGCAAGTGGGCGGCCATCGCTAAGTGCTCACCTGATACCGCGTTGCGCGATATCAATTCAGCTCTAACTTAAGCGACTTGGCTAAGTCGCCCCACTTTGCGGATTCTGCCTCTAAGAATTTCGCGAACGCAGCCGGGGTCTGTGGATCGGGCTGAACACTGAGCTTCTCAAATCGCGCAACGACCTCTGGCTCGCGTAACGCCTCTGTCACCGCTTTATTTAATACGTCTAAAATTTTTGGAGGAAGATTTGCCGGCGCAAATAATCCAAACCAACCTTGCGCACTAAAGCCCGGAAATCCAGACTCTGCGACCGTCGGTACGTTGGGCGCGGCTGCTGAGCGCTTGGCCCCTGTAATTGCCAAGATTTTTAATCGTCCGTTTGCAACATTATTTAATGTGGTCGCGATCGAGGTCTCGAAAGATATATTAATTTGATTGGCTAGCAAGTCTTGCATCGCTGGAGCTGCGCCTTTATACGGTATGTGCAGCAGGCTCACTCCTGCTCGCTGCGCAAACAGCTCAGCCGTCAAGTGCGGGATTGAGCCTGTTCCCACGCTCGCATAACTCACTAGGCCAGGGTTCGCTTTTGCATAAGCCACAAAGTCCTTCACTGAGCTGAACGGCGTTGAGACATTGGCTACGATTGCGCCATCTGTTGTGATGACATTTGTGATGGGTGTGAAGTCTTTACTTGGATTGAAGCCCAAGTTTTTAGTGACATGCGGTGCAATGGACATGGCACTGACTGTTAATAACCCTAGGGTGTAGCCGTCAGGTTTACTGACTGCAACATACTGCGTGCCGATGTTTCCGCCAGCTCCGACTTTGTTTTCTACGACCACGGCCTGATTCAAATATTTCGTCAGATTTCTAGCGACCTCTCTTCCCGCAATATCCGTCACCCCACCCGCTGGAAACGGCACAACGAGCGTAATGGGTTTATTGGGATAGTCTGCCTGCGCCAAGGTAGGTAAGGGCGCACAGCACAGCACCGCAATTGCCAAAATCGATCGGTAGTTGAATCTCATTGTGTCACCAGATTATTTTTCTAAGCGGCTGTCCGAATATCCACCAACTCCGTGACCGGTAAGAGCCTCAACACAAGATAGCGCATTCATCCGCTGACAGGCAACAAAATATCTTCAGTCTTTTTAGCGTGATAACAGCTCCATCGCTAAGCTCGGCTCATGAAAACCTACTTTAATAACTTAAATTGAATTAAAGATAAACTTAATTCAATAATGAGAAGTCACCTCCGCGCTTGTGGCCCTTAGGTTTCAATATATCTACATATCTACATTTTAATCGCCAGAAAGGTATTTTTGTGGTAACGTTTCTACATTATTGATGATTAGCTAGGTGAGCCATGACCATCACAACTCTTTCAAGCCGCCAATTCAACCAAGATGCAAGCAGGGCCAAGAAAGCTGCAATGGCGGGGCCGGTATTCATTACGGATCGCGGTCGGCCGGCGCATGTGCTGCTGACCTTTGCCGCATACAAGAAAATCACAGCAAGTCACGCAAAGATTGCCGACCTGCTGGCGATGCCCGGCGGTGAAGACTTTGAATTTGATGCTCCGCCATTGCGCGACCTCGCCCGACCAGCGGATTTTTCCTGATGTATGTACTTGATACCAATGTGGTGTCCGAACTGCGAAAAATACGTCTTGGCAAAGCGGACTCGCAATTCGCGATATGGGCTGACAGCATCGAAGCGATGGATTTATATCTGTCAGTCATCACGATTCAAGAACTAGAAATCGGTGTTCTGTTGGCAGAACGCCGCGATCCCTCGCAAGGCGCAGTATTTAGGTTGTGGCTGAATAGTCACGTCATCCCGGCTTTCAATGGTCGTATTCTGGACGTTGATACCGCTGTTGCTCAACGGAGTGCAAAACTCCATGTGCCTGACCCTCGCCCTGTTCGTGATGGTTTGATCGCTGCGACGGCGCTTGTACACGGCATGACCGTTGTGACGCGTAACGTGGCCGACTTTGAACCAACCGGTGTTCCGACACTCAACCCCTGGCAGGGCAGGGACCTACTCGCCAAGTAAAAGCTTGATCTTAGATGCAAGGCTTAAAAGGTCGACTGCGTATTGCACCGAATGCAGCCGTTGGCTTAGCGAACGTGCGACCTGAGCCTTGCGATCACAACACATGAGCGCCGTGCGACGCCAACAGATTTTTACTCGCGACTCGCTTTCGCCAGGTATTCGGATAATTATTGCAAATTTATAATTATTTTTAGGTTTACTTCCATCGTCAGATAACTAACTCTATCGATTTTGACGAATATTTAGCTATACTCAGTATGACAGACCTTTGAGCTGCCTTAGCGTCCTGCTAAGACTACCGCCCTAGATTTCGAACATTGTTCAATCTTAAGGGTGTGATGACCATCTCATTCAAAAAGCTATTTTTAGTTGCCTGCGCGATGGTATTCGGTGCGTGGATGCCCCTTGGCACAAGCGCAAATACAACCTATGACTTCACCTCGAATGGTCAGCCATTTGTGGGTATTCCTTCTCCTGATTTGTATACCTTGGGGGGTGTGAAATATTTACTGTTAAAGGAAATGGCGATGCTGTCTCTGGAGCCCGTTCGGGTTGGGTTAAACAATCAAGGACTCACCACGAAGATTGAATTTGAATGTGCATGAACTTAGGCCTGAAGCAGGGCCTCCTTAATCAATTAATTTGGTGACGCATGAACGATAAGTTTAAATACGATATTTTTTCGTGGGCGCCCTTGCGGCGTCTCGCATTCTTTGGCCTGACTGCTATTTTAGCCAGCTGTGGGGATGGCAATGGGGATGGCTCGGTTTCTGCTCCGAGCGCTGCTGTTGCGATGAATCAGGGTGCTGCCTGGAATTCGACAAATCAGGCAGCCTTTTATTCTGCCGATCAAGGCTCTTGGATTATTCCATATCAGTGGGCCAAGGCCCTCAAGTTACCCAGCGGCGAATCGTTTTTAAGTCAGCTCACCACCAGCTACGGCTACATACCAAACGCAGTGAGCCCGAGCAACCCAGAGGGCTTGCCCGTTGGCTTTTTAGTGGCTAACCCAGGCACTAACAATCAGCAGTTATCCATGAACTGCGCCGCCTGTCATACCCGACAGATTCAGGTAGGCGGCGTCAAGCACCGCATTGATGGAGGCCCCGCCTTTTCTAATTTATATGCATTTAACCAAGGGATTAATCTTGCCGTTGGCAATACCCTTTCAAACGCAGAGGCCTTTAACGCGTTTCAAGCTGCGGTTCAAGTTCCCGCGGCGACTTTACGTACGCAGTTAAGCGCGTGGTATATGCCTTCAAACACTTTGGTGAACGCGGCACTGCCGTCTACACCCTGGGGGATTGGCAGGGCTGACGCAGTGGGGATGATTCAAAACAGATTGTCAGGTTTAGATATTGGCCCGGTGGCAAACAGTCACGTCATTGCCTCAAACATAGCGGTTGCCGCCCAGCCCGTTCGCTATCCTTTTATTTGGAACACAGGAAAGCAAGACTTCACACAGTATTCGGGTTCGAGCGTCGGTGGTAGTAGCTCTTATTCCTTAGCGCGTAATGCGTCGCAAGTGATCGGCGTCTACGCGGCTTTCTATCCTCAAGCCAATGCCGCGATATCTGGCGGAGTCGATTTTTTAACCGAGAATTCGATCAACTACACGAATCTGCTCAATATCCAAAATTTAGTGAATCAAATCGGACCACCACAGTACCCGTGGCCGGTCGACAATGTGCTAGTTTTTCAAGGGAAAGCACTGTACGAAAAAAACTGTACTTCGTGTCATGGGATTAAACAAGGCCAGCCCCGGCCGGGCAATTCTGATACGTGGGCAACGCTAATTCAAAATGTACAAACCGATAGCTCGTATTATAAAAATTTTGGGGTGATCACCACTGGTAGTGGTGTGTTGAGCGGCCTCGCCATACCTTTTCAGGGAACCATCATACCGGCGTCTGGTGCAGTGTCTATTAGTTTAGTGAATACGGCAAGTGAGACTGCCTTGGTGCAAAAAAACCCCAGCATTGATTTGAGTATCAAACCTCCTGCTCACCCCGTGGGTTCGTTTGAGTCGAAAGTTTTACAAGGAGTCTGGTCCGCTGCGCCTTATCTTCATAATGGCTCTGTGCCAACCTTAGCGGCCTTGCTGGCTCCGGCTGCCGCTAGGCCAACCAGTTTTCAGGTTGGACCTGTATACGATATTATCAATGTCGGCCTTGCAGCCGAACAGCCCAATGGCTCGGCAACCGTGCGCGTGACGACGGACTGTGCCACGATGGAAGGCAATAGTCGCTGTGGCCATGAGTTTGGCACATTGCTCACGCAAGATGAAAAAACGGCTTTAATCGAGTATCTCAAAACGCTCTAAATAGATTGAGCCGATATCCCCTCGCGAGACGAGGAGAATATCGAGCCTGTCATGAATTTTTTTGAACAAACGTGAGCGCATTCCCCATTCTAGGCGCAAGCCAGGGTGGGGGGGCTAGCGAACGGTGCTTGTTAACGCGCCCTGCTTTTCTTTCTGGCATGTTTCTGGGTACCTTGCGCCTCTACATACGCCCGCACCGTCGCGAGCGTCGCGCCGCCAACGCTGCAATCACACAGACCATGCTGACACAATGCCTAGCTCCTCAAGAGATTTCACTGCTGCGTTCGCCGTAGGGGATGTCGTACCAAGATTCTGTGCAACTCGATCGATTGTGAAACGAGGCATCATAGGCAACATTTCAAAAAGTCGATAACTAGAGGGTCCTGCCTTGGGTGATTGAAGCAGGCATTTACGGTCACCCGCGACTAAGCTTGCAACTTCAATGATATTTTTTTCTGCCTCATTTGCTGAAATGATCACTGCCTCTAAAAAAATGAAACCCAAGACTCCCAGTCACCTTCGGTGCGAATGATTGATTGTCTGCGGTAATGCTCAGCTTGGTGCTTTTTCAGATTCAGATAGCCGCTCAGGTTGAGCAGAGGCTCGAATCATGAAAGTTTACTTTAATCGTGTTGATCACATTAAAGAATCATTTAATGAATAATTAAACATTAAAGATATATTGAATGTAATTTTTTAGTCTAAAAAAGACTATTCCCGAAAGGATGGTTTTGTGCGGTACTGGCGGTGGGGTGTCGAGCGGTGATCACTGCGCGATTGCAAAGTAATCGTGATCTGAAGCGAGGCAGCTATTGCGCTGAGAGGCGCGTGGCCAATCTTTGCCAGCGCAGTGCGGCGGTATTAGCGAATATTGCGAGCAATCCAGTACACGATGCCGACTAAGGCTGAAGCCCCGCCAAAAAGCCGCCAAGTCATTCCGTGCAGTTCGCGATGCAAGTCTGCTTTGGTCGCAAAGGTATCTAATCGAGTCTCAATGCGCGCAAGGCGATCACGTGCGTCGACAGCAAACTCTTCTAACGCAATAATCCTAGCTTCCATTTAAACAACTCCTCAAGCACGATATAGAAATCGTCTCAATTTCTAACTGTACCTGCAAGAATAGAAGTGCAACAGTTTGTCACTGTTTGGCACGCTTGGATCGGAGACGTCACGATCGCTGACGCATTCTGGATTGACCTGCCCTATGGCGAAAAAGATGCGAACCAGTCGTGCCTCACTCAATCGTTTGCTAGATGAGAACGATACCAGCCTAACTTTGACTACGTTGGCAGCGGCCGCCGCGGCTCTCGGTCGACGGATCAAACTCGAGCTAACGCCGGTCTGACGGGTGAGCCGAGGCCTTGGGGTATCGCCCCCATGGCGCTTCAACTTGCATTGGCGAGAGGGCGCCACTGACTCGCCATGCTGGAATCAGGCAAGGTGAGCTCTTTGCGAGAGATCGCGGCCCAGGAGGGCGTCGATAATAGTTACGTTAGTCGCATGATGAATTTGACGGTGCTTTCGCCTGATATTGTCGAGGCGATTCTGGACGATGCGTTGCCGGATCATTTGACGCTGTTTGATATTGCTGTGGATCCGCCGGCGCTTTGGGAGGGGCAACTGGCTGATATTGACTTAAAACCCAAGGCTCGACAAAATAACTGTAGCCAGAATATACTGTTTATTTATACAGTATTCTTATGCGCTCAAGTCACTCTACCTGTACCACCGCACTCACGCTTCATCAGACCCCGCTCGGCCTGTTACAGGACGTGCCCGCCTATGGATTCAGGCTGCTCTCGCACAGGATGAGCGCTGGCTTCCCATCCCCGGCCGGCGACTATACCGAAGAAGAGCTAGACCTCAACACCTATTTGGTGCGAAACAAGCCAGCTACCTTCATGTTTTCCGTCAAGGGCGACTCTATGATCGGGGCCAGTATTGAGGATGGCGACAAGGTAGTCGTTGACCGCGCACTGAACCCAAAGCACAACGACATCGTCGTTGCCGTGCTCAACGGCGAATACACCATTAAGCGTTTGTTCAAACACATGGGCTGCGTTGAACTGCGCCCTGAGAATCCGGCTTACCAGCCAATCACATTTAAAGACGGCTCCGAGCTTCAGGTGTGGGGCGTTGTCGTTGGCGTTGTGCGCCGCTACTCCTCTAAAAGTTAGCGGATGGCTCGCGCACCCATGTTTGCGCTTGTGGATGTCAACAACTTTTATGTCTCTTGCGAGCGCGTCTTCCAGCCACAGCTTGAGCATGTACCGATGGTGGTGCTGTCTAACAACGATGGCTGTGCGGTAGCTCGATCGGCCGAAGTGAAGGCTCTGGGCGTGAAGATGGGAACGCCGTGGTTCAAGATGAAGGCGCTAGCTAAAGAGCACGGCATCTTGGCGCTCTCTTCGAACTACACCCTTTACGGCGATATGAGCAACCGTGCCACTGCTGTGCTGCGCGACTTCTCGCCTGACATCGAGGTCTACAGCGTGGATGAGTCCTTCTTGCGGGTGGAATCAGTCGCGCACCTGTACGGCGGCATGACGGCGATGGGGCAGCAGATTCGCCAGCGCGTCAAGCAGTGGACTGGATTGCCGGTTTGCGTGGGCTGTGGGCCAACAAAAACGCTGGCTAAGATTGCCAACCACCTGGCCAAAAAAAATCCCGAATTCGACGGCGTTTGCGATTTGCACGCCATCCCGCGACCCGAGCGCCTTTGGTGGATGTCGCAACTGGAAGTGGGTGAGGTCTGGGGTGTTGGCAAGCGTATTGCCAAGCGGCTAAACGCGATGGGAGTCGAGACTGTTCTAGACCTGCGTAACATCTCTATCAAAGAAATCAGAGCCCAATTTGGCGTGGTGATGGAGCGCACCTGCAATGAGCTTCGTGGGATTTCCTGTCTTGAGTTAGAAGACGTCGCACCAGCCAAACAGCAAATCATGTCCTCACGCAGCTTTGGCTCTCCGGTGACAACTCTGGCTGAACTGCGCGAAGCAGTCGCCAGCTACGTAACGCGCGCAGCCGAAAAGCTGCGAGCCCAACAATCGGTTTCGGCTGCGGTTCACGTCTTCATTCAAACTAACCGCTTTAAAGAAAGTGACTTGCAGTACAGCGAAGGCTTACTGGTGCCGCTGCCAGACCCAACCGACGACACGCGACTGCTGGCCAGTGCAGCCACTCTCGGTCTTGGCCTGATCTTTAAACCAGGCTACCAATACAAAAAGGCGGGAATCATGCTGACGCTGATTTCTGACAAGGCTAAGCGCCAGCAGACGCTATTTGATGATCCCCTGCAACGTGCGCAATCAGCAAAACTGATGGCTGCTATGGATGCGATCAATACGGAGTTCGGCCGAGACACGGTAAGAACCGGTGCCAATGGTACGGACAAGCGCTGGGCGATGCGGTCAGAAAATCGTTCACCCAGGTTCACGACGCGCTGGGACGAGTTACCGATTGCTAAGTGATTCACGGCACTAACCATTCCAATAAACCATCGGGCTTAAGTCTGGCTCGGCGATGCCCATCTTGGCTCAGTGCCAGCCAGTCCATTGAGGACACTTTAAAGTTCAAAATTGCCAAATGATGCCCAAGGGGCGAATCTTTGGTGGTTTGGGCTGGTGGTTCGTCGGAAGATTGAATGTGACCGGGTGGCACGCGACTTAAGTAATCGGCAGAAGCACGTGATTGCCTAATACGCCCCCAGGCAGCTTCGACTTGTTCGCTATCAAAGTCAACCATGGCTAAAGCAGACACACGCAGCTGCCAATTGAGTCGCTTGCTCCAAAAGGTCAATTGCGCCAATGGCTGTGCCAAAAGCTCAGCGCATTTAGAAGAACGCGCATCGGTGTAGACACGTAAGCTCCACGAGTTTGCATCTGCATGCCTAAGTACAACTGTCCGCGCTTGGGGGCCGTTTTGATCAATTCCCTGCGTCGCCAAAATAGGCGTGCGCCAGTCATGGTGTCGGTCATGCGGTGCACGTGTCAGTTCTTGCCACAAACGGATGCGCAAATGGTCGGACGATATTTCTAAGTTCTCATGCGTCATAAAAATTTAAGCTGAGGCTAGCGGCGTTGCACAGTAGATGATTCTTGGGAAGCTAAATCTGCCCTTTTCTGCGACTGCGCCTTGTTGCGGGATTGAAGTGACTGGGTTTGTCTTGAACCCAGTTGATGAACCGTTTCATTTCAGGATGCTCACGCAGCGCCTGTGGGGTAGGATAGTGTCGTGCTAACTCGGTCTCTGTAAATAAAGCATGCACCTGCTTGTGGCACGCACGGTGCATGAAGACTGTGACACTACCACCGCGTGATTTGGGGATCAAGTGATGTGCGTCTCGCAAAGCTGGCGGAATGGGTCGATCGCACAACGCGCAGATCGCTTGTTCCTCTGCCTTGAGTAATTGAACTTGCAATAGGGCGGCTGACTGCAGCCTCTTGATACGACCTTGCGCCATGGCACTTATTTTGGTGTCTTTTCTCGGTCAACGAATCATATGAACAAAAGATTTGTCATGCGCCAGTAAACATCTAACATTTCACAATCCTTCTAAAATGTTGTCAGAGTTTAATCATATCGAAAGTGCATCGGTTGCCATCTCATCAAGCATCAGGCGCTCAGAAGCCCGAAAATGAAATTCAGTGACCCATTCAAAGTCGATTTTGCTTTTGGATTGCAACAGCCCAGTTACCTCGAAGTCCAAAGTAAAGGCCACCTACCCACAGAAAAAGGTGCAGGCTGTCGTTCAAAATAAATTGAATTAGGTTATCAGGCTTGATGACCACCCAGATCACGCCCGTGACGACGCAACACATTGTTATACCGCTCAATCGGGTCACAAAATCACCCAACTCAGATAAAACAGAAATTTCCCTAACACGGGGTAGGGTTGTCAGAGCACCTACTAACAGTCCGACACCCGCAGCAACCTCTCCAAAGCATACGAACCACCAGACAAGATACGGTAAACCAAAGGCTGCGCCGGTTGCAGCGTCCACAGGAAACTTACTGAGCCCTTGTTGAATGAAAACAGCAGCCAAAGGAATTCGCAACAGCACATGACTCATACTGAAGTCTGGTAAAGCCACCCAATAATTTTTTAGACTCAAAGCGGACATCTTGTACTCCTCGTAAAACATACAATTGACCGATTACAAACATGTTCACGTTTATGCAAATAATCGACTGAGCTTAAGGCTACACGCGTTTTTTAAAAATTTCCGCTTACCCTTACGTAATCACATCAAGGTCATTTGCGCTTACCTTCAGGCGTTCGCGTTGCTTGTCAAAAATGGTTCGATAACACCAGACAAGTCACTCTCACGAGAATTTCTATTGCGATTTGCAGCGTATCTAAGACTGAGGTTGCGCTTAAAGGGACGGATTAATTACGTTAAAGAATCGTTTCATGATTAGTTCTAAATTAAAGACATGTTTAATGTTACGTTCTCGTCCAAAAAAAAGACCACCCTCGAAAGGATGGTCTTGTGCGGCAAAACAAACAACCTATGCTCCATTACTTAAGTTCATACCAAACACCGCGCCCACCGCCTTGCTGGTTCAAATGACCATGTTCAACCAGATTGCGGAAGTGTTGCTTCAGCGTGTTGCGGCTAACGCCAGTCAATTTGATGGCCTCCCCAATCGTGACACGGCCGTGCCCTCGAACAAATTCAACGATCTGTAAGGATAAATCGGGTAAAGCCGCCAACACTATTTTTTCGCGTTCGATTTTCTTTTCGAGGCGCCTGACCTGCTCAGCCAGCGAGCGCAGAAAAAATACCAACCAAGGTTGCCAGTTCGGCACATCTGTTCGGATTGAGCCTTGCGTCTGTCGCAAGGCCAGGTAGTAGGCTTCCTTGTTGAGCTCGATCACACTTTCTAATGAGCTGTATGGCACATAGGCATATCCCGAATCGATCAGCAGCAATGTGGTCAGCACTCGGCTGAGTCTGCCATTACCATCCTGGAATGGATGAATCTCTAAGAAAACAACCACGAAAATGGCAACGATTAGCAGTGGGTGTAGTTGCGCTTTGTCGCGCTCATTATTGACCCAGGTGACTAATTCGGCCATCAGGCGGGGAGTATCGAATGGAGTTGCCGTTTCAAATACGATACCTATCTGATCGCCGTTTTCGTCAAACGCGGCCACACTGTTTGAATGGGTTTTGTATTGCCCACGGTGGCGTGCGTCCTTCTTACTGTGGCTTAACAGGATCTGGTGCAGCTGTTTGACGTGGTTCTCGTTGAAGGGGATATTCCTCCAGGAGTTGAACACTAGGTCCATCAACTCGGCATACCCAGCCACCTCCTGTTCGTCGCGCGTTTCAAAAGTCTGGATCGCAAGGTTGGACAACAGCTTTTCTACCGCCCGATCGGTCAGTTTACTGCCCTCGATTCGGGTGGATGAGCCAATGCTTTCTATGGTGGCTACCCTGCGCAGGGCCGTCAGACGGTCGGGCGCGAGGGTTCCAAGGGCACGCCAGGCGCCCTTAAACTCGTCGATGCGAGCAATCAAGCGCAGTATCTCAGGCGAGATGAGGAGGGTATCGGTACAGAACATAAAACTAATAATACACCCAATTACACCCAATTAAAAATGACTTACCTATTTTTTATCTTGATAAGTGGGTGTAAATGGGTGTTTTTTGGGTTATCAGTCTTTGGGTATATGGCTGGGCGGTGTGCAGCCTCGAGATCAACTTTGGGATACGACGTCGAAAATCGTCGCTTGCTACCTAAACCTGTACGCAAAAAAATAGCAACCCCGAAAGGTTGGTATGTGCGGTACTGGTGGTGGGGTGGGGGCCGACTTATTAAAGTTAGTCTTTGAGGGGGTTAGGGCGGTTAATCACATCTGCTTATACTGCGAAAAGGTTCCTTTTTGGAACCTTTGTGTTATCATGCGGTACTCACTGGAGAACGCCGTGTCCGTCAACGTCAAACTGTCTGAAAGCCTGGTTGATCAAGCTAAGAGCCACGCACGGGTTCAGCATCGCTCTGTGCCAAAGCAAATCGAATATTGGTCCCAGATTGGTAAGATTGCCGAAGAAAACCCCGATCTGCCATTCTTCATGATCCGCGACATACTGATCGCTGATCAGGAGGCAGTCGTTGGGGAATACGTGTTTAGCTGATGCGCCTACTCGTCACTCCCTCGTTTGTGAGGGCAACAAAGAAACTGCATCCACCGCAAAAGCTGGAGCTTGATGCGGCGTTGCGTGCCATCAGCGCAGATCCAGCTGCAGGTGAGGCGAAGGTTGGTGACTTGGTGGGCATTCGTGTCTACAAGTTTCGGTTATCGAATCAGATGTATTTGTTGGCCTATCGGATGTTGGATTCAGAAAGCCTAAAACTTCTCACTCTTGGCTCTCATGAGAACTTCTACCGTGATTTGAAGCGTATCGAAGAGTAAGGTCGCGCCTAAAGGGATGGATTCATTACGTTAAAGAATCGTTTCATGATTGGTTTCACATTAAAGATGTATTTAATGTAAGTTTTTTGGCCAAAAAAAAGACCACCCTCGAAAGGATGGTCTTTGAATGCCATGCTGATAACAGCTATTAGCCCGAGCATGTTGTATGGGATAGAGAGTGGATCGGCTTATTGCAGCGGGGTCTGGCAAGGCGCTGTGCGGCGGTATCAGTGAATATTGCGAGCAATCCAGTACACGATACCGACTAAGGCTGAAGCCCCGCCAAAAAGCCGCCAAGTCATACCGTGCAGTTCGCGATGCAAGTCTGCTTTGGTCGCAAAGGTATCTAATCGAGTCTCGATGCGCGCAAGGCGATCACGTGCGTCGACAGCAAACTCTTCTAGCGCAATAATTCTAGCTTCCATTTCAACAACTCCTCAAGCCTGATATCGAAATTGTCTCAATTTCTAACTGCACCTGCAAGAATAGAAGTGCAACAATTTGTCACTGTCTGGCACGCTTGGATCGGCGACGCCACGATCGCTAACGCGATCATGGACTGATCTGCTATGGGATTTTCAGACTATCAAGAACCCAAACCTATAGGATCGGCATAGGGGGCAATCATAATTGG
Source organism: Alcaligenaceae bacterium (assembly GCA_947378965.1). Lineage (GTDB taxonomy): Bacteria > Pseudomonadota > Gammaproteobacteria > Burkholderiales > Burkholderiaceae_B > Zwartia. Next base: position 149 of record CANCMG010000083.1, on the reverse strand, counting down.
TTGCGCCCCTGCCACACCACCCGGCATGCGGGTCCGCACCGGGCGGTTCGAGAGGTTGAGGCTATGAGAGACGGGGCACTCCCAGCCGATCGTAGTACTCAATCGTCAGCACCGTTTTAAGTAACCGGTCGCTATTGCGCCACCAACAC
>CANCMG010000082.1 GCA_947378965.1 Alcaligenaceae bacterium | reverse complement strand
AATCTTCATATCGAGCCCTCATTACCGTTTGTGGTTGAATTAAGAAACTCCACTTTGGCACTTAGATGCCGTTAGGTAAAGCGAGGGCTCTCTGCTTTTCTGTCACCCTCACTCCCCAGGGGGGAGGGAGGCGTTCATAACATCTCCGTTACCGCCTTTGTCATCTTCACTCTTTGCCAGTTTGCTAAAGCTGGACCTAATCAGATGACTATATTTTTATGTGACTGCTTGCTTTTATGTAAACGCTAATATTTTTATATAAGTGCCAGTGCCCAAAGCAGAGAGTCAAGCGTCGATCGTACTCGACGCGACGCCGAACCTGCTATGCTAGTTTGCACCGGATCAGGCACAACTAAGTATTGACTTGATACGGTACAACTATTTTCTTGACTTGACCACCTATCCACCAAGCTTATGCGAACTTTTTTTATTCTTTTGGTACTCATTAATCTTGGTGTCTTCGCGCTTGGACAAGGTTGGTTTGGCCAACCACGTAGCGAGGCGGGCAGATCTGCCGTAAGCAAAATTCAAACTCAACTTAATGCTGAGTCGGCGAAATTTGGGCCCGGGCAACTTCAAGTTCAGTAATTTGCTGCAAGATTCGGGTGGTGGCACCGGTATGCTGGCCAACCCATTCTCGCGCTAAGCGGCCTTTTTCATTTAAGCCTTGCTGATCTTGTAACCAGTACGCAGCCATCGACAGGGCTCGCTGCACTGCATCAAACGGCTCGAGTGACTGAATTTGTGCGGCCGCACCGATGTCAACTGCATGGGCGACAGCGTCAGAAAAATTGTACGTATGCGGGCCAACAATCACTGGCGTACCGAGTGCGCACGCTTCAATCAGATTTTGCCCACCAACTGGTGCAAAGCTACCTGCCACAATAGCGACATCACTGGCTGCATAAAAGAAGGGCATCTCGCCTAGCGTATCGCACAGCACAACCTTAATGCCTGTCAGCAAGTGTTCTGGCTGCGTGTTATGACGCAGTGCCGACCAGCGTACCGTTGCAATACCTGCTTGCTCAAGCAATGCGGCGGCCTCATCAAATCGCTGAGGATGCCTGGGGATCAGTAAAAATAAAGCCGTTGAATCTTGCCGTGCAAGCGCCTGAACAAACCACGCATCTTCACCCTCGCGCGTGCTGGCAATTGCAATCACCTGGCGAGTTAAGCGCTCACGCCAGGCGCGCCCTGCATCCACGGCCACCACGGGCAAGACGACATCAAACTTCAGATTACCCACGACATGAATATTCAAAGCTCCAACTTCGTATAAACGAGTCGCGTCGTCTTCTGTTTGTGCCAAAGTTAGGTCAATACCGGCGTAGGCATCGCGCATCAGTGTCAAAAAAACTTTGTCGATCTGCTTGACCTGCTTTTGCGATTTTTCTGAAAAACGTGCACTCGCCAATACGATTGGCACAGCGACCAATTGTGCAAGCTCAATCAAATTGGGCCACACTTCTCGTTCAATCAAAATCCCAAGGCGTGGTCGATAGTGCTGCATAAATTTTTTCGTCGCACCCGAAAAATCATAGGGCACCCACTGTTGACGCAGTTGGCCCGCCGCGATCTCAGTCGCAAACAAACGCGCGCCCTCTGCTCGACCGGTTGCCGTCATGTGTGTGAGTAACACTCGTTCGCCACGGGCAAGCAGCTGCGAGATTAACGTTTGTGCCGCACGCGTTTCACCCAAACTCACGGCATGCACCCAAACGGGCGCCTCGCCATCCCAAGGTAGGGCATACAAGCCAAACCGTTCTGCGCTAAAGATTTGCCAGTCGCCACCTGCGCGACGCGCGCGCACAAACATATACGCCCACAGCAAAGGGGCGACTAATCTTAAAAGGAAGGTGTAAATTTTTAATGGCATCGCGTAATACTAGCGCAGAGCTTGCTCAATTGCAGCAAATACAGCTTGCCTCGAAGGCGGTTGCCCTCGGTCGCCCAAGCTTGCCGTATAGGCGGCACTCACTAAGGGGGTTCGTACCGGCGTTGAGGCCTTGTAAATGCCCACGGTCGGGCGACCAAGTGCCGCCGACAAATGTGTGAGCCCACTATCCAAGCCTACCATTAGGGTTGCGGCCGCCAAGTGATGGGCGGTTTCAGTTAAAGTGCCACGCGGTAACACTTGTGCATTTGAACGACCCTGAATCAAGGCTTGTGCACGGTTGGCCTCGGCCTGATTGCCCGCCAAGAGTTTTAATTGCAGGCCACGCTCAGTGAGCCGATCAAACACCGCCTGCCAATCTGGCTCTGGCCATAATTTATCGTCGCGACTTGCCGAAGGCATGATCATTGCATAGGCTGAGGAGAGCCTGCGCGTGGCCTGCGCCTGCGACTCAAACGCCTGCAAGCCAAAATCAGGCTCGCCTTGCACGGCGTACCCAAAAGCACTAGCTGCTAGCAAGCGCTGCCTGGTCACGGCAGGCTGCCAAAACTCAACGCGATGGCGCACGTCATAGAACAAAGTGGCGAGGGGCTCACGCGCCGAGCGCCAGTCCAACCCATGCTTGGTACCCGTAGCCATCCTGACCCACCACACCGATTTAAGCAAAGCCTGCATATCCAGCACGATATCGTAGTGACGGCTATGCAAATCGGCTTCGAAGGCGTGCCGCTCGCGCCTGACTTGGCTAGACCACCAGGCTCGCCGCCAGCGGCGATGCGCCACCTGAAGCACTTGATTCACCGCAGGATGCCAAGTCGGGATTGACGCAAACGACTCCTCAACCAACCAATCAATCTGTGCACCGGGCACGTATTTAGCGATATCCGAGATCGCGGGCAACATATGCACCAAATCGCCCAACGACGAGGTACGCACGATAAGAATGTTGGTTGTCATGCGGGCGATTTTAGCGCCTGCAAGACCTCGTCAACCCCAACGCGCCATTCAGGCAGCGTCAGATGAAACGCCTTGCAGAGCTTTTGTGTATCGAGGCGTGAATTGAGAGGGCGAGGCGCGGCGACCGGATAATCTTTTGTCGCAATGGGGTGAATGGCCTGCTCTTGAATCTTGATCGGCCAACCGGCCTCTCGCGCTTGGGCGATGACATAGCAAGCATAATCATGCCAATTCGTGTGCCCACTCGCCACCAAATGATACAACCCCCACCGAGGATCAGTGTACGGTTGCTCAACGAGCGCCTGCAAGAGTTGCGTCGTTACCGTTGCAAGCAAGTTTGCAGAGGTCGGTGCACCGACTTGGTCGGACACCACATTTAAAGTGTCTCGCTCTTGGGCAAGTTTAAGCATCGTTTTCAGAAAATTTCCGCCATGGGCACTTACCACCCAAGAGGTTCGAAAAATAAGATGGCGGACGCAGGCGCTTGCAACCGCATGCTCACCCTCTAATTTACTTTGGCCATAGACCGATTGCGGATCAGTAGGGTCCGTTTCAACGTAGGGCTCGAGCTTGTCGCCCTTAAACACATAGTCGGTTGAAAAGTGCACCACACAAGCACCGGTGTCTTGTGCAGCTTGCGCAATCAAACCGGGCGCCGTCGCATTAATGTGGCGTGCAAGTTCAGGTTCAGCTTGCGCGCGATCCACTGCCGTGTAGGCAGTCGCATTGACCACAATTGTTGGCTTGTTGCGTTGCGTCAACCCCTTCAGGGTGACGGCGATTACCTCGGACGACTGGCTGAAATCTATCTGATCACGCGTACAGGCTGTCACTTCACCCAAACGAGCGAGCGAGTTCTGCAGTGCATGGCCAACCTGACCATTGGCCCCAAACAACAAAATTGAATGTTTCAAATTTTCTCCGTGGGTCAGGTGCAAGGCTCGTTGGCGCGCTTCGCCTCGTTAAATCACAATCGTAACCGACCCCACGACCAACAAAAACCACAACGACAAGCGCTTAATCAACGGCGCGCGATCGAGCGCTCGACTAAATAAGTAGCTTCCAAGCACAGCCGACAAAAAATATACCGGCATGAACGATGCCGAATACAGCATTTGCTTAGTATTGATGAGATCTTTATACAAAAAAACCGCCATCGTACTGAGCTGAATAAAAGCAAAAAACATCATAAAAAACGACCTCAGCACCACAGGGGTAATCGTCTTGTCCGATAAAAAATACAACACGAGCGGCGGGCCGCCCACTCCAGCCATCGCTGTCAGCGCACCGCTTGTCAGGCCCACGAACCAATCTTGCAATCGGCCGCGCGCACCGTTATATTGCCAGCCGATTAGCATGACGGCCGCCAAGCCAGCCACAATCACACCAATAAAACGTCGCGTGACCACCGGATCTAACCACTCAACTAACCATACTCCGAGCGGCACACCGATTAACGCGGGTATCGAAACAGACCACACCATTTTCCAATTTGTGGTGTGCCACGTTTGTGGCAATGTCTGCAATGAAATCACAAAATTCAGCAGCAAGACCACCACCACCATATCCGCGGGGGCCATGAACAAACTAAACAGTGGTGCCAAGACCAAGCCACCACCAAAACCGGTAAACGAGCGTACCGTGCCTGCGATTAAAACCGCCAGGCTCAGCCAAAGAAAAACCGCAACAGACGGAAACAACTGATGCCACAGCTCAACGCTCATTAATCAACCTTGATCGGCGTGCGCGCGACCACAGCGGCCCACTTCAATAACTCGGCATCAATATACGCAGCCAACTGTTGTGGTGTACTTGTATCTGGGACAGCACCCTCACCCTCAAAGCGCTTGGCCAACGAAGGCGATTGCAAAGCCTGCCTGATCGCTGCATTTAATTTTTCAATGACCGCTGGCGGGGTTCCCTTGGGGGCCAGCAAAGCATCCCAGGTATTGATGTCATAGCCGGGCAAGCTGCCAGCCTCTTCAACAGAAGGAATGTCTGGCAACTGTGGCGAACGTGCTTGCGTCGTCACAGCCAAGGCGCGCAACTTACCCGCTTGTACCTGAGGCATGGCGGCCGGCATGCTGGCAAAGGTATATTGCGTATCGCCACTCATGACCGAAGTGTTGGCAATCGCCCCACCTCGGTACGGAATATGCGCAACATCGATCTTAGCCGCGTCGGCAAAAATCGCCCCAGCCAGATGCACCGGCGAGCCATTACCACTTGACGCGTAATTCAATTGACCCGGATTTTTTTTAGCGTAGGCCACCAACTCTGGCACAGAGCGAATCGGTAACTTTGGATTCACCACCAATAACATCGGGATCGCGGCCACCATCGAAATCGGCTCAAAACTCTTTACCGGATCGTAGCCCAAGCCCGTTTTATACAAGGCGGGATTGATGCCATGACTGGCTAAGGTTGCCATGAACAGCACGTAACCATCAGGTTTGGCCTGCGCGACGTAAGCCGCCGCGAGATTACCCGCTGCACCCGCTTTGTTTTCAACAATCACTGACTGAGCAAGAATTTTTGATAATTGCTCAGCCAGCGACCTTGCCAAGATATCAGTGGTACCCCCAGCGGCATAGCCAATCACAATACGGATCGGTTGCGTTGGATACGTTTGTGCTTGAGCCCAAGAGTGAGCCGGTACCACAGCCAACCAAATAGACACAAACGCAAACCACAGACGCAGGAAGACGCGCGTCGACACCACTGTCATCATGGCTTACTTACCCTTAAAGACTGGTGCACGTTTTTCAGCAAAAGCTCGTTTGCCTTCTTGATAGTCTTCGCTGGCAAAGCAAGTCAACACCATTTTTTGAATACCCTCGGCATCTATGTGTGGTGCCACACGCTGAAACTCGCGCACCGCTTTTTTAGCCGCTCTTAAGGTGATTGGAGCATTGGCGGTTACCTTGGCCAAATACGCATCAACGGTGTTGTCTAACTCAGCGGCTGGTACCACATACTGCACCAACCCTTTGATCAAGGCCTCCTGCGCAGTAAAGCGTGAGGCCGACAGCATGATATCCAAGGCTTGTGGTGCGCCAACAGTTGACACCAGATTGCGAATTGCAGTTAAGCGATAGCCCAAGCCTAAACGGCCAGCAGGGATCGCAAACGAGCTCGCGTCAGACGCGATACGAATATCGCAACACAAAGAAATATTCAAGCCGCCACCGATGCAATAGCCATCGATTCGTGCGATGACTGGCTTAAAGGTGTTGTACAAGGCACCCTGAGCTTCTTCTCCCACGCGTTCGTATTCAGCCACTGCGTCTGCACCGGTACGCAACTTTTCAAACTGAGAAATATTGGCGCCACTCACAAATGCTTTACTACCCGCACCCGTTAACACAATGGCGCGGATCTCATCGTCAGCTTCAAATAATTTGATCGCTTTAGGCACTGCCACCCACATGTCGTACGACATTGCGTTGTGACGACCTGGGTCGTTAAACGTAATCCAGCCTGCCGCGCCTCTTTTTTCAACGATCAGGCTGTCGGTAATTTCGCCTTGCAATAGTCTTGTGATACTCATTTCAAAGGTCTCCTAGTAGTTTGCGATAACGTGCCATGGCGTTATCTAAATGGGTTCTCATGGCGTGACGCGCTGCGGCCGAATCCTGACGGGCGATGGCGTCGACAATAAGCACATGCTCATTACCGATTTCATCAATCCGCGGTGTGCCAGTATTTCTAAAACGAAACGTACGTACAGCATTGTGAATCACATGGCTTAAGTGTCCCATGATCCGCACAAAGTAGGGGTTGTTGGCCGCGTGCGCAACCGCCAAGTGAAAATCGACCGCCGTGTGAGCAGCCACCTGCCAATCGGCCGAGGCAAGCTCGACGCGCTTTAAGGTTTGTTGCAAAGTATCAAGTTGCGCCTTGGTGCGATGCGTGGCGGCTAGCGCTGCAGCACCCGATTCAATTTCAACGCGCAGTTGATGCACATGAATCAATTGCGCTAAATCCATCAGATCATCGTGCGACACTTCAAACGGTCGCATGGCCAAGTCAGCACAGACAAACGTGCCCACACCGTGACGGGTTTCAACCAAGCCAGTCAACTTCAGTCGCGCAATCGCCTCACGCACAACATTTCGGCTCACCCCAAACTGCGCGCCAAGTTCTTGCTCGGTGGGCAAGCGCTGACCAGGCGCCAGGCTTTCATTCAAAATGCGCGTTCGTAATTGCTGCGCGATTTCATCTGGTAAATTTTCAGGGCGCCCCAAATTATCAAAGGCCGTCATCGCCTTAGGCGGGCCGCTTGAAATTAATGGTTTGGTGGCCGCCGCGCCACGCCCAACAAACGCTTGTCTGCGCGCGGTGTACACCGTGGCAGTCACTGAGGGTTTACTCACCATGACTCTCCATCAAAGGATTCACATTTAAACTGCACCGTCTTGAAGCAGCGCATCGACCTCTGCCGCACTCACGCCAAACTCTGCGTAGACCTCTTTGTTGTGCTCGCCGCGATCGGGAGCCGCTGTAAACACCTCGCGCTTTGAGCGGCTCATGATCACGGGGTGGTTAACCACACTAATTTCACCCAGGTTTGGATGCTGTATGGTTTTAGCCATCCCCAGATGCACCACCTGCGGGTCTTCCATCGTTTCTTTTACGTTCTTGATCGATCCGCACGGCACACCCGCTTTGTTCAACAACTCAATCCAGTCTGCAGTCGGTTCTTGTTTTGTGCGTGCCGCGATCGCTGCATTTAACGCTGGTCGGTTTTGCCCGCGCGTCTTGAGTAACTTAAACCGTGGATCCTCAGCGAGCTCTGGTAGACCTATTGCGGTCACGAGTTTGATAAACATCTCGGTGCCCATCGCTGCCAGATTGATGTAACCGTCTGCTGTTGGATAAACGCCTGTCGCCGCTGTCGTTGGATGATCATTACCCGTTTGCCCCGGGATTTCTTTGTTCATCAACCAACGCATAATCTGAAAATCCATCATCCACACTTGCGACTGCAGCAGCGAGGATTGCACCCACTGCCCTTCACCCGACTCTTCTCGTTCAAGCAACGCTACCAACGTACCAATCGCACAAAACAAGCCAGAGCTCAAATCCGCCACCGGTATGCCTGCGCGCATCGGACCACGTCCGGGCTCACCCGTCACAGACATGATCCCGCCTAAACCCTGTGCAATTTGATCCAAGCCGGGCCGATCAACATAAGGGCCATCTTGACCAAAGCCCGACACGCTGGCCAAAATAATGCGCTTGTTCACCTTACGCAGCGATTCATAATCGATGCCGAGCTTGAACTTCACGTTCGGGCGATAGTTTTCAATCACCACATCGGCCTGTTCAACCATTTTCAAGAACAGCGCTTTACCTTTAGGGTGCTTTAAGTTCAGCGTGACGCTACGTTTGTTGCGATGGGTATTTTGGTAATCAGCAAATTGTGACGAGCCACCGGGGCGGTCATCGGGCTGATCGCCTGGCTCTTCAATTTTGATGACGTTTGCGCCCCAATCTGCAAATTGTCTGACTGCGGCTGGCCCAGAACGAACGCGCGTCAAATCCAGCACTGTGAACCGGCTGAGGGGTAACTTAGGCATGCAAGGTCTCCGAATTACGCTTGACTCAGAGACTGGTGCACAGAGCCCTCCAGAATCCAAGAGTTTTTATTTTCGATGTTGGACATCTTACAAGAAAATGAAAACTCTTGGTTTGGAGGTTATCGAGCCAAAAAGGCACTGATTCTGGTCTTTTGGGCGTCTATCCGCCTTTTACACCCAGCTTTGAGGCTAGGCAGGTCTTGACCGCTCAAGCCTGACGCTGAGTTTTTCAACTATTTGGCGTTTGCACCCGGCGTAGATTGTCTGAACATCGTTTCAACGCTCAAGCGCGACGCTGAACTTTTTAATCTATTCGGCCTTTGCACCTGACTCAGCGATCACTTTTCTCCACTTGATGCGCTCAACTTCGATCTCGGCTGCCATCTCTTCGGGTGTACTTGTTTTCGGAATCATCCCGCCATTGATCATGCGCTCGTTCATAGCAGGTTCGTTAATCACCATACGCAACGCTGCGTTTAACCGATCGATGATCGCGCGAGGGGTGCCCGCTGGCACTGACAAATAATTGACCGCAACGGCCTCATAACCCTTTAATTGCTCGGCAATCGCTGGCACATTTGGCAGCAAAGGCGAACGTTCGGGGCTCGCCACACCCAAGGCACGTAAGTTACCGGATCTGATCTGCGCGATGTACACCGACAAACTATCAATCGCCATCTGCACGTTGCCGCCTAGCAGATCTTGAATCACTTGCCCCGAGCCTTTATAGGGCACATGCGTGATCTCGACACCCGCCATCGATTTGAACAACTCGCCCGACAAGTGGGTGCTAGCGCCAATGCCCGAGCTGCCAAAGTTAGTTTTGCCGGGATTGTTGCGCGCATACTCAATCAGTTCTTGCACAGTATTAACAGGCAGCTTGGGCGCCACCACCAACACGTTTGGAAACCAGGCCACGCGCGACACAGGGATCAAATCTTTATCAGGGTTGTAGGGCAGCTTCGCCATCAGGTAGGGATTGATAATCTGCGGCCCTGGCGTGGTGTAGAGCACGGTATAACCATCCGGTGCTGCACTGACTACCAGAGCGGCACCCACCGTCGCCCCACCTCCAGGCTTATTTTCAACGATGATCGGCTGGCCCAGTTCTTTGCTCATCGGGTCGCTGATCAAACGCGCGGTTTGGTCGGCAGCTCCGCCGGGAGCAAACGGCACGATCAAGCGAATCGGTTTTGTTGGATAGGCTGCAGTTTGGGCTTGCACCACGGGGGTCATCACGGTCGCCAGCACGACCAAACTCAAAACCTTCAGCATTTTTTGTCCCTAAATTTTTTTATCGTTACGTCGCGAACCTCGGTTGAGGGTTCACACACGTCAATGTCGTTGCATTTTCTGTATTCTAATGGGGTTTAGGTACAGAATAATCAAACTCAGGGACATCACCTATATGCAAGACTTTACTCAACTCAAATACGAGCTGATCGGCCATGTGGCCGTACTCAGTATGAACAATGCGCCAGTCAACGCACTATCGCGCACGCTCAGTGACGAACTGACTGCAGCGCTTGACTACATTTCTGAAATCCCCGAGGTACGTGCGGTCGTCTTGACCGGCATTGGCAAAATATTCTGTGCGGGCGCTGATTTAAAAGGTCGCGCCTCAGTGATTAAGGGGCCGGGCGATTTGCCTGCGCATTCGCGCCGCACGCGCGAATGTTTTCATGCAATTCGCGAATGCACCAAGCCTGTGATTGTTGCGATCAATGGCCCAGCACTCGGCGCAGGCTTAGCCATTGCCGCATCAGCTGATATGTTGATTACGTCTGATAAAGGCTGTATTGCCTTGCCAGAAATTGACGTAGGCTTGTTAGGCGGCGGCAGCCACGCTGCACGCTTGTTTCCGCACAGCACGCTGCGCCGCATGATGTTTACAGGCTATCGCGTGCAGGCCGACGAACTCTATCGTTTAGGTGTCGTCTTGCAAATTACGACGCCTGAGGGCTTAATGCCAGCAGCGCTTGAACTGGCGAATACGGTTGCCAGCAAAAGCCCCTTGTCCGTCGGCCTCGCCAAACAAACACTCAACGCCATCGAAGACATGAGCCTGCGTGATGGCTACCGTTACGAACAAGACATGACAGCGGCCATCGCAAAAACCGAAGATGCGAAAGAGGCACAACGTGCCTTCTTAGAGAAGCGCGCACCCGTGTTTGTCGGACGCTAAGTGTAAGGTTTAAAAAAATTCTTACCAATACTCGACGTTCGAACATTAATGCTGAAAAAAAAATTGAATGTTTCAACACCGATCCTGACTGAAAATCCAACGTTCGAACATTGATGCTGACGAAAATTCAATGTTCGAACACCGAACTTCCCGAAATGCATAGTTTGAACACGGCCTCTGAGCGAGATATTATGACTAGTCAGATTGAAGTCTACGCAGGCACTGCCGGACACTCGGCTTGGTTTAGTAATGATCTGGGGCAAACCTGGGTACATCCCAATAGTCATTCTGGCATGTATCTTGAGGCGCGGGTCTGGTCCTACTGTTCGCACCCTGCCGACGCAAACTTGCTCTATGCCGGTACGGACATGGGCTTGTTTCGCTGGGATGAACGCACCACCCGCTGGACCGCAATCGCCTCACCAATGACCGATATCTGGGCCTTAGCGCAAGACCCGGAGGATGCACGTGTGCTGTACGCGGGCACCCGCCCTGCAGCGTTTTATCGCTCGACCGATGCGGGGCTATCTTGGAGTGAGTTGCCTACGCCCGGCATTCAAACGTTTTCAGAGATCAACATGGGCCCTACGCGGGTCACACAAATATTGTTTGATCCGCTTGACCACAACACCATATGGGCCGTGGTTGAAATCGGTGGCGTGTATCGCAGCCTTGATCGCGGCAACACTTGGCAACTTAAAACTGAGGGGCTTGTGTCATGCGATATGCATGGCATCGTGATTGTGCATGATGCCGCAGGGCAGAAAATCATTTATGCCACGACCAATCGCGGCTTGCATCGTAGCGTGGATAACGGCGAGACTTGGGTTTTTGTTTTATTGGACTCGCCCTGGCAATATACCCGCGGGATCACGGTGCAGCAGGGCAACGATTCAGTATTATTTTTAACCAATGGCAATGGGCCACCTGGCAGCACGGGGCAGTTATGGCGCAGCCAGGATTATGGTTATACGTGGCACAAGCTTAGTTTGCCTGGGCACTTAAATAGCACCCCGTGGGCGGTGGCCACGCATTCGCATGATCCACAATTATTGTTTACGTACACAAATTTAGGACAACTGTTTCGCAGTGCAGATGGCGGTAACCATTGGGAGCGTTTGCCTCATGAGTTTGGCGAACTGCGTACCTTGCACTGGCGGCCCACGCAATACGCGGCAGACCGGCCCGCGCATTCAATTACGGTGCGCCCGCCTGTGACGGCGTAACGACTGCAATTTGCTCAAACAGGTGCTCATCATGATCCGACTAGATGATGCGCTTCAGACCAGCTAGATCGCTCGACCTGTCAGCCAAGTCGAACTGAGCACGAGAATTGGGTCGCCGTTTGATTCACTACTGCGTGGCCGATTAAAGCAAACGTCCAACTGCGTCACCCTCCGCGGTTGCGGCAAGAATATTTCTTGCCGCGCGACAATCACCAATTAAATGAACCTCTACCCCTGCCGCTTTTAACGGCAACGCCAACTCATCGTTTGGTTGTCTGGGTGTTGAGTACGCAAAGAACGCAACGTTCTTGATGTCCTTTAAAGCACCACCGTAAATGCTCACATACTGCAGTGTCGCTTCATTTTCAAAGGTATCGGTCCACCGTGGCTCGACTGCATAAAGAGCATCGATCCCCTTTTCATGAAAGCGCCGGTAAATCCCTTGGCGTGTAACAAGGGCTACCTCATCGGCAATCGTTGTACGCGGGGTCATCACCACGACGCGATCAAACAAAGTGTGCAAGCGCTCCGCTGCAGCGTAAGTGCCTTCGGTGTGATCCATATCTAAAATCACTGCGGTCCCTGATTGCCGTTGTGTCACACCGTTAAGTTCGCTCATCGCTCGACGCAAATCCGGGATCCAACCCTCTTGACGCAAAGCCTCGGGCAACATGCGCGGCCAAATCATTGTTGAACCGGTAGCAAGCACCACAGCCTCAGGCTTGTGTTGCAAAATCGTCTCTAGCGTTGCGTCTTGATTTAACTGATAGTCAACGCCAACCCGCATCCCTTCAACATACTGGTAGTCATAGATGCTGCTTAAGTCTTCACCACCAGGCAAAGACACCAGTTGACGCACTTTGCCGCCAACCTCTGAGGCGCGCGTCAGCAACGTCACTTGATGCCCACGTGCCGCAGCGATCCAAGCCGCTTCAAGCCCCGCAACACCACTGCCCACCACCACCACTCGTTTCTTTGCGGCTGCGGGAGTGAACACCTCATCGAGTTCATCCGGCATCGCCACCCGCGGATTATTGTCGCAAGCGATTGGTGCGTGACCGACGATTGTTTTCCAGCAAGTGTTGCCACCCACGCAATAACGAATCCGCGAGGCTTGCCCCAATTGCGCTTTGCGTGACCAGGCGGCATCGGTGATCAGTGCGCGTCCAATCCCCACCAACTCAGCCTCGCCCTGCTCAATCATGGCGTCAGCTTGCGCTGGGTCGTTGATGCGACCAAGTGCCATTACCGGTACCGTACCCACTGAAGCCTTCAATGCGTTTAGCGTCGCTGCATAAGGATTACGCTCTTTGTTGGCGTCGGGGATATGCAGTTCGAGCGTTTTGGCGTGGGCGCCCTGCGCAAAGCAAACGTAATCGATCAAACCGGTTTGCGTCACACAGGTAGCGATCTGTGCGGCGGCCGCGTGATCAATGCTACCTGCGATGCCATCGTTGCTCGGCAGCTTGATTCCTAAAATAAAATCTGTACCGCAGCGATCGCGCACCAGCTTGATCATCTCTAAGACCAAACGCATGCGGTTTTCAAAACTGCCGCCATAGGCATCTGTGCGCGTGTTTGAGTACGCCGACATAAACTGATGAAACAAATGTCCGTGGCCCGCCGAAAACTCAACTCCACTAAAGCCGCAACGCTTCACGCGCGCAGCTGACTCGACAAAGTGGCCAAGCAAGGTTGAGATTTCATCTGCCGACAACACATGCGGCATCGTCCAACTAATGTCGTCCGGTAAAGGCGAGGCGCCGATGGCCTCGTAATTTCTACCAGGGGCATGACGCCCACGCCCAGCATCTTGTATTTGAGCGATCAGCCTGCAGTCTTCGGCTTCAACCGCTTTGGCCCAGCGTGTCAGGCTCTCTTCGGCGTGCGCGTTCCAGGCTCGTACGCGTGAAGCGACTTTTTGATGCGGTGCAACCGCCAGGGGTTCAGTCACCAGCATGGCCGCACCACCGCGCGCTCGATTCAGATGATATTGAATCAGACGGTCAGTGGCGCGCCCATCGGCACCGGTCACGGTGGTCATCGACGGGTGCACGATGCGGTTACGCAAGCGTCTGCCTGCTAAATCAAGTGGAGAAAACAAACTGGCGTACAGGGTCATCGCTGTCTCGGTATTACAAAGTCTTGTTGTTTTTGATCGATCTACGCGTCAATCCCGCCCTTTTCGGCGAGGGCGACATCGACGTTCTTGCTACTGTAATCTACCGCGGCACTAATTTCAGCAACTTCTACTTTGCACGCCTAGCCAATTCCACAGCCGCCTAGAACGTTCGGTTGCCTTGTTCAGACCACTCTGAAGCGGCTGGCTGCCGGCAACCCAGAAAGGAGAGCGATCTTTTGGCCGTTGCCCCTTGATCGCTTGACACAAAGCTTGCCCAGCATTACGTTGACACCAAACTAAAACTTTATCCTGGAGACCATCATGAGCCAAGCTCAATCTGTCCGCTTTCCGATTTTGACCCCCGAAGAAATGAGCCCTCGCCAAAAAGAGGTCGCGGCGGCGATTGCTGGCGGGCCACGTGGCGGCATTCGCGGCCCTTTTTTAGCCTTAATTCATAACCCCGAGCTCGCCAATTGTGTTCAGCAGTTAGGTGAACACCTGCGCTATGGCAACTCGTTGAGCCTAGCTCAAATCGAGCTGATTGTCTTGACCGTCGCACGTCATTGGAACTGCCAGTACGAATGGTTTGCACACGAGCGCATCGCGCGCACCACAACCGATTTGGCCGATGGCATCATCAAGGCGTTGGCGTTGGGGCAAACCCCTGCCCACATGACCGCAGAGGAGGCCACACTGCATGCGTTAGCAAAAGAATCGCTTGCAAATGGCGAGCCCAGTGATGCAGTCTATGAACAAGCTGCCAAGTTTTTTGGCCGTGCTGGCGTATTAGATGCCCTCGCACTAACGGGTTACTACAGCATGATGGCCATGATCCTAAACAGTTCTAAGATCCCATTGCCTGAGGGCACACCCATCCCGCTGCAACCTTTAAAGAAATAATAGGGTTTAAGAGAATCGCAACCCATCCCTTTGGGTTTAGCGGCGCTCGTACTTCCTAGACTTGATCTGGGTGTACTCGCCTAAACGATGGGTTGTCACTTTGGTTATTTCATAAACACTTTTAACGAGACGATAGATGTCACAGGTCCAGCCAACACACGCAGCATCCCGACCACTTAATGTTGGTCTGATGGTCCCCATCAACAACACCACGATGGAAGGAGAGTTGCTGAGCTGGCTGCCTGATGGCTCGACTTGTCGCACGCTGCGGATTCCGCGAGGTAAAGGGTTGCTCACCGAAGACACCCTACCCGCTTACGTAGAATCTGCGGTTGAGTTAGCCCAACAATTTAACGAAACACCACTCGATGTGATCGCCTATGGTTGCACTGCAGCTGGGTTTATTCTTGGCCCAGCAGGTGATGCCGAGATTGCGCAACGCTTGACGCAAGCGACAGGTCTGCCTGTTGTGACGACCGCACGATCAATGATGCTAGCTCTGCAGGCCTTAGGCGCGCAAAAGATTTCTCTGCTCACACCTTATCATGACGATGTCAATATTCGATTACGGGCTTTTTTACAGTCTGGCGATATTACGGTTGGGCATTTCGATAGTTTTTATGCCGCAGACGTTGTGGCTTTGGGGCAAATTACCGAGCAACAAGTGGACGCCCGCGCCCAGCCACTGTGCCACGATGATGTGGACGCCATGTTTATTGCTTGCTCGCAGTTGCCAACCCTGAATGTCGTCAACCCGCTGGCGGCCTCGTGGGGTAAACCGGTACTGTCCTCAATCCAGGTGACAGCGCAATATGCCATTCAGGCTGCCGGTTAAAAAGTTGGCCTCACCTGAGGCAGACATTCAAGTTTGAGTGCACGCGACACGATCGCACTAAACAACGCTTTCATTCAAACCAAAACCTCTGCGCTTCAGCCATCAGGACAAGAGTCACGAGCATCGAAGCCTGCCTATTAGGGTTGGCATGAATAGACAAGGCAGCACCAAAAGCACAAAATTGGTAGGTGTCAAAACTATAAAAACCTGAGACCCTCGCATGAGTTACTCCCATTTTGTCAAAATGCTACTCGCTGTTGCTGCAATATCGATGGTGCCTCGCCTCGCGTTAGCCCAAACTACCGCTCCGGCTGGCCTGGCAAATACAGCAGTCGCCGCAAGCCCAGCGCTGCCACCGTGGCCGACCAAGCCGATCCGTGTCGTCGTACCGTTTGGCGCAGGGTCGTTTACAGATATCGCCGCGCGCACCGTTGGAGCCGAGCTTTCGGCCAAGCTGGGACAACCTATCATCGTTGAGGCCAAGGGCGGCGCCGGCAGCACCCTGGGCACCGATGTCGTGGCCAAAGCGGCACCTGATGGCTATACCTTTTTGGTCACTGATAATTCGTTCGCTGTCTCCTCGGCGCTTTATGAAAAGCTGCCCTATTCGCCTAAAGACCTCGTGCAGGTGTCGTTACTTGCCGACGCCCCCGCAGTGTTAGTCGGTCGACCGAGATTGTCTGCTAAAACACTCAAAGAGGTCGTCGAACTGGCGCGCACCAACCCTGGTACGTTGACCTTTGGTTCAGGCGGTCAAGGCTCGTCGGCACAGTTGGCGATGGAAGCTTTTTTATTGCAAAACAAACTGCAACTCGTGCATGTGCCGTTTAAGGGCATCGCCCCGGCCTTGATGGAAGTTGCGGCTGATCGTGTCGACATTGCCATTAGTAGTGTCGGCACCGCGAGCCCCTATATCAAGGATGGTCGTCTGCTTGGCTTAGCCGTCAGCAGTGAAAAGCGTCATCCCAACATGCCAGAGGTTCCCACGTTCACTGAAGCGGGATTTTCAAGCTACAAAATGATGTATTGGTTTGGCATGATGGCACCTGCCGGCACCCCGCCTGCAATCATTGAGCGTATGCAAAAAGAGATCGTCAAAGCTGTGGCCACACCAAAAGTTGTCGAGGTCTTCGCTGCAACAGGGGTGCGAGCGATTGCCACCTCGCCCGCAACGTTTACCAAGATGGTACAAAGTGAGACAACGCTGTGGTCTGAGGTCATTACGCGCGCGAAGATCAAGCCTGAGTGAGAACAATGCGACTCAGATCAAGCCTGAGTCAGGGCAATGCGACTCAGATCGCGCCAGAGTTGCGGCAGTGCTCAGAAGGCACAGTCCGAATCAGGGCACGGTCATGTTGACTGCCTCGCCAATGACGTCACGCAATGAGTGGCCTGCTAATTGCAACTCGAAACTCAACCAGCAGAGGTCAACTTTTTAGCTGACTCTTACTTCCAATCGTTATTGCACGGCTCATTTTAATTTTGCAAAAGGTGATCAAAAATGGAAAACACTCTCAAAGCACGTCTGGCTGCAGGCGAAGTCTCGTTATGCATTGGCTTGCGTCAGTCGCGCACCGTTGACATTGGCCCCTTGGTTGGTGCCGCGGGCTTTGATTGCTTGTATGTAGATATGGAACACAGCCCGATCGGTTTTGATACCACCTCAGCCATTTGCATCACAGCTATCGCCTACGGCGTCACAGCACTCGTGCGCGTACCCGGCCACCTCGGGCAAGACATCTCGCGTGCGCTCGATGGTGGGGCGCAAGGCGTGATTCTTCCGCACGTCAACACCCCCGAGCAAGCGCGCAGTATCGTGTCGTACGCCAAGTATCCGCCGCTCGGACACCGATCAGTCATGGGCGCAGGGCCTGCCACCGCTTACAAAGCCATGCCGCTGGCTAAGGTCAACGAGTCTGGTAACGCCGACACGATGGTGATCGTGATGCTTGAAACTCCCGAAGGCATTGCCAATGCAGAGGCGATTGCCGCAATTCCCGGCGTGGATATGCTGTTAATCGGCTCAAACGATCTATGCACTGAAATGGGCATCCCCGGACAGTTGCGCCATCCCAAGCTGCTTGAGGCATATCAGACAGTTGCGAAAGCCTGTCAAAAACACAATATCGCGATGGGAATCGGCGGTATTCGTGGCGATACTGAATTGCAAACGCAACTGATTGAGCTTGGCGCTAAATTTTTAATTGCTGGCAACGATACGGCGTACCTCGCCGCTGCAGCTAGCAAAGATACAGCAGCGCTACGTGAACTGATCAGCGGAATGAAAAAGTAATTGATATCGATTTCATTAATACCTGCCTGATCCCTTAAACTGCTGTTTACGATCAGAGAGATCAATACATCAGCATCTTTCAACAAGTCCAGACAGCGAACCCTGTCTAGCTCTTACCCTTTTTGCAATTCGCCGGAGCCCCTCTCGTGTCTGTTGATTTAAACGAAAAAGTTGCCTTTACTGCCCCCGCTAACGCCTGCGATGCACACTTTCATGTGTTCGGCCCGGCTGACAAATATCCGTATGGCTCTGATCAACTACGCTATGCACCGCCGCTTGCGCCGTTGTCTGACTATCTGCAGCTTGCCAAACATCTTGGCTTGACTCGCTATGTGTTTGTGCAACCAAGCGCCTATGGCCGAGACAACAGCTGCATGCTCGATGCGATGCGCGAGGTTGGCATCAATCAATCACGCGGCATCGTTGATATCGACGAAGACGCCCCAGATTCATTGTTAGCTGAGATGGATCAGCTTGGCGTGCGCGGCGTGCGGATCAACTACAGCCCGATCCACCCCTACGAACCAGGCTTATCCAAAAAAATGCAGCCACGTATCGAGCGTATTGCTGCGCGTTGCAAAGAGCTTGGCTGGCACCTTGATTTCTTGCTGCCAGGTTGGCTCACCACTGAAATGATCCCGTTGATGAAGACTCTACCCGTGCCATTTTCAATGGCACATATGGGGATGAATCTTGCCAAAGACGGCCCCGACGCACCTGGCTTTAAAGCCCTACTCGAGTTGATGAATCACGGCGATCGCAAAGCCTACGTTAAGTTCACTGGCATCTATCGCATGTCTAAAGTGCCTAACTTTACCGATGCAGATACACTGGCCCAGGCCCTAATTAAAGCGGCCCCTGATCGCATTATTTGGGGCAGCGATTATCCACATCTGTCGTTTGGTGAGAACAGCTCGATTGAGTTATTCAATTTGTTGGCACGCTGGACTACAGACGAAAGTGTACGCAAACTGATTCTTGCCGATAACCCCGCTCGGCTGTTCGGGTATTAATTGTCGCTGACGCAATTTAAATAGACGATCCTACAATTGCTTAAGCAACAAGGCGAGGCGTTCTTCAAGCCTTTCAAATAGCGGCCTCTGCTTGACGAGCGGCGTTAAGCATTGCGCGCACAACTCTTGTGCTGAGTGCAATAACTCTTCAGGCGAGGCGCTCGCCTGCGCTGCAAGATCGACACGCTCAAGCAACTCTTCAAACAAGCAGCCAAACGCACGCACTTCTATCTGCTCAAGCGCCTGCGCAACGAAAAGGTCGCTTTGATCGTAAAAAGCCGCTGCACCAAAATCACCAAGCACCGCGTGTCCGTTGGCACCGATTAAGGTGTTGTGTGCGTACAGGTCGCCATGCGTTAGCCCATAGCTATGCAACTGGCACACCAAGCTTGCCACCCCATGCGCCAGGCGCAGCGCATCGCGCAAACTAAAACGCAAGTCAGCGTCATACACGTCGCGCGTACACGACTGCAAACTTGGTGGGGCTGCTAAGTTTCGATAGCTTGAATCGACAACCTGCATGACTAAAGCTTGAGTCCCCTCTGGATGCCCTGTGACCTTGCCAAGCAGATTAATGAGATAGGGATGCGAGCCCGCGCTCAAGTACGCAGCGATCTCGCTGTGCGGTAAACCATCACTTGTCAGCGCCCCTTTAAAGACCTTAACGGCAACTGCTTGCGCAGCATCGCCAAGCGCAGCCTGATAGATCACACCCGAAGCGCCTTCACCGAGTTTTTGCTTGAGTTGAAGGC
>CANCMG010000081.1 GCA_947378965.1 Alcaligenaceae bacterium | reverse complement strand
ACGTTCCATGGGCGCCGCTCAAATTCAATCGCCTGTTGCAAGGCCAGTGCCGTCGCACGATGACCGCCGCCCGCATTGAAGTAGATGAAGTCAATAGTTTTATTCATTGAAAGCTATCTTCATCCTTTCTTGTGACAGGGTCATGACAGCTGCGGGCGGCACAATACGCCACCTACCAGCCAGCCAAGAGTGCTGGTACTTGGTTTCAAGGCTTGTGACGCGTGAGCTCAAGTTGCGCAAGCTCTTGGTAGCTGTCGGCCTCATCAACAAACGTTGCAAAGTTGTAATTCGTATCGGCATACTCTGTCAGAGCCTTTCCCGCCTGTTTGGGTGCGTCCGTGTCAAGAGCGAGTTGCTGTTGGCGCCAGTCGAAAAAAACCTTTAAGACAAAATGATTCCAGTCGTCCTCAGTCGCATCACGGGTGTTCCCTGAGCAATAGGCCACCCAGCGTTTTTGTACGTTCATCAGCTACTCCTAGCTTCAGGCTGCGAAGGTGATGCTGCGACGCAACATCTAAGATCCGCACGCTAGAGTACTAAGTGAATATGCAATTTTTATGACAAAGGCGCTTAGCGCTTGGGGATCTTGCGCAAGAGTACCGCTCATGAAAGAGAGGCCGCGTGACCAGAAAGCTAACGCGTTGCGAAACTGTAGCGTCGCAATCAGCGGTTAATATGTTTGTCACGGATCTGCGGCAAAATAGACATCCAACCCGCTGGCATCACTGCGGCATTGTTTTGTGTTCGACATTATCGAGGGTACTGACTATGAAAGCGTTGCTGAATAAAATGTTGTGTGTTGGATTGTTAGGTTTTGCGTTGTCTTCAAGTGTTGTGATGGCGCAGTCTGCAATCTGTTACAACTGCCCGCCCGAATGGGCAGACTGGGGTTCGCAGCTTAAAGCAATCAAGTCAAAAACTGGCGTCACCGTCCCTGCTGATAATAAAAATTCTGGTCAGGCTCTGGCGCAACTTGTTGCCGAAAAGAATAGCCCAGTCGCAGACGTCACCTATCTTGGGGTGACCTTTGGTATTCAGGCTGCCGCTGATGGGGTCGTAACCCCTTTTAAACCTGCAGTCTGGAATGACATTCCAGATGCTTTGAAAGACCCTGCAGGTAATTGGTTTACGATTCATTCAGGTACCTTAGGATTGATGGTCAACGTTGACGCCCTGAAAGGCAAGCCTATCCCTCAGTCATGGGCCGACTTACTTAAGCCTGAGTACAAAGGCTTGATTGGTTATTTAGACCCGGCCTCGGCCTTTGTTGGGTATGTGGGGGCCGTGGCAATCAATCAAGCGCGGGGCGGTTCGCTTGATAACTTTGGTCCAGCGATTGAGTATTTCAAAGCACTGAAAAAAAATGAACCGATTGTGCCTAAGCAAACGTCTTATGCGCGTGTGTTGTCTGGAGAAATCGCGATTTTGCTTGATTACGATTTCAGTGCCTATCGCGCAAAATACAAAGACAAGGCGAATGTGGCTTTTGTGATACCGACAGAGGGCACATTAGTGGTGCCTTATGTGATGAGTCTTGTGAACAAAGGCCCCAATGCCGAGAACGGTAAAAAAGTTCTTGATTTTGTGTTGTCAGATGAAGGGCAGGCCATTTGGGCAAACGCCTATCTGCGCCCGGTGCGTGCGTCGGCTGTTCCTGCAGAGGTGCAGGCTCGCTTTCTACCCGCAGCAGACTATGCGCGCGCCAAGACAGTGGATTACGGCCACATGGCTAAAGTGCAAAAGATGTTTTCAGAACGGTATTTGAAAGACGTGCAGTAGCGCACTGCTGCTGCGACAGTCATCAAAACGTGGTAACGCTCTCTGCACAACGGCTGGCCTGTTTGACGCCAGTCGTTATCATTTTTTTTGCCTGTTGGTTATTGCCAATGGCGTGGCTCATCGCCCTGCCAGCTCAAAAAGGCTGGGAGACTTACTTTGCAATTTTGACTCACCCTCGCTATTGGCTGAGTTTGTTAAACACAGTCGGGTTGTCGTTGCTAGTCACTGTGTTAACACTCGTGCTTGGCAGTGCAGTCGGTATTTTTTTAGCGCGTCACAAGTTTGTGGGGCGAGGCATATTACTCTCACTTTTAACCCTGCCTTTGTCATTTCCCGGAGTGATTATTGGTTTTTTTATGATTCTGTTAGGCGGGCGCCAGGGGTTGATCGCCGATTTGTCTGAAGCCTTGGGGGCAGGGCGCTTGACACTTGCCTATGGGTTCTTGGGTCTCTTTCTAGCGTATTTGTATTTTTCACTTCCACGTGCAATTGCGACCTATACGGCCGCCGCTGAGAAAATGGATCTGGCTCTTGAAGAGGCTGCCAGAACCTTGGGGGCCACGCGTTATGCCATCGTGCGTGATGTCTGGCTGCCAGAATTAGCCCCCACAACACTCGCTTGCGCCGCAATCGTGTTTGCAACCTCGATGGGTGCTTTTGGCACGGCCTTCACACTGGCGACTAAGTTTGAAGTGTTGCCAATCACCATCTATTCTGAGTTTACAAACTACGCCAATTTTGCGTTGGCCGCCTCGCTCTCGATTGCGCTAGGCTTGGTCACCTGGGTGGTGATGTATGTGGCAAGACGTTACTCAGACTCTGCGACGGTGTTGGTTTAGGTGATGTCACAGGCACACTCGCCCCATCGATTTCCGTTTACCCTAGCGCTGCTGACGGCGCTTGTGACGCTGTTTATGCTGACCCCGATGGTCTTATCCATCACGGCTGGCCTAGTGAACAATTATTCTCAAGGCTTGGCCAGTGGGCTGACGACCCGTTGGCTTGAACAAGTGTGGGAAGGCTATGGCGACACGGTGCTGTGGTCGTTAGCGATCGCGACTTCGTGTGCGCTGATCACCACCGTCGTAGGAGTGCCGTGCGCTTACGCCCTGGCCAGAACTCGTTCGCGGTGGGCGCGTTTGTTTGAAGAACTCTTGATTTTGCCTGTGGCAGTCCCTGGCTTGGCGACGGGCTTAGCTCTGATTCTGGTATATGGTCAATTTCGCAGTTTTCGGCAAAGCTTTTTATTTATTTTAGTCGGCCATGTCGTATTCACGTTGCCCTTTGTGGTGCGTACGGTATCGTCAGCTTTCGCAAACCGAGAACTCGTCGCAATTGAAGAGGCAGCGCGTACGTTGGGCGCAGGGTTTTCGCGTCGCTTGTTAGGCGTGTTGATCCCCGCAGTGATGCCAGCCATCATCGCCAGTGCGTTAATGGTTTTTACCTTGTCCGTGGGCGAGTTCAACTTGACCTGGATGTTGCATACCCCCTTAACGCGCACCTTGCCAGTTGGCTTAGCAGATAGCTATGCCTCGATGCGTATCGAGGTGGGCTCTGCTTACACACTCATTTTTTTTATTGTTGTACTGCCGCTCTTGTGGGGCTTACAAGCGATCGCCAACGAGGTTCAAAAGCGCTATGGAACTTGAACGCACTTCAGTAGAGATTAGTCAGTGCGCCAAGACGTATCCCGACGGCACACAGGGCTTATTGCCGTCCTCGCTTGAGGTTTATCCCGGCGAGGTGTTGGCGCTGCTTGGGCCCTCTGGTTGCGGTAAAACGACGCTGTTAAGACTCATCGCTGGCCTTGAACGGGTTGATCAAGGAGGGATGATACGGTTTGGTGCGCTAGACGTGACGCAAGTACCCGTCGAGCAACGTCAGATCGGGATGGTGTTTCAGCATTACGCACTTTTTCCACAAATGACAGTTCAGGCCAATATTGGTTATGGATTGCGGCTCAGAGGCACCAGTACACAGCAGCTCAAGCAGACTGTGGGTGAGTTGATTGATTTAGTGCAACTCAAGGGCCTAGAACATAAGCGACCTGCAGAACTGTCTGGTGGCCAGCGCCAACGCGTTGCGCTCGCACGTGCCGTGGCGGTACGTCCAAAAGTGTTATTGCTTGACGAGCCACTCACGGCGTTAGATGCCAAGCTAAAAATCACTCTGCGCGATGAGTTAGCAGATTTGCTACGCCGTCTTGGTGTGACAACGATTCATGTCACGCATGACCAGCAAGAAGCGCTGGCGATTGCTGATCGCTTAGCGGTGATGCGAAGCGGAAAAATCATTCAAGTGGGCCAGGGCGAGGATCTCTACCGAAATCCTAAACACACGTTTGTAGCTGAGTTTCTTGGGCGCATCAATCGCTTGCAGCGCGCCTCTAAAGATATTGCAAACGATACCGTCACACTTGCACAAATAGCGCTGCCTTGTCCGCAAGGCCCTTGGCCTGAACTGTTTGTGCGCCCAGAAGATATTCAATTGAAACCGTTAGCGCCGAGTCAACCCGAAGGGCTGATTACTCAACGGAGTTTTTTAGGCGACCGCATTCATTACCGCTTAGAGGTGGTGGGCCAGGCGACCTTAGCGGCCGAAGCACATCGCGATAGCCCTTACCGCGTCGGCGAACGCGTCTCACTTACCATCGCTACCGAACACTTCATGCCTTGCGAGAGCGACCAATGAGCACACTCTTTGTACAGTTGACTGACTTGCATATTCGAGAGCCTGGCCGTTTGGCATATGGCCGCCTTGATACTGCACCCTATTTGCGTCTTGCCGTGCAGACCATTGAACAACTACGTCAAAAACCTCAAGCCGTGGTTCTGACCGGTGACCTGACTGATTTCGGTCGGCCCGCAGAGTACGCGCACTTGCGTGAGTGTCTGGATCCTTTAACTGTGCCGTATTACCTGCTGCCGGGTAATCATGATGACGCGACACAAATGCGCGCGGCGTTTCCTGAGCATACCTACTTAGGTGACTCAGGTTTTGTGCAATACACGGTGCAACTGGGGCCAGTGCGCTTGATCACATTGGACACCACTGTTGCTCAACAAAGCCACGGAGGTCTTTGTGCTAAACGTTTGGCTTGGCTTGAAGATACGCTGACCGACTCGCGTGAGATGCCGGTCGTCATTGCGATGCATCATCCGCCGTTCAAGACGCTCATTGGTCACATGGATAAGATTGGTCTGTTGCAGGGTGCAGCAGAACTTGAGGCGCTAGTCGCGCAGCACTCAAATATCGAACGAGTGATTTGTGGCCACCTGCATCGCGCGATTGATGTACGGTTCGGTTCAACGATTGCTTCGACTTCGCCGGCGCCTGCTCATCAAGTTGCCTTAGATCTTGACTCTGAAGCCGCTTCGCAATGGATCCTTGAGCCTGGTGGTTTTAAAGTGCACGCTTGGGACGCTGAGCGTGGCTTGGTCTCTCACCAGATGCCTTGCGGTACCTTTGAGGGGCCTTACCCGTTTCATGATGGCGGCAAATTGATTGATTGATTGCGCTGAACGGTTTTACTCTTGAGTAAGAGTTACGGGGCAGGGGCGCAGGGCATCCAAACGACTTCGCTCGTGAGCGTTAGTGACGGGGAAAAGCGTAAAGCATTCAGACGGATGGTCGTACTCGCAAGTTACGGGGCAGTGCCGCAGCGCGCCTGGGTGGGCTGTCTTGTCTTGCCGAGAGTTGAGCAGGCTGGACGGATGAAGGCGGCCCTTGTTTGAGCGAAGCGAGTTTGGGTCGCCGCCGTTCAGACAAGCAACTCGAGGGCAGTCCGCAAAGCGGACCAAGACAATCTGCCCACCCAGGCGCGCTGCGGCACTGCCCCGTAACCTTCGAAGACAACAGCCAAAAACAAACCGCTTAGAACGACAGCGTCTGACCCTCAGTCATCGGAACAATCTTGACCGAGCTACCCTTCATCGCCGCTTGAAACTCAGCCAGCGTGCCGGGCGTCAAAGGATTTGAGTTGTAATGCATCGGGATCACCATTTTGGGCTTGATCCAAGTATTTAACGCAAACGCAGCGTCTTCAGGATCCATCGTGAAGTTGCCACCGATTGGCATTAACACCAGATCAGGCTTGTAGTACTCAGCGATGAACTTCATATCACCAAACAAGCCCGTATCACCCATGTGCCAGATTTTGAAACCATTTTCGAGTTCGATGATGTAACCCATTGCTTCGCCCGCTGGATGCGATTCATTTTTCTTTGTCTCTGGATTGTTCCAGACAATTAAAGACGAATGCTCGGCCGCAACCGCAGTCACCTTAATGCCAGGCGCCGGTTTGACATTACCCGTCTTATTGAAGCGGTGCCCCAACTCTGCTGGGATCATGCCAAGCGTGATGAGTGGCGTCACCATGTCAGCGGGGCCATACAGTTTGGTCTTGTTCAAAATGGCCAGCGCTGGTGCGTCGCCCAAATGATCGACGTGCGCATGCGTCACCAGCAAGATATCAATTTTGCCCAACGCCGCTAGATCAGCTTTGTAGTTAGCTGGCGCTTTAGGGCCCCCTTTGATCCAAGGGTCAACCACAAGCAGTTTGCCACCCGGGGTAACGATACGAAAGCCAGCTTGACCTAGCCATTGCATTTCAACCTTCGTACTTGCGGCGGCAGTTGTGGCAGCCGGCGCAGGCGTTTGCGCCATCGCAAGCGAACCGACTAAGACTGATGCGACTGTCAACGCGACGGCACAAGGTGTTTTTAAGAATTGTCTAATCTTCATGTCAGTCTCTCTTTAAGTTGACGGCTAGCGAATTCACTACAAGTACAGAGTACAGCAACACCGAACCAGGCAACCGGTGTTAGGTTTGCGTAGAAACACTTTTACGTTTTTCAAGCCAGGCATTGACTTCGCCCACCACGCCACGTCTGAAGGCAAGCACGCAAATCACAAAAATTAAACCAATCACGATGGTGACAGACTCACCCAAACGCTGAAACCACTCAACCCCCGTGAGCTTGGTCATCGCGGCACCAAAATCGCCGACCTTGTTTTCAAGCATCACAACAATAAAGGCGCCCAGTACAGGGCCTACTAGCGTGCCCAAGCCGCCGATCAGCGTCATTAAGATCACCAAGCCTGACATTTGCCATGTGGCATCTGATAAGGTTGCCGATACAAAAATGAGCATTTTGGTTGAACCTGCCAAGCCAGCCAGCAACGCAGACAAGACAAAGGCTAGCAACTTGAAGCGTTCGACATCGTAGCCAAGTGAAATTGCACGCGGCTCGTTTTCACGAATCGCTTTGAGTACCTGACCAAAGGGCGAATGCACGGTACGCCAAATGATGAAATATCCCAAGACAAAGAGGGCCATCACCAAGTAGTACAAATTGAGATCGTTTTTAAGATCGATCAAGCCAAACAAAGTCCCACGTGGCACGCCTTGCAGACCATCTTCGCCGCCAGTGAATTTTGCTTGTAGAAAATAAAAGTAGACCATCTGCGAGAGTGCCATCGTGATCATCGCAAAATAGATGCCACTTCTGCGAATCGCCAAGGCGCCCATGATGACACCGAGTACGCCGGCGATCGCTACCCCATACAGAATGCCCAGCTCTGGCGAAAACCCCCAGGCTTTGATGGCATGCCCCGACGCGTACGCCGCACTACCCAAAAAGGCTGCGTGGCCAAACGAGAGCAAACCGGTAAAGCCCAGCAGCAAATTGAACGCGCAGGCAAACAAGGCGTAGCACATGATTTTCATGGCAAAGATCGGATAGATCCCGAGCATCGGGATCGCTGCCAAAAACACAGCAAACAAAAGATAACCAAGCGCTTGACGATTCATTTTTCTTTTCCAAACAGACCTGCTGGGCGCACTAACAACACGATCGCCATGATGATGAAAACTACCGTGCTTGAGGCCTCAGGCCAAAATACTTTAGTCAAACCTTCAATGATGCCCAGACCAAGGCCTGTGACAATCGCACCTAAGATCGAACCCATTCCGCCGATCACCACCACAGCAAACACCACGACGATCAGGTTTGAACCCATCAGTGGCGAAATCTGCAAAATTGGGGCGGCCAACACGCCAGCGAAACCAGCCAGTGCTACGCCAAAGGCGTAGGTGAGCGTGATCATCAAGGGTACGTTCACGCCAAAGGCTTCAACCAGCCTTGGGTTTTCTGTGCCGGCGCGCAACAGGGCACCTAGGCGAGTCCGTTCAATCACATACCAGGTTGCAAAACACACCACCACTGAGGCAACCACCACCCAGGCCCGATAATTAGGCAGCACCATAAACCCTAGGTTGGTGGCGCCACGCAAGGCCTCGGGTGTTGAGTAAGGTTGCCCAGAGACACCGTAGAAGCTGCGAAACAGACCTTCCATCAAGAGCGTGATGCCAAAGGTGAGCAGCAGGCCGTATAGGTGATCAAGCTTGTAAAGATGCTTGAGCAGACACTTTTCAATCACGATGCCAAATAGGCCCACAATCACCGGAGCGAGCGCCAGCATGACCCAATAGTTCAGGCCAAAGTACGACATGCCCATCCAGGCCAAGAAGGCACCAAACATATACAACGCGCCATGCGCGAAGTTAATGACGTTCAGTAAGCCGAAAATCACCGCCAAACCAAGAGACAAAATGGCGTAAAAAGAGCCGTTGACTAAGCCAAGCAATAGTTGGCCAAGAAACGCTTGAAGAGGTATGCCGAAAATAGTGATCATTGTGAATCAGAACGCCAAAGGTGCAGAGTCAACAAAATAAACCTTCGGCAGGCCAGAGCGCGCCGAAGGTTTGATTGTGCTTACTTCTTGATAAGTTTGCAGGTAGATTCAGCGAGCGTGGTGTAGACAGTCTCACCAGGCAATACCGCGAGTTGCTTGTAGTAATCCCAAGGTCCTTTTGATTCGCTAGGCTTTTTAACTTCCATTAAGAACATGTCGTGCACCATGCGACCATCTTCGCGGAGGTAGCCGTTTTTGGCAAACATGTCGTTGATCTTGGTGGATTTTAGCCATTTCATCACGGTATCAGCATCGTCGCTGCCTGTGGCTTTGATGGCCTTCAGGTAGTACGACACGGCCGAATAGTCACCGGCCTGAACCATCGAAGGCTTACGCTTAATCTTCGCTTCAAATTTAGCCGCCCAAGCGCGAGTTTCGTCGTTTTGATCCCAGTACCAGCCATCGGTGAATTGCATGCCTTGCGTGACACTCAAACCCAGTGAATGAATATCGTTAATAAAGATCAGCAAGCCAGCCATTTTCATGGTTTTGCCAATACCAAACTCGTTTGCCGCCTTGATCGAATTGATCGTGTCGCCGCCCGCGTTAGCCAGGCCTAAGATTTGCGCGCCAGAGCTTTGCGCTTGCAGCAAGAACGATGAAAAGTCTGAAGAGTTTAACGGTGCGCGAACTTGGCCTTTGATTTCACCACCCGCCGCTTTCACCACGTTTGCCGTATCACGCTCAAGGGCGTGACCAAAGGCGTAATCAGCGGTCAAGAAATACCATGACTTGCCGCCTGCCTTCACGATTGCAGAGCCCGTACCGCGGGCGAGTGCCACGGTGTCATACGCCCAGTGGGCGGTATAAGGCGAGCATTGTGCGCCGGTCAGGTCAGAGGCTGCTGCGCCAACTGCCATAAACACTTTTTTCTTTTCGGCAGCGATGCCAGCAAGCGCTAAATTCACGCCTGAATTTGTGCCACCCATCAACATGTCAATTTTCTGTTGATCAAACCATTCGCGTGCTTTGGCTGCAGCGACGTCGGCCTTGTTTTGATGATCGGCAAAGATCAGTTCAATTTTTTTACCATTGATTTCGCCGCCAGCGTCGGCGATTGCCATACGAGCCGCTTCGATGCCGCCAGGGCCGTCGATGTCAGAGTAGACGCTTGCCATGTCGGTAATAAAACCGATCCGAATAACATCATCAGAAATGTTGGCTAAGGCAGATTGTGAAACAAGGCCGAAACCGGCCAACATCAGCGAAGCACTTAGGGTGCGAAGTTTCATTTGGTTCTCCGAAATATTGCGACACGCAACGATAAAAAAATTAGACGCCTGACTGCAAAGACGCCATCATACAAGTCAACTAGCGACTAAACGCCTAACAACTCGGTCAACACAGCTTGCTTAGCGGACAATTCGACGGCATCAAAATGCTCGACGATTTGACCATGCTCTACAACATAAAAACGGTCTGCTAAGGGGGCGGCAAAACGAAAGTTCTGCTCGACCATCACAATGGTGTAGCCCTTAGCCTTTAGCATCTTGATCATGCGACCTAAGGCCTGCACAATGACCGGCGCAAGACCTTCAGAAATCTCGTCGAGTAACAGTAGATTGGCACCGGTGCGCAAAATACGGGCGACCGCTAACATTTGTTGTTCGCCACCCGATAAGCGCGTACCTGGCGAGTTGCGGCGCTCAAGCAGGTTAGGAAACATTTCGTAAATTTCGGCTAGCGACATCCCGCCACCCAAGGCGCCCACCGGTGGTGGCAGCAGCAGATTTTCTTCGCAAGACAAGCTCGCAAAGATACCGCGCTCTTCGGGGCAATAGCCCAAGCCAAGCTTGGCAATTTTGAAAGTGGGCATGTCAATGGCTTCGACGCCACCGATGCGCACCGAGCCGGTGCGTGAGCCTGTGAGCCCTAGAATTGCTCGTAACGTCGTGGTGCGTCCTGCACCATTGCGCCCTAGCAGGGTGACGACTTCGCCTTTATGCACGGTCAGGTCGATACCATGCAAAATGTGTGATTCGCCATACCAAGCGTTTAAGCCTTTAATTTCAAGTGCAACGGCGCTCATGCGTGTGCTCCGGCGAGTTCACCTTCGGTGGTGCCCATATAGGCTTCCATCACCAAGGGGTCTTTTGAAACGTGCGCGTAATTGCCTTCTGCCAGCACTGCGCCGCGCGCCAACACTGTGATGGTGTCTGCAATCGAAGACACAACATTCATGTTGTGCTCAACCATCAAGATGGTGCGCCCAACACTGACGCGCTTGATCAACTGTGTGACGCGATCAACGTCTTCGTGACCCATGCCTTGGGTAGGTTCGTCAAGCAACATCAGTTCGGGTTCCATGGCCAAGGTCGTGGCGATCTCGAGAGCGCGCTTACGTCCATAGGGCAGGCTAGAAGTGATTTCGTTTGCAAAACTGCCTAAGTCGACCTGTTCAAGCAGAGCTTGCGCGCGTTCGTTCAGTGCATTCAAGCGGTTTTCACTTTTCCAGAAATGAAAGGATATCCCCGTTTGTTGTTGCAAACCGATACGAACATTTTCAAGCACCGTTAAATGTGGAAACACTGCTGAAATTTGAAACGAGCGAATAATGCCGCGGCGTGCAATCTGCGCAGGCCGGTCGCCCGTGATGTCGACACCATTAAAGTGAATCTTGCCGCGCGTTGGGGGCAAAAATTTAGTTAACAAATTAAAACAGGTGGTCTTGCCAGCGCCATTCGGGCCGATCAAGGCGTGGATCTGGCCTCGCTGAACACTGAGCGAGACGTCGTTGACCGCCACAAAACCTTTGAACTCCTTGGTGAGATGGGTTGTCTCAAGGATGATGTCTTTCATGCGTATCTTTGCGAATAGAGAATTTTTGGATGCGAGCGCGCATTATGACGCATGTGCAGCAAAAGCTGAATGGGGGTTTGTCATAGGTGCGTTTACTATTAGTAGTTACCCTCGGTGGTCAACCTGGGTCACTTGCCGTTGCGACTTTGCGCAACAGGGGGCTTCTGGATCGCTGGGCTTAGATTTTGGTTTTTGGCCGGTATTCACACAAATCGGCAATGCCACATTGGGGGCATTTTGGGGTGCGCGCCACGCAGATATAGCGCCCGTGCAAGATCAACCAATGGTGGATGTTGAGCTTAAACTCGTCGGGCACAAATTTTTCGAGGCCTTTTTCAACTGCGACAACGTCCTTACCAGGGGCGATTTTTGTTCGGTTTGATACCCTGAAAATGTGCGTGTCTACAGCAATAGTGGGTTGGCCGAAGGCCGTATTCAACACCACGTTGGCTGTTTTACGACCCACCCCGGGCAAGGCCTCAAGGGCTTCACGAGTTTGGGGAACCTTACCCTTGTGCTGCTCAAGCAAAATCTGACAAGTTGCCAGTACGTTTTTTGCCTTGGTTTTATACAGACCGATCGTTTTGATATAGTCGGCGAGCTTGGCCTCACCTAGCTCTAACAGGCCCTTTGGCGTGCCATGTTTAGCAAAAAACTTTCGAGTTGCCAGATTGACGGCTTTATCGGTTGTTTGGGCTGACAGCAGAACAGCAATCAGCAATTGAAAATCGCTTTTGTATTCGAGCTCGGTGGTGGGCTGCGGGTTGGCCGCCTGCATGCGGCTAAAAATCTCGCGTCGCTTGTCTGGGTTCATAGACTTGGGCTGTACGTCATTGGATGAGTGGATGGGGGTTGTGGCCGAGTTGACTAAGAATGGTTTAATCGGCAAAGTACACTAGGTGGGTAAGTGTTTACGAGGCAGGCCGCGGTGCTCGTCGTGCGCGTGCGCGTGCCAAGGCCTGAGCAATCGCCTCTAGCTTGTCTGCGTGATCGGGCGTTGCCGCCTCTTGAGTGGTCACGAGCCCCTCGGCGCTTGCGCCCGACACGCCGAGTGCTGGCGACTGTCTGAGCGATTCAGGCTGTTGCGCTAGGCGTCGTTGGCGCGCTTCAAAGTTGGCGCGCGCCTGCGTGGCATCTTCTGACGTCCAGGTACGAGGCGGTGTCACCGCCACCATTGAGATGCAATCGACCGGGCAGGGGGCAACACATAAGTCGCAGCCCGTGCATTGTGCGGGTAAAACGGTGTGCATCAGTTTTGACGCGCCAATAATGGCATCGACCGGACACGCTTGGATACAAAGGGTGCAGCCGATACAAAACTGTTCGTCAATCACGGCCACTTTTAGCGGTTGATGCGTGCCACAACTACGGTCAAGCGCAACGATCGGTCGCTTGAGTCGTTGCGCTAAGGCAGCGATACCCTCATCACCACCCGGAGGGCAGCGGTTAATCTCAGCCCCCTCTAAAACGATGGCCTGCGCGTAAGGTTCGCAGCCTTGGTAGCCACATTTCGTGCATTGCGTCTGCGGCAAAAGGGCATTGATACGTTGAGCAAGCATCGTTATTTTGCAAGTGAAATCAGGCAACCTGGTGGGTTGCCTGACAGGTGTGCCTGTTAAAAAGGATCTCGTCTAGTATTTGCGAACGAACTCGGCGATCTGAGGACAGATGGTCGTGCGCCAGCGGCGCCCGGCAAAAATCCCATAATGCCCACATTCAGGCGCGGTGTAATGCTGTTTGCGCTTGGCCGGAATCCCCGAGCACAAATCTTGAGCGGCGCGTGTTTGCCCCTCTCCTGAAATGTCGTCAAGCTCACCTTCAATCGTGAACAAAGCAACGTTTTTAATATCGCTGGGGGTGACCAGTTGGCCATCGATCTCCCAGGTGCCATTGGGTAAGGCAAACTCTTGAAACACAGTGCGAATCGTATCCAAATAAAACTCTTCTGACATATCGAGCACGGCGTTGTATTCGTTATAAAACTTGCGATGCGCTTCGGCGTCTTCGTCGTCACCACGCAGTAAGTCAAGGTAGAAATCGTAGTGCGACTTCACGTGCCGGTCAGGGTTCATCGACATAAAGCCAGCGTGTTGCAAAAAGCCTGGGTAGACGCGACGACCTGCACCGGGATACTGGGCAGGGACGGTATGAATCAGTTTTTGCTCGAACCACTCAAATGGCTTGGTGGTTGCCAGGCGATTGACTTGCGTCGGTGAGCAGCGCGGATCAATCGGGCCTCCCATCATGGTCATGGTGCGGGGCAGGCAGGGGTCTTTATTGGTCGCCATGAGCGACACGGCAGCCAACGCTGGTACCGTAGGCTGGCACACCGACATCAGGTGTACGTCGGGGCCCAAGTGGCGCATAAACTGTTGTAGATACCGAACATAATCGTTCAGGCTAAAAGCACCTTTTGATACGGGCACCATGCGCGCATCGATCCAGTCAGTGAGGTAGATTTCGTGGTTGGGCAACAGAGCCCGAACGGTGTCACGCAACAACGTAGAGTGATGCCCAGACATAGGGGCGACTAACAATATCGTTGGATCGGCTTTGCGTGCTTTAGCGGGCAGATCGCGCGTAAAGTGCAGCAAATTACAGAAGGGCAGCGCTAAAGCCACCTCTTGATCCACCGCAACTGACTTGCCAGCGACTTCGGTGGTCGGAATCCCCCAAGAGGGTTTTTCGTAAGATTTACCCAGTCGGTAAATGAGTTCGTAACTGGCGGCGACCTGTCTGGCTAGCGGAGTGTAGGCAAACGGGCTTGCTGCATGCGTGAATAATTTAGCGCTGATTTCACTGAAGTGGGTGAGCGGTGCCATGAGGGCGCGCTGCATTTCATGCATTTGATAAAGCATTGAGCGAATCCAGTTATGAGCTTGAGGCCTTGATTATCACCTAATCTGGGATAGGCATCGCTGATTAGGAGAGTTTTTTATTGCAACGCAGCAAAATGTCGTATCAGTGCCACGCGTTGGCTAGCTTCACCACACTTACCAGTAGTTCTCGACCGCTAAGTTGCCAGGCACGCCGCGTCTACCCGCTGCAAAGCCGCGGTCACTGAGCAGGCTGCGCATGTCGGTGACCATCGCCGGATTACCGCATAGCATCAGCCTAGCTTGACTTGGGTCAAGCGACAGGCCGGCGCGCGCTTCAAGCTCGCCCGAGCGCAGCAGGGTGGTGAGACGACCAGGTGCCAGGTTCGTGGGGCGAAGCGAGGGCGATAGTTGTTGTGTGAGAGGCTCTTGCGTTGTGATGGGTAAATACGTCAGTTGCCCAGCGTGCTGTTGCATCAACGATAAAAGCTCGTCGCGGTAGGCGAGTTCGACGGCATGGCGTACGCCGTGCACTAAAACGATGTGCTTAAAACGCTTAAACGTAGCGGGGTCGCGCAGCATCGATAAATAGGCAGAGAGCCCTGTGCCCGTCGCGAGCAGCCATAAGTCTTCACCACCGGCAAACGCCTCAAGGGTCAGAAAGCCGAAAACCGAGTTGTTAATCCAAAGTGCATCGCCCACGCGCAACTGGGCCAAAGGCGGGCTGAATTTACCGTCGGGCACGACCACAGAATAAAACTCTAGTTCGTTTTCGCTGGGGGCGGACACCATCGAATAGGCGCGCCATTCGTTGGGTATGTCGGGTGCAGTCGGATCTAAGGCTAGCCCGAGCCGAGCAAACTGGCCCGGTACAAACTTAAAACCGGGTGGGCGAGTGACCGTTAAAGAGAACAGTTTTTCAGTTACCCAGACCGTTTGTCGGGTAACGGTCTGCTTGGTGTAGCGTGGGGCGGCGACCGGTGGTTGAGTCATTGCAACGCGTGCGCAACAGGCCAAGCGTGAGCCAATTACCGCTCGAGGTGCTTGAGTTTGTCGGGCACGTCAAGCCAGTCATCCGCGTCAGGCAGGCCGCCCTTACTGCGGCTGATGCTTGCAAAGAGGGGCGATAACTCGGCGTTGAGCGCGATAAATTTCATTTGATCTTGGGGGACGTCTTCTTCAGCAAAAATAGCATTTGCTGGGCACTCGGGGATACAAACGGCGCAATCGATGCATTCGTCGGGGTCGATCACTAAAAAGTTTGGGCCTTCGCGAAAACAATCGACCGGGCAGACGTCAACACAGTCAGTAAATTTGCACTTGATACAGTTTTCAGTCACTACGTGCGTCATGTCGTTTACCAAGAAGCGTTTATCTAAACAAGTATTTTACCTAAACCATCCCTCTTTTGTCGGGATACCCGTTTTATGAATACTGTCTGTGCTAAGGTTTTACGAGGTTAGGATGTCATGATGAGGCTGGGATAATAATGGTTATCAAATCGCTGCTTGATACGGATCTGTATAAATTCACCATGATGCAAGTGGTTTTGCATCATTTTCCGGCTGCGCAGGTTGAATATCGCTACAAGTGCCGCACACAAGGGGTGAATCTGCGCCCTTATCTTGACGAAATTCGTCACGAAATCCATGGGTTGTGCCAATTGCGTTTTGAGCCAAGCGAGCTCGATTATCTGAAAAGCCTGCGTTTTATCAAAAGTGATTTCATTGATTTTTTAGGTCTGTTTCACTTACCCGAGAAATGCATCGAGGTCTCAGAGGGTGAGTTGCCGGGCGAAATTGCGATCTCAGTCAAGGGCTCTTGGCTGCACACGATTTTGTTTGAAATCCCTGTATTGGCGATCGTCAACGAGGTGTATTTTCGTAATGTGTGCAAAGACCCTGACTGGGCTGAAGGCCGCGAGCGCCTGCAAACTAAGATGAAGTTGGTGCTCGACGCCACCGATCTGGCTGAGTTTCGAGTCGCCGAGTACGGAACGCGCAGGCGCTTTTCGCATGTCTGGCACGAAGAAGTCGTGACCACAATGAAGGCCCAAATGGGCGAACACTTTGCCGGCACGAGCAATGTTTGGTTTGCGATGAAGCATGGCGTCTTGCCACTAGGCACCATGGCGCACGAATATTTGCAGGCTTGTCAGGCGCTCGGGCCGCGGCTGCGCGAAACGCAGGTGTTTGCCCTCGAGACCTGGGCGAAAGAGTACCGAGGCGATTTAGGGATTGCTCTGTCGGATGTGTATGGGCTCGAGGCTTTCTTGCGCGATTTCGATATGTATTTTTGCAAATTATTTGATGGGGCGCGGCACGACTCGGGTGACCCTTTTGACTGGGGTGAGCGCATGATCGCGCACTACGCGGCTAATCGCGTTGATGCACGCACCAAGACCTTAATTTTTTCGGATGCGTTAACATTTCCCCGCGCGATTGAGTTGACGCGTCGTTTTGCGGGGCGTTGCCGTACCGCCTTCGGAATTGGCACGAATCTGACCAATGATTTGGGTCACGAGCCGCTGCAGATTGTCATGAAAATGATTCGCTGTAACGGGCAACCGGTGGCTAAGGTCTCAGATGCACCCGAAAAAACGATGTGCGACGATAAAGCGTACTTGGCGTATTTGCGTCAAGTGTTTGAACTTCCTGCGGCCTAATTGATTCAAGGATTTTTATGAGTAACATTAATCGAGTAAACGTTGGTAAGCGCTTGTCTGACATGGCTGTGCATAACGGTGTTGCCTATCTGGCGGGTCAAGTCGCTGACGACACCACGCAAGATATCACCGGCCAAACTGGGCAGATTCTGGCTGTGATCGATAAGCTGCTGGCTACCGCTGGCTCTGATAAAACGCGTATCCTGATGGCACAGATTTTTGTCGCCAACATGAAAGAGTTTGATGGCATGAACAAAGCCTGGGATGCCTGGGTGGCTGAAGGTAACGCCCCACCACGTGCGACCATTGAAGCGCGTTTGGCGAGTGCTGACTACAAAGTTGAAATTGTCGTCACTGCTGCAGTGTGAGGGTGAATCACTGAATGGTTAACGTTGTCTAAGGTCTCTACACCAGATCTTCACACATTGATCAGCGGCTTAAGGCCTGCTGATGAGTCTTTGTTGCAGCGTGCGCTCGATTGGGTTGCGCCCTTACTGTCTGGGCAAGTGACGGGGGGCGGTGAAACCTTGTTGGCGCATGCTCTTGGCTCAGCCCAAATTTTGGCAGCCATGCAAGCTGATGCCGCGACGCGTATCGCAGCGCTGCTGATGTTTATCGACGAACCCATCGAGGCTTCGGGGGTCAAGGCTCGCGCCTCAAATACTAATGCCGTTGCTGATCGATTTGGCCCAGAGGTTGCCCAGCTCGTGCAGGGTACCCAGGCGTTGTCGCGCTTAGGTTCATTGGCAAGCGGTGCAAGTGCTGGCGCCCTGGATTCAACCGATCAGAAAGAAATGCTGCGCAAAATGCTATTGGCGATGGCTGCTGATTTACGCATTGTGTTGATTCGCCTCGCTTCGCGCTTACAAACACTGCGCTGGCTGGCCGCTGAAAAGCGACCCTGCGATCCGATGCTCGCGCGCGAGACGCTTGATTTGTATACGCCGCTGGCGAATCGCTTGGGGATCTGGCAGATCAAGTGGGAGATGGAAGACCTAGCCTTTCGGTTCATTGATCCCCAGCGTTACAAAGACATTGCTAAATTACTCGAAGAAAAACGCATCGAGCGTGAAGAATTTATTGCGCAGACGATCGAGCAATTGGCGCAAGGACTGGCGGCACGAGGGATCGTCTGTGAAGTGTCAGGTCGGCCGAAGCACATTTACAGTATCCATAACAAAATGCGAAACAAGCAGCTTGCGTTTAGCGAGTTGTATGACGTGCGCGCCTTGCGAGTGATTGTTCAAGACGAGCGTGAGTGCTATGCCGCGCTTGGGTTTGTGCACGAACAATGGGAGCCGGTGTCTGACGAGTTTGATGACTATATTTCGCGCCCTAAACCCAATGGCTACAAATCTTTGCACACGGTTGTTGCTGATACAGTGGGGCGGCCCTTCGAGGTGCAAATTCGTACGCGGGCCATGCATGAGTTTGCTGAGTTTGGCATGGCTGCGCACTGGCGCTACAAAGAAGCGGGCGCAGGCGCTGGACAGTCGGCGACGGGGCAGCCCCCTGCGGTGGCTGAATACGATCGGCAACTCGCCTGGATGCGGCAACTGTTAGCCTGGAACACCGAGGCAGGTGATCGGTCGGGCGAACCACAGCTCAGTCAGCCACGTCGCGTCACACAAGATCGCATTTATGTCTTGTCGCCGCAGGCGCGTGTGATTGAGTTGCCGATAGGGGCGACGCCAGTGGATTTTGCGTACCACTTGCATTCTGACGTCGGTCATCGCTGCCGTGGCGCCCGGGTCGATGGGCAAATGGTGCCCCTAAGTACACAGCTTCAAACTGGTCAAACGGTCGATATCGTGACCACAAAATCGGGTGGGCCGTCGCGCGACTGGCTGAACCCGCAACTGGGCTTCTTGGCAAGCCCACGCGCACGCGCCAAAGTACGCGCCTGGTTTAATGCGATTGAATTGGCTCAGCGCACTACGCAGGGTCAGGCGTTGGTCGAAAAAGAGCTGCAGCGGCTCGGTAAAACGGCGATCAACCTCGAGCAATTGGCCCAACAGTTGGGCTTTGCACGGGCCGATGATTTATATGTGGCTGCAGCAAAAGAAGAGTTTAGTTTGCGCCAGATCGACGCCGTGCTGCAACCTTCGGCGCCAGAGCCCGAGTTAAGCGCTGCAGACTTGATGGCGCAGGCGGTACGACCAGAACGTCAAGGCGACGCGGGTAGGGGCAATGTCTTGGTGGTAGGCGTGGGCTCTTTGCTGACGCAATTGGCGCGCTGCTGTCGTCCGGCGCCGCCCGATAGCATCCATGGTTTTGTGACACGGGGGCGTGGCGTTTCGATTCATCGCGCATCGTGCTCCACGTTCGCCGATTTAAGCCGTCACCAGCCCGAACGGGTGATCGAGGTGGCTTGGTCTGCCGCGACGCCTGGGGCGCTTTACCCTGTTGAGGTCATTATTCAGGCGCAAGACCGCCCGGGGCTGCTGAGAGATTTGTCTGAAGTCTTCGCACGCCTGCGCCTAAATGTGATTGCAGTGAACACTCAAACCAAGGCCTCGATCGCTTATATGGCCTTTACTGCAGAAATTCGTGATGGCACTGATTTGCAGTACGCGCTGGGCGCCTTGAGCGAGGTCTCGGGTGTGTTTTTGGCCCGTCGTCGTTAGCCAAAAATGCGTTCAAGCGTGAGGTTTACTGCGTTTTTTTGCGCCCCAGACTGCTAAACTGACGACTTCGCGCTAAAAGTATCCCGGTGCCCCGTTGGGCATTTGTGGGGGCGCAAAACGCGTTGGGTATATGGTTACCCGCGCAGCTTGGTTTGATCCGGAGATCTGATCTTGAAACCTTACGATTTTCCTGACGCAAAAGGTCATTTTGGCCCTTACGGTGGCGTGTTTGCAGCCGAAACGCTGATGCAGGCAATTGAAGAGTTGCGCCTGTCCTACGAAAAGTACCGCAATGACCCTGATTTTGTGGCCGAGTTTGAATACGAACTGAAGCACTTTGTTGGTCGCCCCACGCCGGTATATCACGCGCGTCGTTGGTCCGAAGAGCTTGGCGGTGCGCAGATCTGGTTTAAGCGCGAAGACCTCAACCACACCGGCGCTCATAAAATCAACAACAGTCTAGGGCAGGCTCTGTTGGCGCGTCGGATGGGTAAAAAACGCATTATCGC
>CANCMG010000080.1 GCA_947378965.1 Alcaligenaceae bacterium | reverse complement strand
CCACCACCCGGCAGAGGGATCCCATCTTTCAAAATGCACATCGGCGTCAAGCTGTTGCGCGGCGTGATGCGCCCAAAACGGATCAAACATCGCCTGACGCCCAATCGCAATCAGATCAGCTCGCCCTTCGCGCACAATGGCCTCGGCCTGAGGGCCATCCAGAATCAAACCCACCGCCATGGTGGGTACACCACCACCGTGTTTAATGCGGTCTGCAAAGGGTACTTGGTAGCCTGGGCCACGCGCCTGATTCGCGAGTGTTGCCGACAACCGCACGCCACCCGACGAGCAATCCACAACGTCGACACCCGCTTTGTGCAGCTCGAGCCCGAGCACCACCGAATCTTCTAAACCCCAACCGCCTTCGCCACCGCCATCTTCTGACGAGACCCTGAAAAACAAAGGCTTATTCACTGGCCAGTTAGCACGAATCTCGGCAACCACTTCTAAAGCAAAGCGCATACGGCCCGTGCGATCTTTACCGTACTCATCTTGGCGATTATTGACTAACGGCGTTAAGAAACTCGCAATCAAATAACCGTGTGCGCCATGAATTTCTATGATGTCAAAGCCGGCAGCATTTGCACGCGCCGCAGCTTGACCAAACTTTTTAACGATCTCACGAATTTCACTGACCGATAAGGTGTGAGGCGTTTGATAGTTTTCACCAACTGCCAAGTCACTGGGGCCAACCAGCCCCCAAGGGGGCTCCCCTCTCGTGGCATCCGCCTGGGTCAGCGGGCCATTGCCTTCCCAAGGGCGCTGCCAACAGGCTTTACGGCCGGCATGTGCCAACTGAATCGCTGCCAACGCCCCTTGAGCATGAATAAAGTCAGTGATCCGTTTGAGGTCAGGAATAAATTCGTCAGACCACAAGCCTAAATCGCCATAGGTAATCCGGCCGCGTGGCTCAACCGCAATTGCCTCGGTCATCACCGTACCAAAACCACCCAAGGCAAATTTACTAAAATGCGCAAAATGCCAGTCAGAGGCAAAGCCATCAACGGCTTTGCACTGCATCATGGGGGCCAACACAATTCTGTTTGGTAGCGTTGTTTCGCGAATTTTATAGGGGCTAAACAGCGCACTTTGTTCAACAGTCATGCTTGGCCTTTTTCTTTCAATTTAACGGTGACTCAAGCGACAGGCGCTGTTTTCGCCAAGGCTGGCAAGTTCACCACTGACGCGTACCAAGCCTCAAGCTTAGGATGGCCAGGACGCCAAGGCTCGTTCGCAAAGCGAAAATCAAGATAACCGAGCGCGCAGGCAATCGCGATTTCGCCGATCGTGTCGAGTTTATTTAAGTTGGCGGCATCTTTCTCAAGATCGTCCAAAGAGTTTTTCACCTTACCTTGCTGCAACTGGATATAGCCGATGCGACCTTCATCCTGTGGCAGGGCGATTTCACGGCGACGAGGCTGGCTCGCATCCAAAATACCATCGCCTATGGCTTGCTGACGCAGCGCAGCCCAGCGTGCAGGGCCTGCTGCAGGAAACAGTGGCTTGGCAGAACCAAGGCTGTCTAAGTATTCACAAATGACAGGGCTATCAAACAGACTCTTGCCATCAGCCAACACCAGTGTTGGCACCTTTGACAAGGGGTTGACCGGCACCAGCGCCGCATCGGTTGACGGGATCACCCACTTCTCGATCTGGCCATCGATACCGCGCGCAACCGCACAAGCCATGACTTTACGGACGTAGGGACTTGCAGGAGAAAAAGCTAATTTCATAAGTCACTTCCTGGTTAATTTAATGTAGACAAACTTGAAAAAATTCTAGACTTCCATAGCCATGAGGCTTCAGTCAACGTTAGCGCTCGCGAGGCGTTGCGCTTGCCGACTGACTTGAGTTCAACGCGCTCTGCTGCCGATCACTGATCCGCTTTAATTCCGGCAGCCTTGACGGTTGCGCCCCAACGGTCAAATTCTGACACCAGCACTTTGCCAAATTGTTCAGGATTCAAAATCTCAAGCTGCAAGCCGCCTTTAATCATCAGCTCGATGATTTGTGGGTCTTTTACAGCTTCGTTCACAGCGCTATAAATTGCGTCGACCGCAGCCTTAGGCATTTTTGCTGGTCCCAGAATTGAAATCCAAGGCGAGGTGTAGACGTTAATACCTTGTTCTGCCAAGGTTGGCATATTGGGCGCGCCCACAAACCGCGCCGGGGCACCCAACCCCATCACGACCACTTTGCCGGCTTCGGCATTAGGCACCGCCAAACTAAGCGGTACAAACATCGCGTCGACCTGCCCACCGAGTACTGCAGTCATGGCAGGGGCGGCACCAGTGAAGGGAACGTGCAAGATGTCGAGTTTGCTTGTGACTTTGAGCATCTCCATCGCGACTTGGCTTGAACTACCCACGCCCCAAGAGGCATAGGTCAGCTTACCCGGTTGGCTTTGTGCCAAAGCAATAAATTCTTTTATATTTTTTGCAGGGACTTTGGGGTTAACCACCAACGCGTAGGGCAGCAAGCCGACCTGTGCGATCCCAACAAAATCTTTCAAGGCATCGTAAGCGATCTTAGGGTAAACGTGTGGATTGATCGAATGCGTATCGGCCGCGGTCATCAAAATGGTGTACCCGTCAGGCGCAGACTTGGCCACAAAGTCAGACCCAATCATGCCACTGGCACCAGGCTTGTTATCGACCACGATTGTCTGCTTCAGAATTTTACCGGCGCCCACAGCGATGGCCCGCGCGAGCACATCTGTGCCCCCCCCCGCGTTATACGGCACCACCATCCGAATCGACTTGTCGGGGTAAACCCCTTGGGCCTGAGCACCCAGACCAAACAGCGCTGTGGCTGCAACCAACGCCAATGTCTTAAACATCTGAGTACTTTTCATATCGGTCTCCGATCATCGATTAGGTATTATTTTGTTAATCTTTTAACATGATTTTTTCGCCCTCACCACTTGAACATGTGGGTAAGGCAAACCCTCAAGGACCTCAGCACCTATGCGCCCCGCCATTAACTTGCACGATTTCAGGGCTATGGCCCGAAGTAAATTACCTCAGATCGCCTTCGACTTTATCGATGGCGGTGCTGACGACGAGCTTGGCATGGTGCGCAACCGCGAAGCCTTTAGTCAGTACCAGTTGCTCCCGCGTTACCTCAATGACGTCACCACTCGCGATCAGTCAACCACGTTGTTCGGCAGAAAGTACTCAAGCCCGATCGGCATTTCACCTACAGGGATGGCGGGTCTGTTTCGCGTGGGTGCAGACAGCATGCTCGCCGCAGCAGCCAAAAAAGCCAATGTCCCTTTCTTGTTATCGAGCGCTAGTAATTTTAGGATTGAAGACGCTGCAAAAATTGCCCCTGACAATGTCTGGTTTCAGATGTATGCCACAAGCGACCATCGGATCAATATGGATCTGGTGCGCCGCGCACGCGAGGCCAAAGTCGGTGTGTTGGTGATCACCGTTGATGTGCCCGTGAACTCAAATCGTGAGCGCAACCGTCGCAACGGGTTCACACGACCCTTTCGCATGACGCCTTCAATTATGCTCGATACGTTAAGCCGTCC
Source organism: Alcaligenaceae bacterium (assembly GCA_947378965.1). GTDB lineage: Bacteria > Pseudomonadota > Gammaproteobacteria > Burkholderiales > Burkholderiaceae_B > Zwartia. The sequence goes on along the minus strand of CANCMG010000080.1, from coordinate 16,530 downwards.
GGGCTGGTTGTTGCAATACCTGAAGTCTGGCGGAATGCCGATGATGAGTAACTGGCAGCCTTATGCGCGCGAAGGCGCAAATGCCGATCAAGTCGCAGACATGTACGGCACCCTGACACCCGCACCCATGACTAGCTGGAAAACGGTGACTGCCATTCGCCGAGAGTGGGAAGGCCCTCTTGTCATCAAAGGCATTTTGCACCCCGACGACGCGGTTCAGTCTGCAGAACACGGCTTAGATGGCGTCATCGTTTCTAACCACGGGGCGCGACAACTAGACGCGGCGCCATCGCCAATTGCCATGCTCCCACAAATTCGTGCTGCGGTAGGTGAGCGGATGACCGTGATGCTCGACAGTGGCGTGCGCCGAGGTTCAGACGTCATCACAGCAAAATGCCTGGGCGCACAAGCTTGTTTTTTTGGGCGTCCCACGCTGTATGCTGTCGCCGCCTTAGGCCAAGACGGTGCCGATCAAGTGTTTGCCATCATGCGTCGCGAAATCGATGCCGTGCTCACACAAATCGGTTGTGGTAATTTTGGCGACCTGACCGAACGCTTTTTGCATCGCAAGACGTAACTGCAAGCGACCTCACTGAGGTGTGATCTATCTCACAGAGGTGCGATCTACCTCACTGATGCGTAACCTCCCTCACAGAGGTGCGATCTGCCTCACTGAAGCGTGAGCCGCCTGACTGAGGCGTGGCCTGCCTCACTGCAGTGAAATGTTCGCGTCTTGAATCACTTTTGACCAGCGCGCTGTATCTTCTGCAATTTTTTGCGTAAAGTCGGCTGCACTGCCACCGACGGCCTCAATGCCGACACCAGCGAGTTGCTGAACAACCGCGGGATCTTTAAGCGCTTTGTTCAGCGCCTGATTCAATGTGGCAACGATCTCGGGCGCCAAACCCGCAGGCCCAAAAACACCAAACCACGTCAACGATACAAACCCCGGCAGGTCTTGCGAAATCAACGGAACATCCGGTACGAGCGCTGAACGCTCAGACGCTGAAATGCCCAAGGCCCTGACCTTGCCATCGCGCACGTGGGGGTATGACGACGAAAAACTATCAAACATCACATCCAGACGCCCTGCCATTAAGTCAGGCATTGCCAAGGCCGTGCCTTTATAAGGAACGTGCGTGAGCTTAATCCCAGCCAACGCCTGAAACCGCTCGCCAGACAAGTGGGGGATACCGCCGGTACCCGCAGAACCGAAGTTCAACTTACCTGGCTGCTGCTGCGCAAGTTGAATAAATTCTTTCACCGTTTTAGCCGGAGACGTCAACGGCACAATCATCATCGATGGTGACTGCGCCGCATAGCTAATAGGACTGAAATCTTTTAATGGATTAAAGGGTGTGGCAGGGTTCAGCAAAGGGCCGAGCACATGCGTGCTGTTTGTCGACAGCAGAAGCGTATAGCCGTCGGGGGCAGCCTTCGATGCAATCTCGGCACCAATCATTCCGGCAGCGCCACTTTTGTTATCAATCACAATGGTCTGGTTCAGCTCAGCAGCGAACTTTTGCGAAATGATTCGACCCACGATATCGGTGCCCCCACCCGCTGGAAACGGCACAATCAACTTGATGGGGCGGTTAGGATAAACGGCCTGTGCGCCCGCAGTTTGCATACACAGCGCGAGCAGTGCCAAGGCGCCAAGTCGTTTGACGAGTCCGTTCATGAGTTTCCCTTTGTCTTTAAATGCATACTGCAATTAGACTACTTTTCTGTCGGACTGAGCCGCTGGTCGTACTTGGCCCTCGGGCTGCACCCACAAGCATCGGGTGCGTCTTCAACCCCAGCCTGAATCAATCTGCCACCACGGCTAAGATAATTTTATATTGCTCGTTTCGTCAAAAAACCAATCTATCCTTGGGCCAGCAAAGCCCAAACGGCCTTTACCCTTAAAATAGCTTTGTTGGTGCTCGCGGCCTGGTTCACAGGCTGCAGTTCAACGGGAAGCAGAAAGACTTCGCCGCTTGCGCGCCTTGTCTAGCCTGCGCTGCCCCCGCAACGGTCAAGCGAACAAGCCTTACGGCTTCGCTTCTGTCACATTAGCCACTGGTCGCCTGAACAAACGACTGGGAAGGCGACAGAGGTTGCTTCGCTAGCCCGGATACCGGCCAACAAGGTTGTAGTGTGCAATCAAACACCCTGCAGAAACACCCAAGTACCGTCGGGGATTACGGTCAAGGGCTATGCCGTTGTTGTGGATCTTGCCACATGACTCAAGTCGTGCGCAGTGAACTCATTTTAGGTGGTCAAAAGAGTGGCAAGTCGCGCCGCGCAGAAACGCTCGCCCAACTCTGGCTGAGCGAGGGGCCACCGCGCTCGGCCCTGTTGATTGCAACAGCTCAGCCCTTTGACGACGAGATGCGCCTACGCATCGAGCGTCATCGCCAAGACCGGTTGGTGCGCGTACCAGGTATGCACACCATCGAAGAGCCTCTGGCGCTCGCCGAAACAATCAGAGCACGTAGTCAGCCAAACACTCTGATCGTTGTCGACTGTTTGACTCTATGGCTGACGGCGCATCTCATGCCGCCAGACTCAGGCTTCGCATACCCCTCAGCGGCTTGGCAAACTTTAGCCACAGATTTATGCAGTGCAATCGCACAAGCCCGCGGCCCCTTGCTGTTGGTTGGTAATGAAATTGGTTTGGGCGTCATCCCTTTAGGTCAAGAGGTACGCGACTTTGTCGACGCGCTCGGTTTACTCAACCAAGTGGTGGCGGCAACCTGTGAGCGCGTCACGCTCATGACGGCGGGTTTACCACTGACGCTCAAGGGGCCGGCTTGAATACCGTCACAGCTCCGAAGGCTGTTGCCAATCCCTACGCGGCTGCAGCAGGTCAAACGTGGATAGCGTTTGTCGTGCTTGTCGTACTCAGTTTGAACATGTCCACAACCGACGCGCAATCACTTGTGACAGATGATCGCGGCGTCACGACACGATGGGCAACAGCGCCGCAACGCGTCATTACCTTGCTGCCCTCTCTCACCGAAACTGTCTGCGCGCTTGAGCAGTGCGCGCGCCTGGTGGGTGTCGATCGCTATTCGAACTGGCCGGCACAAGTGACACAGCTACCGACTCTCGGTGGCGGTATGGATCCAAATATTGAAGCCATCTTGGCCCTAAAGCCTGACGCGGTCTTCACTGCAAAATCGTCCCGTATTGCAGAGCGACTCGAGGCACTCGGTTTAAAGGTCGTCGCGCTCGAGACGACAACCCACGCCGATGTCCAGCGACTCTTAAACAAAGTCTCTCAAGTGCTTGGCGTTGATCCTGCGGATGCCAAAAAACTTTGGCATCGTATCGACGAAGGTGTGTCGACAGCAGCGCAACAGCTCCCTGCAAACACCCAACAGCTTCGTGTCTACATCGAAGTGAACCGCGCACCTTTCGGTGCAGGCCCACAATCATTTATTGGTGAGACGCTCAGTCGCTTAGGCGCACAAAATATCCTGCAGGCTCAGTCAGACGCTTTTCCACGTATCAATCCTGAATTTGTGATTCGCGCACAACCCGACCTTATTATGATTAGTGAGCGCGATCTGGCAGCCATGCTCGAGCGCCCAGGGTGGTCGACGATGGCCGCCATCAAAAGCAATCGGATTTGTGCCTTTACTACCATCGACCAAGATATTTTGGTGCGGCCAGGTCCGCGCCTGGCCCAAGCCGCGCGCATCATGGCCGACTGTCTAAAACGGTTTGTCTCATGAGTGCCTCGTCGATACGACTGAAACCAAATCCGCCTCGTGCGTTACTGCTCGCTAGCCTATTAGGCATGCTGTGCGCCGCCACTTTACTCCTTGGCTTGAGCGTCGGCAGCACAGGCCTCGAACCCTTGTTGAGCCTTGGCTCTGACCCTGTCGCGACACAGATTATTTGGGATGTTCGTGTGCCACGCACCCTAGGCGCACTACTCACCGGCGGATTGCTTGGTTTAGCGGGTGCCGTCGCTCAAGGACTCTTTCGAAATCCACTCGCAGATCCATTTTTATTGGGCAGCGCCTCAGGTTCCTCGTTGGGTGTCGCAGTGATCTTGGTGGGCTTTGGGGTTTCGCCCTTAGCCTCTCAATGGTTCGTTAAGCTCGGGCTAACGGGGGCTGCGTTTGTGGGTGCGGTGCTCTCCGTATGCTTGACGCTCAGTTTGGCCAAAGGTGTTCAGCATACCTTGCGACTGCTATTGGCGGGTGTCATCGTCGGAGTCGTGTTGGGCGCGCTCACGTCATTACTCTCATTGACCCGCCCCGATATTTTGCAAACCATGCAAGCCTTTATGCTTGGGTCAACCGCCTTTGTCGGTTGGTCAGCTTGCGCAATCATGGCTGCGGTGTGGCTCGTCTGCACGGCCACGGGTGTGGCCTTTTCTAGGGTCTTAGATGGTTTGGCCCTAGGCGAAGCGACCGCCTTAAGCCTAGGTCTGCCCTTGACTAAGCTGCGTGGCGTCTTGATTGGGGTGCTCGCCCTAGCAACCGGCACGGCTGTTGCCCACACGGGTCTGATCGCCTTCGTCGGCTTGGCCGCGCCTCACCTTGTGCGCGCAATTGTGCACGCCCGCCACGCTTGGCTGCTTCCTTTGGCCAGTTTGATGGGGGCCTTGCTGTTATCACTTGCTGACTTATTGGCCAGAGGCTTGGTCGCACCACAAGAGTTGCCAGTGGGTGTGCTCACGGCCATCCTAGGTGGTGGCTATTTAATGTGGCTGATGAATCGTCGAGGCCTCGCACATGACTGACACGAACACAACGCTAAACGGCGACATCCTAGCCTTAGAGACTCAGGGCCTTGAGGTCAAGCGCGGTCAACGATCCGTGCTGAAAGGTCTTAATCTGAAGATCTCATCAGGACGCTGGTGCGCCATTGTCGGACCAAACGGTGCAGGTAAATCAACGCTGCTTCAGGCATTGGTAGGTATCCTGCCATACGCAGGTGAAGTTTCCCTCTTGGGCCAACCGTTGCAACACCAATCAAGGCAGCTTCGCGCTCGTCGTATCGCTTGGCTGGCTCAGAGTTCGGGTCAAAGCGCAGACGATCTCACAGCCTACGACGTTGCCATGCTCGGTCGAATCCCTTACCAGTCTTGGCTTGGCGGCCAAAGCTTAGCCGATCACGTCGCAGCTGAGCGCGCACTCAAACTGACCCACGCCTGGGAGTGGCGCGACCGTACGCTCAACACACTCTCGGGTGGTGAAAAACAGCGCGTGCTGCTCGCGAGACTGCTAGCAGTCGAGGCCGAAATTTTCTTGATGGATGAGCCCTTGGCAAATCTTGACCCTCCACACCAGGTCGACTGGTTAGTGCTGGTGCGCCAGTTAATCGCCCAAGGCAAAACCGTTGTGAGCGTACTGCACGAAGTCACCTTCGCTCTCTATGCCGATGACTTGATCGTAATGTCTGACGGAAAAATCCAATACGCAGGCAAACGCGACGAACCTGCCTTACACCGTGAAATAGAAAACGTCTTTGAACGCCGTATTGCCATACAACCTCTGGGCACCCATTGGGTCGCGCTTCCAACACTCACTTAACACTCATTTAACACTGGATCCTTTGCTATGGAAATTGTTACACCACCCACCGAAAAGCCCTACGAAAAATCAACCGGTGACCGCCGCGGATTGTTGATCATCAATACCGGTGACGGTAAAGGCAAAAGCACCGCTGCCTTTGGTTTAGCGATGCGGGCACACGGGCGAGGCAAAGCGGTCAAAATTTTTCAGTTTATGAAAGTACCCAGTGCGCGCTTTGGCGAGCACCGCGTCTTTGAACAGCTGAACGTGCCCATCGAAGGACTAGGCGATGGCTTTAGTTGGAAGAGCCAAGATCTTGAGCACTCAGCACAACTTGCACGTGACGGTTGGGCCAAAGCGAGCGCAGCGATTTTAAGCGGCGAGTTCTTTATGGTGACGCTTGACGAGCTCACCTATCCGATTACCTTTGGCTGGGTTCCTCTTGAAGAGGTCTTGCAAACCCTACGCACACGCCCCCCAGAGGTACACGTCGTGATTACGGGCCGTCGCTGCCCCGCAGAAATCATTGAGATTGCAGATACCGTGACCGAGATGACCATGATCAAACATGCCTTCGATGCAGGCGTCCCTGCGCAGCGAGGAATCGAAGATTAATGCGTTCGTCTAACAGCTATCGATGCACGCAAAAGCACCGGCAACATTTGTCTGATGTGACTCGCGTACTGGTGACATCACTTTGTCAGACAGTGTTCACATGACAGCGCGTTGCGTGATGGTGCTTTGCACCACAAGCGGCGCTGGCAAGGGTTGGCTAGCGAAGGCAGACCAAGCACTGATTTATGGCGTTGTCTTGAACAAGTTCCGCGGAGACGCCCGTTTGTTGAGCGCGGCGCCAGAACATCTTTTTACGTTAACGGGCATCCCCACTGTTGCCACGCTACCGTTCTGGCGAGAATATGGTTTACCCGAAGAAGACGGCTTAGCCGATTGTCTCGTTCGCAACACCGATCACGACTTTCTTAAACAGTTAATCGCTTGATCACGCATAGGCTTGAATCGTGATATTTGAACAACCCACTCTTAAAGATCTCAGCAACCCGGCGCTGGTAGCCCATTTGCAGTTCAAACTCAACAACAAAACAAAACCTCTCGGCTCCCTGGGTGAGCTAGAGGCGCTCGCCATAAAGCTTGGCCTGATCTTACAAACAGAATCACCTACCCTGTCTGCCCCTCAACTCGTGGTCTTTGCAGGCGACCATGGCTTGGCTCAGCACGGAGTGTCTGCCTATCCAAGTGACGTAACTTGGCAGATGGTTGATAATTTTTTAGCGGGCGGCGCAGCGGTCAGTGTGCTGGCGCGCCAATATCACATCACCCTTACCGTTGCCGACTGTGGCGTCATGCACGATTTCGCCGCGCAACCCGGTTTGTACAACTGCAAAATTGCTTACGGCACCGCCGATACTCTCGCGCAGCCGGCGATGTCCATCGAACAATGTGAACAAGCGCTGTCAAACGGACAGGCTCTGATCAACACCCTGCCAGGTAATGCTCTATTGTTGGGTGAAATGGGAATCGGCAACACCTCAGCCGCGTCACTACTACTTGCGCGCTTAGGCGGATTGCCGCTTGAGCAGTGTATTGGCTCTGGGACGGGTTTGGATCAAGACGGCATCCAACGCAAGACTAAAATTTTGCAACAAGTCTTACACCGACACGCAGACGCAACCGAGCCGCTGCAAGCTCTCGCGACCTTCGGCGGCTTTGAGATCGCAACTATGGTCGGAGCGATCGTCGCGGCCGCGGCAAGCAATCGCGTGATCGTCGTAGATGGTTTTATTACCAGTGCGGCCGTGCTTGTTGCCAGCCGGCTTGACCCTTTAGTTTTACAACGCTGTGTGTTTGCGCATCGTTCGGCTGAACGTGGACACGTTTTGCTTCTCGAGCAACTAGGCGCCCGCCCCTTATTAGACTTACAACTACGCTTGGGAGAAGGCTCGGGCGCCGCGCTTGCTTGGCCCCTGCTCGTCTCGGCCTGCAATGTAATGAGTCAGATGGCAAGTTTCACATCTGCCGGGGTATCAAAGGCTTCATCATAAAAAGGTGTTTTGCGTATGCAATTCATTCGTCATTTTTTACTTGCACTGCAGTACTTCACGCGTATCCCACTCTCTGAGGGCATCGCACGGTGGGTGGGTTTTAACGCAACCATGCAACAGGCGAGCCTCGCGCATTTTCCGGGTGTTGGTTGCCTCGTGGGCGCGCTCGCGGGTCTGACGTTTTATGCCCTGGCTACCGTGCTGCCGACAACAACTGCTACGCCGTGGCTCGCCGCCTGCTTGAGTACTGTCGTAAGCGTGATGCTAACTGGCGCTTTTCATGAGGACGGTTTAGCAGATACCTCAGACGGACTAGGCGGCATGGTGACACGCGAACGCGCGCTCGAAATCATGAAGGACTCGCGTATTGGTAGCTATGGCGGGGTGGCGCTGGTGTTGGCACTATCGACCAAGCTTGCACTTCTCACCATGTTGGGACAACTCGATGTTGTTCTTGCCGCCTGGAGCCTGTTCGCCGCACATGTTTGCTCGCGTGTCATGTCTTTGCTCATCACCGTACGCTTGCGCAACGTAGGTGATGACCTCACCACCAAAACGAAACCACTCGCTCACAAAACACCGTTGCGTACTTTGGGAGTTGCCCTAATATGGCTGCTCTTAGCGGATGTCGCCTTCAGCTCGCAGGTTGCGCCCAGCCTTTTACTTTGGGCAACCGGTTGCAGCTCGATTGCTTTGCTACTCATGCTTCGACTTCTTAGCCGTCGCTTGAACGGCTTCACGGGCGACACTCTTGGCGCAACCCAGCAAGTCTGCGAGCTTGCCTTTTATCTTGGCATTCTCTTGGGGTTTGCTCGATGACGCTTTGGCTGGTACGGCACGCGCAGCCACTGATACAAGAGGGCCTCTGCTACGGTCAACTTGATATCCCAGCTGACCCACTCGCGACACAGCATGCGGCACAGGCAATTGCCCCATTGTTACCTGTTGGTGCAAAGCTGTACTGCTCTGGCCTGCAGCGCGCTCAGCAACTCGCCCAAGCCATACAGCAGCAGCTCGCCCGAACAATCCATGACCAACGCGATGCTTTGCTGCTCAACATCGACGTGCGTTTAAATGAAATGAATTTTGGTAGCTGGGAAGGTGTTGCGTGGGATGAGATTCCGAAAGCTGCCTTTGATCGGTGGACACAAGATTTTGACCAACATCGTTTTGGGGGGGCAGAATGCTTGCGTGACCTTTTAATACGCGTTCACCGAGCCTTGCTCAAGTTAACGACGACAGAGGATGCCATTTGGGTTACCCACGCAGGGGTGATTCGCGCGGTGAATTACCTTCAGCAATATGGTCTACAGTCGCTCGCGACTGCGGCAACCTGGCCCACCGAAGCCCCCGCCTTTGGTAGGTGGCAGTGTTTAGAGCTTGGCCAGCACAAATCTTGTTAGATAGCAGCTCAGGCAGGTCACTCGTCAAATGTTAGAGAGGAGCTCGAACAGGCCGCGCGCCAAAAAAGAGGGCGATCACCAAAAATATCTTACAGAAACCCCTTCAAGAAATTGATGGCGATCTGCGAAAGGCTGCCTTATGATGATCACAGAATAACAATGACTCAACAGACAGCGACCTAGGAGACTAACCATGACTACGATCATCGGGCAAGGCAATTTTAAATATCAAGTGGCCGAAGGCTGGGGCAAACTCCCTGCGGGCTGGAAATTTGGCGACGTCGCCGCCGTAGGAATCGACAGCAAGGATCGTGTCTATGCCTTTAACCGTGGCGAGCACCCGATGGTGGTCTTTGATCGTGACGGTAACTTTTTAAACTCTTGGGGCGAGGGGGTATTCAAACGCGCCCATGGAGTTCAGATGGGGCCCGATGACACGATTTATTTAACCGACGATGGCGATCACACCGTACGCAAGTGCACGCTTGACGGAAAAATCTTGTTAGAGATCGGCTTGCCTGGCCAAGCCTCACCCTACATGAGCGGCAAGCCCTTTAACCGTTGCACCCACACTGCGCTGTCGCCCGAAGGCGATATCTACGTGTCAGACGGCTACGGCAATTCGCGCGTACACAAGTACAGCCCAGACGGAAAATTATTATTTTCGTGGGGGTCGCCCGGCACAGACGCAGGTCAGTTCAACATCGCCCACAATATTTTGTGCGACACCAACGGTTTGGTCTATGTTGCCGATCGTGAAAATCATCGCATCCAGATTTTCAATGGCAAAGGAAAGTACGAAGGACAGTGGGGCAACATGCATCGGCCCTGCGGGCTCTTTTTAACGGCTGGCAAGTGCCCGCTTTGCTATGTAGGTGAACTAGGCCCACATCTGCCCGTCAACAGAAATATGCCCAACACCGGACCGCGCGTCAGCATTTACGACTTGTCTGGCAATCTACAAGCACGCGTCGCCGCAGAAGAGCCTCACGGCACTGGCGTGGGTCAATTTATTGCACCCCATGGTATGGCCGTAGATAGCCATGGCGACATGTACGTTGGCGAGGTTGCCTACACCTCTTGGGCAGCCTCGTATCCCACCATCCCCAGGCCTGATTACGTTCGATGTCTACAAAAATTCATTAAAGTCCCTTGATCGCCCGAGCGACCTGACTGACACCGGTAGATCGCGCGTTACGTCTCTACGGCGTGACGCTTGATCAACCCTCCGTGCCATCCCCTGGTCTAGTCCACTAATTTTTGTTCTTATTTTCAAACTATTCTTGACGCAAATGATTGCATATTTAAAAAGGAAACTCGTGAAGATATTTGTTGCACTCAAGCGCCTCTCGATCATTGCACTTCTGCTGACCTTTAGCGGGATGAGTCTTGCGCAAGCCGACTACCCGAACAAACCGATTCGCATCATCTTGCCCTACGCGCCAGGCGGTACAACTGATATGGTCGCTCGCGCAGTTGCGCAACAGCTTTCTATCAAATGGGGTCAGCCAGTCATCGTCGAAAATCGCCCCGGCGGCAACGGCAATATCGGCACCGCCGAGGCGGCACGCGCAACCCCTGATGGCTACACGCTGCTGATGGCAACTTCAAGTCACGCCATCAACGCGTCGCTTTACAAGGGCTTGTCGTTCAACTTCGCCAAAGACTTTACGCCGCTATCCAATTTGGCGTTTGCGCCCTTGCTGTTAGTAGTCAACCCCTCGCTCAAGGCCAACACGGTTAAAGAATTTGCCGAGTACGTGCGGCAAAATCCTCAAAAATTAAATTACGGCTCGGGTGGTGTGGGGACTGCGGCCCACTTGGCAGGCGAATTATTTAATTCAGAGCTTGGCGCACAAATGACGCACGTCGCCTACAAAGGTGGCACGCTTGCGACCAATGACCTTGTCGGCGGTCAAATACAGTTGATGTTTGCTAACTTACCCGAGGCGATTGCCCAGGTCAAAGGCGCGCGACTCAAGGCGATCGCCGTCACTGGCGAGGCGCGTAACCCGCAAGCGCCAGACGTACCAACCTTTGCTGAAAGTGGCTACCCGCAAATCAATTTGAAATCCTGGTTTGGGCTCTTTGCGCTTACCGGAACCCCTGCGACCATCGTGACTAAGCTTAGCAGCGACATCGCCGCTGTCGTGGCGCAACCAGACGTACAAAACAAATTTCGTGATTTTGGCACCGAGCCAATCGGCAACAGTTACGCTGCCTTCCAAGCTTTCTTGGTAAGCGATTTACCAATGTGGGCGAAGTTGGTGCAACAGTCTGGCGCCAAAGCCGAGTAACAGTTACTTACAGAGTTTTACAAATTGTGACTTGAAATACGTGCTTCCCGAAAAGTAAAATGACTCGGTTCATTCACCGGAGAAATTAATGGAAGCACGTATCGTACGGCTAGAAACACTCATCCCAAATCTGGCCACCAAGCAAGACATATCGCTTTTAGAATGCGGCCTGTCAAAGCTAGAAGGAAAAATCTATCACCTCGAAGGAAAAATGCATCAAGAAATGCATGCGCTCGGCTTACGCTTAGTCGGGTGGATGACCACCGTTATGTTCGCCTCGTTTGCCGGTGTATTTTTTATCGCACGCTACGTGCATTAAGCTAAATGCAATCAGCAACTTGCACCAATAAACTGCACTAAGCCGCACGCTCACGGCTCACCCAACTCGCAGCCCAAAACGCCAGGGCAAACAAAATCGCGGTGCCGCACACTGCGATTAAAACAATGTGATACGACTCACCTAACATCCACAAGCTCGCGGCCGCAACTGGGCCCACTGCCCGTGCCACCATGGTGGGTATGGTCAACAAACCGTTCAATGCCCCGTACGCATGACGGCTTAACATTTCTGGCACCACCAAACTGCGCACAATGGTAAAAATGCCGTTCGCCAAACCATAGCAGCCAATTAATAGCGCAACAAGCCAAAACGCTGGCATTTCAATGCTGGCCAAAATCCCAAATACAAACGGAAACACGCAAGCTACGACCGAACCCAAGATACGCATCGGTGCACGCGGAGCAAAATAAGCGATCAGGATCCGCCCCAACACTTGGGCCGGGCCAAGCACAATTAGCGCATTCACCACGTCGGCCGTACTTAAGCCTTTTTCTTGCAAAATTGGATAGGCATGAAAAATAAATACCGTAAACATGATTGAGTACAGCGTCAACGCCAACAACAACAACCAAAAAATCGAATTTTTTAAAGCCGCTTTGACAACCGCGCGATCACGCACCTTATTGTCTTCGCGAGTTTGTGCAACGTTTGTATGTTCAAGATCATATTTGGGCTGGATGCATAAAAAATAAATTGCGGCCCAAACCAAATTGATTAGCGCCAGCACGAGCAGTGACTGTCGCCAACCAACGGTATCAAGCAAAAACTGTTCAAGCGGGATAAAGGCGGTGCTAGCAAAGCCGCCCCATAAGGTGATGGTGGTGATGCGCGCGCGCGCATTGGCAGCACCAACCCGACGGGCCATCACCGCGAACGCTGGCTCGTACAAACACCCAGCCTGCAACGCACCAATGACTGCGCTGAGCAAATAAAAACTCAATAAGTAACTAACGCTCGACCACCACCACAACATCAAGGCCGCGATCAGTGAGGCGCCAGACATCATCCAACGCCCATAGCCCCGGTCAATCGCTAACCCGACGGGATACGTAAACACCGCCGTGACCAGCATGCTGATCGTGGCGCCAAAAAAGATCTCGGATTTAGACCAGAGAAGCTCTGCCCCCATTGCCTGCGCGAGCAACGGAAAGCTGTAATACAACGACCCCCAAGAGCAAACTTGTCCGGCACCAAGAATATTCGCCATCCACAGCGAGGACGGCACGTTTGTCTTCATTTTTTAAGCCAGTCAAGCAACTGTTGCGTCACGGCCTGCGGTTGTTCACGATGCAAAAAATGCCCCGCGTTTGCGATCAGCTTAAAGTCGTATTCGTTGTCGAAATATTGCGACTGCGCTTGCATGAGCTCAGCACGCAAATCGTCTGCGCCGCACAAGGCAAGCGTGGGCACTTTAATCTGGCGCGCCATCAAGACTCGCAAGTCGGCCAGCGCGGGATCGGCCTTGGCCTCATCAAACATCGCCCGGTAATAGCCCAAGGTCGCGGCCAAGACGCCAGGCTGCGCGAGGGTCTCTTTTACCGACTGCATGTGTGCATCGTCTTGGTAACCGTCGGTTGTCCAGTAGTTCCAAAGATAATCAATAAAGGCCATGTTGTTATCAGCTAACGCTTTTTCTGGCAAATCTGGCAACTGAAAAAACCACCAATGAAACGAACGCTGAATGTGTTTGGCATCGGTCAAGCTTTTTGTGACTTGACCCGGGTGAGGTACCGCCATCAGCACGGCGCGTGCGATTAATTCTGGGTAGGCCGCCAAGACACCATAACCAATGATCGCACCCCAGTCTTGTCCAACTAAATGGCAGGGCTGACCCTTGCCGAGGGCTTGAATCAATGCGGCGACGTCTGCCACTAAGGTGGCTTTATCATAATAGCCACCTGTACCGACATCAGTGGGTGGATAGCCGCGCAGATAGGGTGCAACAACTCGGTAACCTTGCGCAACCAGCGCAGGCATCTGATGGCTCCAGGTTTGCGCGTTGTCAGGGAAACCATGCAGCAGCATGATGAGTGGGCCCTCGCCTTGTTCGAGGTAGGCAAAGTTCAATCCCCGCACTTGTATGTGTTTCATGTCAGCCTCTTTTCAAAATTGTATGTATTTCATGCCAGCCTCTTTTCAAAATGAAATGATTTAAAGCCACAGCACCGGCAACATTGACGCCAACAGTAACAGCGCCATCACCCAATTAAATACTTTTCGACGCATCGGATCGCGCAACACTCGCTCGAGCCTGGTGCCCATCCACAACCACACACAAATACTGGGCAGGTTGACGATCGACACCAACATACAACCCAAAAATACGAATAGTGGGCTTGCCTGCTGAGGCAGATAATTACTAGAGAAACTCACCGCGATCAGCCACGCCTTAGGGTTGACCCACTGAAACGCCAGTGCCCCCAAAAAGCTCAGCGGGCTAGAGTGCTCACTTTGCTGCCCTGGTGCCGGCAAAGGCTTGCTGGTTGCAACACCCCAAGCCAAGTACACCAGATAGGCAAAGCCCAGCACTTTCATGACTTGATAGATGGCCGGTACGGCCTGAAACAAGCTGTTTAAGCCAAAGGCGATCGCCACCAGCATGACAAAAAAACCGAGCGAGACACCCACCACGTGGGGCACAGACCGCGTGAAGCCAAAGTTCACGCCAGAGGCCAACAGCATCAGGTTATTTGGCCCGGGCGTCAGAGAGGTTGCCAACGAGAACGTAGCGATCGAATAGATCAGGGCATCCTGCTCAGACATCAGTCGCGCTTGGGTGTCGAGGTTTTACAGTACCTTGCGAATACGTTCGATTGCCCGCTCGATGTTCTCGGCGCTATTGGCATACGAAAACCGTACGTAGCCTTCGCCCCAAGCGCCAAAACTGGTGCCAGAGATTGTTGCCACACCCGCTTCGTTCAGGAACAGGTCTTGCGCCTGGCGCGAGGTCAAACCGGTGCCACCCACATGAGGAAACGCATAAAACGCGCCTGCGGCGTCAGAGCAACGTACACCTGGCAGGCTATTTAAGGCGTCAACGATTAAGCTGCGCCGCTGATTAAAGGCAACCATCATTTCAGCGACCGCGTCTTGCGGGCCGGTCACGGCAGCTAAGCCGGCAAACTGCGCCGAGGCGTTCACGCACGAGTGGTCGTTAATACACAAACGCGTGACATCGGCCACTAAACTCTCTGGCCATACCGCGTAGCCTAAGCGCCAGCCGGTCATGGCGTAGGTTTTGCTCCAGCCATCGAGCATGATCAAACGATCGCGAATCTCGGGGTAATTCAGCAGCGACACGTGCTCGCGCCCGCCATACAACATCTGGCTATAAATTTCGTCAGAGAGTATTGCCACGTCAGGGTGTTTAGCCAAACCAGCCACTAGCTTGTCAATCTCGGCTTTAGGCGTGACCCCTCCCGTTGGGTTGGCAGGGCTATTAATGATAATCAAGCGTGTTGCTGGCGTGATTTGCGACAGCACCGTATCGGCATCAAACGCAAAGTCTTTATCTTCGCTTAAGGCGATTGGCACCGGCGTTGCGCCACTGTATTTAATCAACGACTCGTAAATCGGAAAGCCTGGATTCGGGTACATGATCTCAGCCCCTGGCTCGCCAAACATCAAAATGGCAAAAAACATGGTTGGCTTGCCACCAGGCACGATCACGACACAGTCAGGATCAACTTTAGCACCGTGGCGGCGTTCTAGATCGGCGGCCACCGCCTCGCGCACTTGAGGCAACCCGTTAGCCGGCGTGTAACCATGATGGCCGTCACGCAACGCCTGAATACCTGCTTCAACAATATGCTTTGGGGTCTTGAAATCTGGCTGACCGATACCTAGGTTGATAATGTCTTTACCCTGGGCAGCAAGCGCTTGCGCCCGAGCCAAAATTTCAAAAGCAGATTCGGTGCCTAAGCGGGACAAGGAGGCGGCGAGTTTTAACATTTAAGGTTCCTATCGGTCAGGCTGTCATTTTCAAACGCAGTGTACATCCCAACGCAGCGACCTAAAAGTCAGGCGATGCGGCATGCCTGGGGGCAGCAACGCCTGACCGGCCATCCAAGCGCTGCCCGCAGCAAAACAGCAACCGAGCCCTCGCTTCATCCATAGCGCCCCCTCAATGACAGACATGGCTCGCCCGATTGCGGAATTGAACTTAGACGAGTACGACTGTGGCACAACTCGCCCCTTAAGTTTCCCTTGCATTTCTTCTTATTAGGCGTACACTAAAACTAAAATAATCTTAAAACGAGACAAAAGCTCATGGTCACTCAGGTTGCACCACCGGGCCCAAGCTCGCCCCTAGGTTTTCGAGTGCGCACAGCACTGAAAAAAAACTTCTTAAATACCCTTGCAGAGTTTCGAGATCACTACGGTGATGTGGTGAGTTTTTTCTCTGACGGCGAGCTACGCTATCACTTTTTTTCTCCTGACGATGTCAATCAACTGCTGGTCAATCACCACGATGCACTTGAGCGCCAAGAAGGCGCTACCGCTATCTTCCAGACGCAAGGGCCCAATGTAGCCACCGCTGAGGGCGCCTCTTGGAAACGGCAGCGACGGATTCTCTTGCCAGCATTTTCAAGCAAGAAGATGTCGGATTACCTAGGCTTAATGCGAGACGCGACAGAAGAGTCGATCTTAAATACGTTACTGGACCCCAAAGCCGTCAACCTACCCGTTAACGTCAAAGAATTTGCCTCGCGCATTACGCTTGATGTCATTTTGCGGATCCTGTTCAGTTATCGAGCATCAAACAATGAGCAGCGCGCCCTGATTGAAGCCGTGCACCACCTTTCAAGACAAAGCTTGCTCGAGTCCTTACTCGCGCAGGGCTTCTTACAGGGGTTTCCCTTCCCGGGCAAAATGCGGCGTTCAGCGATGAATCGAACGCTTGACGCTCTGATC
>CANCMG010000079.1 GCA_947378965.1 Alcaligenaceae bacterium | reverse complement strand
TGCACCTGAAGATCATTGCCTAATTGAAGCCGACACCATTCGAGGCGTCTCTAGCAGTAGCCTAGAGCGTTTTGCACATCTGCATACCCGAATCTGTCGGCCGGTCGGCCTGAGTCAGACAGAGTGCGACCAGGTCATTCAGTATGCTCTCTCGCAACTTGGACATCAATACGACCTGCGTAATGTCTTTGACCTAGCCCGCTACCTATTTCCAACGCCGCCGATCCCCGCTCGATTTCGACGCAAGCTACTCGCTCTTGGTAGCGGCGATCCGACCCGTGCCATATGTTCAACTCTCATTGCGCAGGCGTTCGAAACGATCCGTTATCCGATTATTGCGCGCGACTCAAACGCCTCATCGTACACATTGCAGTCTTCATTTAAGCCTACCAGCTTTGAACCCAGGCACTTTAGCCTGTTAACTCCACGCGATTTTGATGTTTCTCCTTACTTCAGAATCATCAAGCCGACGTTAGAAGGCGGGTTTAATTTTCATGACCTTGAGTGGACGCAATAAGTATTCAGCAATGACTAGCGGCACTTGGCGACGACTAATGACTAATGACTAGCGGGTCTTGTCCGTGACTAATGACGAGCGGTACTTGTCCATGACTAGCATCACGGTGCAATCGCTAGCGCGTGTATTTTTTTTCTAATTCGGTTTTAGTCAAATAACGCTGCTCAAGCTCTTGAGACTCAGCGTAGCCGCACAACTCGTTTAACTCTTCGAACGACACCGCCAAATCCGGACGGTTCACGATTTCATCTTTACCCAGCGAAGCCTGTAGCGCCTGCATGCCGTTGATCATTCCCTGAACAGCGGCTGCTGTCAGCAACCTTGGATAAATCACTGCAGATACGCCGAGATCTTCAAGTCGCTTCGCTGAAATCAACGGCGTCGTGGAGCGTGTTCGGATGCCAAAACCCATATTCACAGAAATTGGCTTGATCGTCTCTTTCACCAAAGTCGCGATATCTTGCTCGGCCAACACTGCATCTGCAAACAAAAGATCCGCGCCCGCCTCTGCATACAGATTGAGCCGTCGAATCGCTTCAGCTAAACCATGTGTGCCGTACGAATCGGTGCGTGACTTGATGACAAAATCCGGGTTACGTCGCGCCTGTGCCGCAGAACGTATTTTTTCAGCATTTTCTTCTGCTGAAATCACGTCTTTACCTTTCATATGGCCGCAGCGTTTGGGCCAAACTTGGTCTTCGAGCATCAAGCCGCCCACACCGGCTTGTTCAAACGCTCGCACCGTGTGGTGCACGTTCACCGCGTTACCGTAACCCGTGTCGCCGTCGGCGATCATCGGCAAATCACAACAGGCAACCATTGCGCGGCATGTTTGAAGGTTTTCTTCTAAACCCATTAAGCCAATGTCGAGCTGCCCCAGACGCGACTCGCTGATCCCGCCACCGGTTAAAAAGCCAGCACTAAAACCAGAGCGCTGCACTAAGCGTGCGCTATAGCCGTCAAAGATTCCAGGCATCACCAAAATTTCAGGAGCTGCAATCAGTTCACGCAAACGTTTTCCGGGGTTCATCATCCTTGCCGCCCTTCATTTTGATTTAACCAATCAAGACCGAGTGTTATTCACCTGGCGTTTTTTTAAGACCACGCGTTAGTCATTCGTTCACTCGGTCGTTTTAATGCCGATCTCTTTAATGAGTTTGCCCCATTTGTTCAGATCAGCGTTCAGTAGGTCTCTCAAATCCTCAGGCGTGCCGCCACCCGGAATCAGCCCTTGTCGTGCCAAGCGAGTCTGAATATCAGGCATTTTCAGCACGACATTAATCGTTTCATTTAACTTCACAATGACATGCTTTGGCGTTCCAGTGGGGGCAAAAATCCCAAACCAACCCACGACTTCAAAGCCAGGCAAGCCAGACTCGTCGACAGTTGGCACGTCAGGGACCATCTCGACGCGATGTTTAGAAGTCACGGCCAGCGCGCGCAGCTTACCCGACTTCAAATGCGGTAATGCGGCGGGAATCGTTGAAAAATACATCTGCACACGGCCCGCGACCGTATCGATCACTGAAGAGCCACCGCCCTTGTAGTTCACGCTCTCCATCTTAATATTTGCCATCTTCTTGAAGAGCTCACCCGCCAAATGCGCAGTGGTGCCATTACCCGAGTTGGCATAGTTCAGTTGGTCTGGCTGCTTTTTTGCCAGCGCAATAAACTCTTGCACGTTATTGGCAGGCACCTGAGGATTGACCACCATAATGAGCGGCGCAGCACAGGCCAAAATAATCGGCGAGAAGTCTTTAACAGGATCCCAAGACAGCTTCGGATAGAGCCAAGGACTCATCGGCAACGACGTAATTGGCATCACCAAGGTATAGCCGTCAGGTGCCGCGCGCGCGCCCTGCTCAACGCCAATATTGCCCGCTGCACCTGGCCGATTCTCAACCACCAGCGACTGCCCAAGCAATTCGCTGAGTTTGAGCCCGATCGTGCGTGCCGTAAAGTCGGTGCCGCCGCCGGCCTCTGAGGGCACAAGCAAATGAATCGACCGATTGGGATAATTGCTTGCCTGGGCCCAGCTCGCACCTAATTTACCGAGCGCCATCGATGCCAAACTGCCCACTAACAATTGTCTTTTATTCACGATAGGTCTCCACTGCGTCACATTGATCAGGCCCCTTCTTAATAAAGCGGGCTGTGCCATCGCTCTGCGCCTTAAACACGCAGTCGCTTCGCTAACTCTATAAAAATCAGTTTACGAGGCATTTGAAGTCAACGCCCCAAATTGTAAGGGCATTGACCCGATATAATTCAAACACACAAAAAAACATAAATATTCAGGAGACACCATGGGTATGCGTATCTGGTACCAATCTATGACTCAGCTTGCGACCCTGACAAACTATCGCAAGGCCCTTGAAGAGCACGCACAAAAATATTGTTCTGAAGGCACGCAAATTGTATTCAACGGCGTCTCTGAAGATAACTATCATGGCCGGATGCCCGCCGAAGTTTTGCAATACAGCTATGCAAAATTAATCCTGCAAACAGAAGTGATCGACATTTGTCGTGCCGCCGAAAAAAATAAATTTGATGCAGTGATTCTTGGCAGCTTTAGCGAACCCTTTTTACCAGAGATCAGATCACTGCTAAACATTCCGGTCATTTCAATGCCTGAATGCACGCTACTAGTGGCCTGTTCAATGGCCGAAAAATTTGCACTCACCACACTTGCGCCCGCCAACGTCAAACGTGTGAAAGCACTGGTTAAACGCCATGGCCTAGAAAGCCGCGTATCCGGTTACTACTCGCTTGCGCATCCGGTCGACGAAGATATTTTAAATGTCGCAATCAAAAAGCCTAAACAGGTCGTCACAGATTTTTTAGCAACTGCAGAACAAGCAAAAGCAGACGGGGCAGATCTCATTGTCCCGGCAGAGGGCATTTTGAACTTGATCATTCGGCGAAGCAACGTCAACCCGATTGGCCGACTCTCGGTGCTCGATTGTGTATCCACTTCATTTTTATATGCCGAAATGATGGTCAACATGCAGCGCAGATTAGGCATCGGCATTGGACGTATGGGTAGCTATGCGATGCCTCCAGCAGACTTGCTGGCCGAGCTTGACGCTGTCACAAAAGCAAAAGTCAAAGCAAAAGCAAAAAAATAAACGAGTACTCAGAAAACAGAAAAGGATCGATGTCATGGTGGGATGGCGCGCAAAACTAGGGTTTCTTGTACCGGCCGGAACACCGACCGTAGAGCCAGAAATGTTTGAAATGGCCCCTAAGGGGGTATCTGTACACTTTGGCCGCATGATTTCACGAGGTGCCGACGGTACCCTGAACGGTATCGAAGCGCGTATCGCCACACAGATCGAGCATCTCGATGAATCTGTCGAAATGCTATCGATGATTAAGCCCGAAGTCATTGCGCTGGCGCACACCGCAACGAGCTACTACCTCGGGCGCGAAAAAGAAGCGGCTCTGACCAAACGTCTAGAAGATCGCTTTGGCCTTCACGTCATTACGGCGTTTGGTAGCGTCATCGCGGCACTTCACGCAATGGGCATCACAAAAGTTGCATTGGGTACGCCCTACGACGAAAATTTGACCATGCAAGGCAAACAAAACCTCGAAAGCTACGGCATTGAAGTCGTCAACTTTGATTGGTTGCGCAATGTTCGCAGTATTTTTGAAGAACCACCAAACCGCGCCTATCGCCTAGGTAAATCAGTCGACGTCCCTCAGGCGCAAGCCATTTTTTTAAGTGGCGTCGGGATGCCGACCGTGTCGATCGTCGGTGCCCTAGAACAAGATTTAGGCAAACCCGTAATTTCGAGCTCGACTGCCATGATGTGGAACGCGTTGCGCTTGGCTGGAGTCGCTCCGGTATTGCCGGGCTATGGGTCTCTTCTCACCTGAAGGCTGACCGACAGGGCTATCGATGATAGTTAAAGCTGACTAATTACTGCATATTTCGAGACACAGGAAAAAACGCCGATGTATCAAAAAATTAAAGTCCAGCCTCTTGCAGGTGCCTTAGGTGCCGAGATCTTTGGGATCGATCTTTCCTCCGAGATCGACCCCGCCACCTTAGCTGAAGTTCGCCAGGCACATCTCGAGCACTTAGTGATTTTCTTTCGCGAGCAAAACATCTCAGATCTTGACTTAGCCCGCTTTGCCCGCAACTTTGGCGAACTCGCCATGCTCCCACCGCACCGGCAGGTGCCAGGCAATTTTCCTGAACTATTGGTCATCGATAAGAAACCTGAGGGTACGCTGGTGTTTGGCTGGGAATGGCATACCGATACCAGTCACCTAGAGGTCCCTCCGCTGGGCTCAGTGCTTGCCGCACGCATCTTGCCCTCAGTGGGTGGTGACACACTCTTTGCCAATCAATACATGGCGTATGACACACTGTCTTCGGGTATGAAAGCGATGCTCAAAGATCTTCGCGCTGTGCACTCCAATGGCAGAATTCTGGCTTCGTTGGCGGTCGACGAGATTCTGCCGCCGGGGCAAGATTGCGCGGCGCAGGCAACACTCTCATCGGTGCATCCGGTGGTTCGTACCCATCCAGAAACTGGCAAACAAGCGCTTTACGTCAATGTGATGCACACCGAGCGGTTTGAAAATATGACCGTTGCCGAGAGTGCACCACTCTTGAAATATTTATATGATCACGCCACGCGTCCTGAATTCAGCTGCCGGTTTCGTTGGCAACCGGGGTCGATTGCCTTTTGGGATAACCGGTGTTGCCAACACTTGGCGCTCGCCGACTACCCCGGACAACGCCGCTTGATGCACCGTGTTCAAATCCGCGGCACGAAGCCGGTTTAATCACATTCGTTGAAGATTATTCCTCACAGGACAAAGATCATGCCCCACCCTCGCAGACCACGCGTTTGGACGTTTCCCTTCGCCTATATATTGTGCTTACTGTCTAGTTTTTGGCTAACCAATAGCGCTGCGCAAACCTATCCTTCTAAAACGATTCGCTTAATCGTGCCCTACGTTGCTGGAGGTGGGACGGATGTGCTGGGTAGAGGCTTGGCACAAAAACTAACTGAAGCGCTCGGGACACCCGTGATCGTTGAAAATCGCCCGGGTGCAGATGGCATGATTGGCTCTGAAGTCGTGGCCCGGGCAACACCTGATGGGTACACACTGCTGTTTAACTCTAGTAGCCACGGCATCAACCCATCGATTCATCCGAATATTGGCTTCAATACCATGCGCGACTTGCGTTGCATTAGTCAAACGGCGACTCAGCAAATGATCCTGGTAGTCCATCCAACGTTACCGGTCAACACCGTAAAAGAACTCATCGCCTATGCCAAGGCCAATCCAAATGTGCTGAATTTTTCGTCCTCGTCCAAAGCAACGCAATTGCCCATGGAACTCTTTAATTGGATGGCAGGCATTAGCATGACCAACGTCCTGTACAAAGGCTCGGGTCCTGCGACAACAGATTTGCTGGCAGGAAGAATTCAAACCAGTTTTGGTGGGGCGGCTTCAGTCGTTCAACACATCAACGCAGGCAAACTGCGCGCACTCGCGATTGGGGATAATCGACGCTCACAACTCACACCCCATATTCCGACCGTTGCCGAAGAGGGTTTGCCAGATTTTTATTCTGTTCTTTGGTCTGCGATGTTTGCTCCGTCCGGCACACCACCCGCGGTCATTGAACGACTGAACTCGGCGCTAAACCGTATTTTGCAAGAGCCACAATTTAAAGCTAAAGCAGAACAACAAGGCTTTGAAACAGAGGGCACCACACCTCAGGCGTGCGACAGTTTTGTTCAGAAAGAAATCAACAAATGGGCCGATGCCATCAAACAAGCTGGGATCAAGCCCGAGTAACCGACAGACTGCAGGCACGCTAAAGGCCTGACTTGCAAACGCTCCAGCGTCGCGTGAGACATCACTGCATGCGAAATTTGTGCGTCGCAACAAGCCAAAAGTTCGTCGCAAATCCCGAAATAAAGAATCTGTTGCGAGACCGGTGCAACGGTAGTAATCTCATCGACACAAATCATTTTTAAAGAGGCTCGTCATGTCCGTGCACAATCTCAATGTCAAACAACAGTCTGACGCCGTTCAACAGGCAAAAATTCATCTGGCCGCTGCAAATCGCCTTGCCGTACTCGACGACTTGCACGAAGGCATTGACAATCATTTCACGATGATCGTACCCGGTCGCAAAGACCAGTACTTGATTTCGCCCTTCGGTATGCATTGGTCAGAAGCCCGTGCAAGTGACATGATGATATTTAATGAAAACGGTGACACGCTTGAAGGCGTGGGCGTGGTTGAGCGTTCAGCCAAGTGTATCCATGCGCCGCTTCATCGTTTGACGGGTGCCAACGTTGTGCTGCATACCCATCAAAACTGGGCGCTGGCCTTGAACATGTTGCAAAACAATCGCCTGTTGCCTGCTAGCCAGACTGCTGCATTTTTTATGGGCATCACTGGCTACGATGACACATATCTGGGCGTGGCCGATGGCCTGAGCGAAGGCGAACGCCTGGCCGCGCAACTGGGCGACAAAAAAGTATTGTTCATGAAAAATCATGGCGTGCTGGTGGTTGGCGATACCGTTGCCGAGGCCTACAAGCGTCTGTACAAACTTGAGCGTGTCTGTCGCGCCCAAGTGTTGGCCATGAGCACAGGCGAATCGATTCAGCTGCTGCCTGACGAAGTTGTGCATAACGTGCAAAACACAGCACCCGGCGACAGTCACTCACGTCAAGAGCGCGACGACTTGTTCTTTGCCGCCATGATGCGTGTGTTAGATCGCGAATTGCCAGGCTACGCTGACTAAGTCGCAGCTAGCATCACCCCTATTCTTTTTTACCAGGATGGGGGATTCGTCTGCATGCAGGCGTCCAGACAATCAAACTATTGCGGCTTCAAAGGTGCCTGCCAAGTATTGGCAGGCATTGTCACGCCACCTCGATTGCCTGGTTCGACTGAGCCGTAACGCTGCGCCCATTCTGGTGCAAGCGCACGCGCCTTGGGGGATGAGAGCCACAAGCGCAATAAATGCCGCTTGCGTGTTGGTTCACTCCAATCTTCAAACGCAGTGCGGTCATGCAGCAAGGTGTGATTGTGAACAAACTGCATATCACCAGCCTCTAAGCGCATCAAAAAATTTAAATCGGCGCTGTTGGCCAGTGCATCAAAACAATCAAGCGCCTCAACATGCAAGGGCGTCAAACGCAACGCGTCGTTAAAGCGTTGCGCAGAGTCAATGTATTGTCTCTGGTAGATGGTTGACATCAACCCCTGATACCAACTGAAGACCGGAATTTCAAAAAAAGGTTTTTGACCTGGAGCGACCTCGCCTCGACGATCCGTTGCGATCGGATCAAACAGCAAGGCAGCCAACTGCGGGTGCAACGCACGCATTTGGTTATAGATGGTGTTTGAAGACACCAAGGCAGAATCGCCACCTGCTTTCGCTTGTTGTAAGCACACCAAGCCTACGATATCGCTTGAGTCTGTATGAAAGGTTTGCCGCTCGTGGGTTTGATAAATACGAACATTCGGGTCGGTCGCCTCTAAACCCATATCAATCACGTGACCAAGAACATGTCCTTTTGAGTTTTGTGGCCGCGGATTGCCCAGATGTGTACCCAGGCCAAAAAAGGCAGCCGCTGTGAGTTCGCGCGACCACTGGCGTACCGGTAACGAACGGATCAAGGCAAAGCCACAGCCCTGCAAGAGCGCATCGTGTATCTCGCGTAGTCGGGGGCCTAGTGTAGGGAGTACGAAGTTTGACTGATGAATTTGAGTCAGATCCGCACTCACTTGCAAACAGTTAGTCGCGGCAGTTTCGAGTTCTCGCACATCTTCATCGGTCAGTTCGTGCTGCCAGTGTTGTTTTGTCGACTCTTCAGGCCCAAGCCAAGCACTGGCGCCTTGGGTCGCAGGTGGTAACGTAGAGGGCCGCATGGTAATGTCCAATGGTTGCGTAATGTCTTGACCCTATTCTAAGTCATTCGCCAACCCCTAAAGCCCTCGCCTTACTTTTGAACAGTACCCCTCATGTCAGATCACTTGGTTGTCATCGCCTTAACTAGCATCATCTTTATCGCCGCCGGAGTCGTCAAAGGCGTGCTGGGCATGGGGCTACCGACAGTCGCAATCGGCTTCTTAGGTCTTGTCATTGCGCCGGTAGAGGCTGCAGCCATGCTGGTGTTACCTTCGCTCATTACCAACGTGTGGCAATTAGTTGCAGGCCCAAATTTCAAAGCACTCAGCAAACGCTTTGGCACCCTGCTCTTAGGTATTTGCTTGGGTACACCACTAGGTGTGAGCTTTATTACAAGCGGCAACACCCAGATCGTCACGGCCGGCCTTGGGGCCGTGCTCTCAATTTATGGTGCTTTTGGACTTAGCGCTGCGCGCCTGACCGTCGCGCCCAAATCAGAGTGGTGGTTATCGCCTGTGATGGGGTTTTGTACCGGCATTTTGATGGGTGCGACTGGGATTTCAGCCCTACCCGTTGCACCTTATTTCACAGCGCTTGGCCTAAACAAAGATGACCTGATACAAGCTCTTGGCCTATCCTTTACGGTCTCTTCATTCGCCCTAGCCGTGGGTTTGTTTGTCACAGGTCAATTTCAAATGACTGTCGCTGCCGCCTCGTTAGTGGCCTTGATCCCAGCGTTTGCAGGAATGTTTGTTGGACAAAAACTCCGCAACCGAATGCCTCAAGCATTATTCAAAAAATGTTTTTTTGGCGGCCTCTTGATACTCGGGGCTTACATGACCTATCGGGCCGTCACCTTAATGTAAGCCTGACGTACGGCGTCGACCGTCAATGGCTGAGGGTCTTACACCAACCGATACACGCGCTCTGCTGTTGCGCTAAATAAGGCGGCTTTCTCTGCAGCCGAACAATCTTTGGCTAGGCGTTTAAAACCATTCCAAAGGACTTGATAGCTGAACATACCCTTATCAACCGGAAAATTACTTTCAAACATACAGCGGTCTACGCCAAAAAGCTCAACGCAGGTTTCAAAGTAGGCTCGCCAAGCCGTCGCTAACTGTTCAGAGGCCGGTGGCGTGGGCGCCTGATCAAAGCGAATCCCAAATACCGGCATGCCCGCCCCACCCATCTTAATCACCGTGTTAGGCAAGCTTGCCACCAGGGCAATACCAGCGCGCCACTGTTTGAACATATCGTTCATATCCGCAGCATGAGGCCCAACACCAACGGGCCCGCCGAAGTGGTCCACAATCACAGTGACCTTTGGGTTGGCTTTAGCAAGCTCATAGATCTCGCCAAGCTGCGTGTGATACGCCCAGACATCGAGCGACAACCCGAGCAACCCAAGCTGCACCACACCTTTACGAAATGCGGTGTCTGCCATCAGCCCCTTGGGCGGGGGTGAAGCGGTGCTCGACAAAACATCTGGGCTGCTATGCCAAACGACGGGATTTCGCACACCCCGCAAGCGGCCACCAGCGCTATGCGCCATCAACTCGAGCACCGGGGCGACCTGCTCACCCAGTTGCAAATCTGCGCCAGCCACAATCCCGGCACAAGCTCGCGCCGAGCCATAGCTGCCGCTCTCACTCATGGCGGCGATACCGGTCACGAACTCAACCTCGCCTAACGGTGCGAGTGCCGCTGGCCCATCAGCGCGCAACATTGACCGACACTGCACAAATACCGTCGACACAACGTTGTGACCCGCATTCATATCGGCGAGCAGGTCATGGAACAGATAACGATTGTCTTGACGATCCCAGAGATGATGGTGCGGATCCACAATCTTCAGCTCAGGCTCAATAATCGCCTCGGTACGTAGCGCCAGCCACTTTGGGCGCACGGCGGCATGAGGATTTCTTTCGACAGTCTGGGCCATGATTTGTCTTACCTAAAAAAAGTCACGTTAGTCTGCAAAGACACCCGGTAGCGGCGCCCTGACTGACGACAAGTCCTTGCGTTCGCTACGAGGGCTTTACCTGATAACAAGAGCCTGCCCTCTAGACCCGCACTCTATTTTGCGACGTAATCTTTTGGACGGAACATCTCAAACAGAGTATTGACTTCGACGTAATCACCTTGGTAGCCACAGCGACCCAAGGGCTTTGCGGCTGCCGTATCAAAAATACCATCTTTCAAAAATGCATTGTTAATGTGTACGCCTACAACTTCGCCCAGCGTCAACCAAGTATTGATCAGATTGCCTTTGGCATCCGTCAATTGCGTGGTGCTAATCAGCTTGCACTCAAGCGCAGCAATCGCATTGGTCACGCGTGGCGGCTTGACCAAGGTCGAAGCAGTGGCTGCCAAACCAGCAAGTTTCATCTCGTCAACGCCAGGTGCCACCGACGCCGAGGTGATATTCATTTCTTGGGCCAAATCAGCACCACAAAAATTAGCCACAAACTCACCGGTTTCGTCTGCGTTATTACAGCTGTCTTTACGCTCGCCGCTGGTGCAAAACCCAATCACAGGAGGTGTCTCGGCAAAGGCGTTAAAAAAACTATAGGGCGCTAAATTGACGCGGCCGAGCTTGTCGATGGTCGAGATCCAACCAATTGGGCGAGGCGCAATGATGGCCTTGAACGGGTTGTGGGGCAGGCCATGGCCTTTGCTCGGTTCGTAAAAATAATCGCTCACGTTAGGATCCTTTATCTTTTTTAGAAAAACTTGTTTGAGACGTCACCGCATCAACGCGTGACAGCCAAAAAAATCAAAGCCTACAAAAAACACTTTTGAGGGCTTTTTTCACCCCCTCTTGCAGAACCGTAGCATAGCGCACCAAAAAATACGAGGGCGCAGGGCTTGAACAGGCCATCAAAACGTTTAACACTGAAATCAAACGCGTGTTGAAAAACAAGATTGTCATTTTGAAATTCTAGCCTTAGACTCACGTTGTTGAGATTTAGTCTTTTCTACCCCTTACCAAACGATAGGTCTTCACATGAGCGAACCCACCCGCGACGAAAATTACCGTGGCGTCTTTGATACCGCACTAGGTTTTGGCAATCGCCCTGCTGTGATTGTGGTTGACTTCGTTAAAGCCTACACCACCCCAGATGCACCCTTTTTTGGACAAGGTGTTGTGGATGCCGTTCAACACTCGGTGCCACTGCTTGACGCTGCGCGTGCGGCCAAAGTGCCCGTGCTCTACACCCAAGTGGTGTATCACCCCTCAGGCGCGGATGGTGGCTTATTCTTTAAAAAAGTTCCTTCATTAAAACTTTTTGTCAAAGGCGAACCACTCGGTGAGATCGACTCTCACATTACGCCTCACCCTCAAGACTTCATTATCACCAAGCAATACCCAAGCTGTTTTTTTGGTACGTCCCTAGGGTCAACCCTTAAAACACTCGATATCGACACCATCGTGCTGATTGGTTGCTCGACCAGTGGCTGTGTCCGAGCGACCGCCGTCGATGGCATTCAATATGGTTACCGTGTCGTGGTGCCCCGCGAATGCTCGGGCGATCGCCACGAGGGCCCGCACGATGCGGCCCTGTTCGATATCAATGCCAAGTACGGCGACGTTGTCCCAAAATCAACGGTGATCAGTTGGTTTAATTCGCTGGCTCACAGCTGACATGAGCGCACCAGCACTCACTATTCTTAAAGATTGGCCTCGCGTCACGATCCAGCCTTATCCGGTTTTTTTACAAGCATCTTCTAACCAGTTTAGCGATGCGACGGGTGGGCGTGGCACTCTCAAGCACCCATTGCGCCGCTTTGCCGGCGGCGCCAGGCTCATGGGTTTGGCCCTGCCAGTCTGGACAGCCCCTGGGGATAATCTAGCCCCCTACGCGGCACTGAAAGTGATTCAGCCTGGCGACATACTCGTCGTCGCTAGTGCCTCTTATACAGGCTGTGCGCTTTTGGGCGATCACATTATGGGCCTCTTGAATAATGCGAAAGCAGCGGGCATGATTACCGACGGCTTAGTGCGCGATCTTGAGGGCTTACGCGACATCAACTTGCCGGTGTACGCCGCCGGCACCTCGCCTTTGGTGCCCACCAAGCATGGGCCCGGCACAGTTGGTTTGCCCATCACCCTGGGGTCTGTGGTCATCCACCCTGGTGATCTAGTCATCGCAGACGATGACGGCATCGTCATCGTCCCACCAGCTGAGTTTGCCGAGGTATCAGACAAACTGATTGCACTGCGTGAGCGCGATGCAGCGCTTGAACAACGCGTTCGTGCAGGCGCCACTGAACCACCAGACTTTGAGCAACTTCTTGAACGCGTTGGGGTTAGGTGGCTCACGTGACCTCGACACTCAACAAAAACTCAGCACCGCTCTGGGCCATCACGCTGGCAGAGGCCTCTGCACGCATTGCCAATCAAACCCTCTCGCCAAGTGATTTGTTAGAAGCTTATCTTGAACGGATAGCTGCCGTCGACGAGCGCATCCATTCTTATATTCATGTCGCAGCCGCGCAAGCCAGGGTCGCGGCCAAGCAAGCGGGCAAAGACATTGCTGCCGGTCATTGGAAAGGCCCCTTGCATGGCCTACCCTTTGCGGTCAAAGATAACTACGATGTCGCGGGTATGCCTGCGACTGCAGGGTCACGTTTACGTCTGCAGCATGTCCCCTTGCAAGATGCCGCCTTGGTGCAACAACTAAGAGCGGCCGGTGCCATCCTGATTGGTAAGCTCTCAACGTGGGAATTTGGCACGGGCAATGGTGGCGAATACTTTGATCTACCTTTTCCGCCAGCGCGTAACCCTTGGGATACTGACCGCTTTACTGGCGGCTCTTCGACCGGCGCGGGCGCGAGCGTTGCCGCAGGCACCACTCTCTTTGCACTAGGCTCCGACACAACGGGCTCAGTACGTTTGCCAGCGGCTGCCTGTGGTGCGATTGGCATGATCGCGACGCCCGGTCGCCTATCCACTCAAGGCATCTTGCCAAACTGTTGGTCACTTGATATCCCGGGGCCGTTGGCCTGGACTGTCGAAGACTGCGCCATAATTTTAGATGCGCTGTTTGAGCAACCTTCTCACGCAACGGCGCCCCAGCCGAGCCTGCGTCGCTCAGTGGGGCAGCCGATTGTCGGTTTACGTATCGCAGTGGTCGACGATCCGGGGCCTGGTTTTCCAGAGGCCGATCCGCCGCTGAAAAAGGGTTTTGAACAAGCCTTAAAAGTCCTTGAGCAACTGGGTGCTCAACTGACCCGCGTCAAATTGCCGATTCCGGCGTCTGAGTGCTTTGCGGCCTCGCGCATGATTGGCCCCGCAGAAACGGCTGCAATCCATGAACGCGAGCTAAAAGAACAGCCCGAGTTAATGGGTTTTGCCTTACGAGATAAATTGCTTGCAGGGTCGCTTGTACGCGCGGTTGACTATCTTGCAGCGCAGCGTCTGCGACGCACCGTTGCGACGAGTTTAGATGCGTTGCTGCAAGGCTATGATGCGCTGGTCACCTTTGGTACCTTGCACCTGCCGCCGCGTTTGGGGGTCGAACCCGAGATGACCGCTTTCACCATTGAAACGATGCTTACACCCTTCAATCTCTCGGGACATCCCGTCATGATGCAATGCAATGGTTTCTATAAGGGGCTGCCGCTGAACTGGCAAATCGTTGGCAACCGCGGAGACGAAGCAAGCATTATTCGCGTGGCCTCGGCCTATGAACAGGCAACCGCTTGGCGCAAGCATCGGGCACAACCATGACAACCAAGTCAAAGACGAAGACGAAGACGAAGACGAAGACAGTCGAACCCACAATAGACGAAGCAAACGCCTTTGCCCAGCGGCATGGCTTGAAAGGCCTCAAACCAGAATACATTAAACGGCTGAGTGAACTCATCGAACCGGTCGCCCACTTTGGCCAGCAAGTGAGGCGCCCACCAAACAAAGACGACGCGCCAGCAGCCGAATTCACAGTTTTTAAACCATAACTAAACGACTACCCCAGGAGTGCAGAAAACATGCAAACGAAACCTTCCTTCAGCACCAACATGAGTCGACGGCACATGTTAGGACTCATGGGCGCGACAGCGGCAGCGTCCATGCTGCCCTGGGACCCTCTCAGCGCTCAAACAGCCAATGGCGTCTTGCGTGTGCGTTTAGGTGCGGACATTGGCAACCTAGATCCTGCAAAAATATTTTTAATTGAAAATCAAACCGTCGCTGGGCATATTTATAACGGCCTTGTGAAATACGATCAGAAAACAAATAATATCGTCCCGGATCTAGCCGCTAGCTGGGAAATTTCACCCGACGCAACGGTCTACACGTTCAAACTCAGGCCCGGCGTCAACTTCCACAAGGGCTTTGGTCCGCTGACCTCGGATGATGTCAAGTTTTCGTTTGATCGCGTCATCGACCCGACGGGTGGCAGCGCCTATCGTGGCCAACTCGCCGCGATCAAGAGTATTGAAACACCCGATCCCTTAACTGTCAGAATCACCCTTGCAGCGCCGACCGCGGGTTTGTTACATAAGTTGACTGCGTTCAATCAAGGCTGGATCGTCTCGCGTAAAGCTGTCACAGAGATCGGCGATAAGTACTCGATGCAGCCGATTGGCACCGGTCCCTTCGTGTTTGATAAATGGACCCCGGGCAATGAAGCGCGTGTCATCGCAAACAAAGCCTACTTTGAGGGCGCACCAGGCGTAAACGAAGTCATCTTCAAGGTGATTAAGGACGAAACTGCCGCAGCAATTGCCGTCGAGAACCGTGAAATTGATATCTTCTTTGCCTTACAACAGCCCGATATGATTGCGCGAATGCGCAAAGCAAAAGGCGTTGTTGTTTTCGAACGCCCTGCCAATCACACGATTAATTTAGTTCTCAATACAACCATCAAGCCACTTGATGACGTACGTGTCCGTCGGGCAATGACTCACGCCATCAATCGAAAAGCGCTGATCGATGGCTATTTCAAAGGTACCAAAAACGAAGCGAGCACAGTTCTGACGCCCTCCTTTGTTGAGTATTCAGATGACGTGATGAAATACCCCTTTGACCCTGCGAAGGCTAAGGCACTTCTGAAAGAGGCTGGCCTTGCCTCTGGATTTAAATTCGTCATCACCTCAGTGGGGCTGAATCCCTTTGACAAGATTCCTGTCCCGATTGCTGAAGACCTGAAAGACGTGGGGATTGACGCCAGCATTCAGATTCTTGAACGAGCTGCCTACCAGCAAGCTCGCTCAAAAGGCGAGATACAAAGTTGTATTACTGGTTTAGTCGGACCGCCAGACCCAGACTCGCCACTCGTTTCACTTTTCTCGACCAAATCATTTCCGCCTGGGCTCAACACGTCAAAGTATGACAAGGTCGATGACTTGCTAGCCAAAGCAGCCACCACGACTGATGCGGCGGCACGGACAGCCGTCTACCACGAGATCCTGAAACGGACAGCCTCTGACCAACCAGTGATTCCGCTTTACCAGGATCGACTGTTTCTGGCACACACTGATGCGGTGCAAGGGCTGGTGCAGAACTCTTTATTCACCATGCAATCCTATGGCGTCTCTCTGAAAGGTTAAGCGTGTTCGCACATGTGGGTCGTACGCTGTTACGGTTGGTCGTAACTGGGGTTGGGATTGTCTCGGTCGCGTTCTTTTTAATGAGAGCGATACCGGGTGATCCTGCGGCCTACATGCTCGGCGACTATGCCACCAAAGAATCGATCTCAGCCCTGCGCGCGAAGCTCGGGCTCGACCAACCCGTGTGGCGTCAGTACACGCTATTTTTAAGCAATGCAGCCACCGGCAATTTAGGAACCTCGGTTGTCACCGGGCAACCGGCGCTCAAAGAGGTGATGGCGAGCATCCCTTCGTCGGCCATTCTGGCGGTTTCGGGGCTGTTGATCGCGATCTTGATTGGGCTTCCATTAGGCATTGTCTGCGCAGTACGACAGGGAACTTGGGTGGATGTGGGGGTGATGCTTGGGGCTTTAGCTGGTATCTCGTTTCCAGTCTTTTGGATGGGACTGGCTGCAATTTTAATTTTTTCTTATTGGATTCCAATCTTTCCGGCACTTGGTTCAAGCAATGCAAAAGATATTTTGACGCAGCTTCACCACTTGATTCTGCCCGCACTGGTACTCGGGGTATCGATCGCAGCGTACATCGCACGACTCACTCGTTCTGCCATGTTAGAGGTCTTGTCTCAAGACTATATTCGTGTGGCACGTGCGATGGGCGTATCTGAAAGACGAATTATTTTTAAGCTTGCCTTGCGTAATGCCATGGTACCCATCTTGGCAGTGATTGGCGTCACCTTTGCCTGGTCGTTTGGCAATGCGATCTTGATCGAAGCAGTCTTTAGCCGACCTGGTCTGGGCTCAATGTTACTGAAAGCCATTTTGGCGCGAGATTATCAGCTGGTGCAAGCGGGCGTGTTGATACTCGCCTCTATGGTCGTTCTCATTAACGCCACTCTCGACTTAACCTACACCGTAATCGACCCCCGACTGAAGGCCTCATGACGACATCTTTCGATCAGCAGAAACTCGATCGCCGCGACCGCCGCAAAGCCACCTTGCGTCGCTTTACTGGCCATCCGAGTCTGATGATAGGTACCATTATCCTGGTACTTCTAGTCGCCGTTGCTTTAGCCGCCCCATGGCTGGCACCCTACTCACCTACGCGCACAAGCTTGATCAATACCTTACAAGACGCCTCGTGGGCGCATCCCCTCGGGACCGACCAATTCGGTCGCGACGTACTGTCTCGACTGATTCATGGCACTCGCGTATCTTTATTGGTGGCGTTTTGGGTCGTCACCTTGTCACTTGTCATCGGCACCATCGTGGGTGGAATCGCCGGTTTTTTAGGTGGCTGGGTCGATCGAAGCATCAATGTCGTCAACGATATCTTGATGGCCTTTCCTGGGTTTTTACTGGCGCTCGCCATTGTGGCCACCCAAGGCTCTTCGCTCGAGTCGGTGATCATCGCAGTCTCGATTGCCTATACCCCGCGCGTCATCGCGGTGATGCGTTCGGTGGCGCTCACGATTCGTCCGCGCCCGTTTATTGAAGCCTCTCGTTCGATCGGCATGACCTCAACCCGAATCCTATTCAGTCATGTCATCCCTAATGCTCTGCCTCCGGTCATTGTCGTTGCCACGCTCAGCGCAGCCTCAGCCATCTTGGCAGAGGCGGGCCTGAGCTTCTTGGGCTTAGGTGTCAGACCACCGATCCCAACTTGGGGAAATATCATCGCAGATGGTCAAGCCTCGATTACGACAAACCCACTCATCTCGATTTCTTCTGGTCTATGTATTGCCGCGATGGTGATCGCACTGAACTTAATTGGTGATGGTCTCAGAGACGCGCTTGATCCTCAGATGCGTCGTCAGACTGCAAAAATTCTATGAGCGATTCTTCAAAAGTATTGCTCGATATTCGCCATCTCTCTGTTGCGGTGCGTGATGCGCAGTCAAACACCCCTTTAGTGCGCGATGTGTCGCTTCAAGTGAAGTCAGGAGAAACACTTGCGATCGTTGGCGAATCGGGATCAGGAAAAACCTTAACCTTTTTAGCCGCCTTAGGCATCGCACCCAATAACATTAAAGTCACCGCCGGCGAAGTTCTCTTTGAGAATGACGATTTAACAAAACTCAATCCTAGCGAACTACGCGCGCGTCGCGGCACTGCAATTTCGATGGTGTTCCAAGATCCTCTTTCCGCACTGAATCCAGTTTTTTCAATCGGCACTCAGATTATTGAAGTCTTACGCGCGCACTTGCCGATGACCAAAGCCCAGGCGCGGGCGCGGGCAATTGAACTACTCGAGCGTGTGCACATTCCTGATCCTCATCGACGGGTTGATGATTACCCCCATCAGTTTTCGGGCGGCATGCGGCAACGTGCCTTAATCGCCATGGCCATTGCACTCGAACCTAAAGTGCTCATCGCGGACGAACCCACAACGGCACTTGACGTCACCGTGCAAGCGCAAGTGCTCGAGTTGCTGTCTCAGTTGCGTGAAGAAACCGGAATGGCGCTAGTCTTGATCACCCATGATCTAGGCTTAGTCGCCAGACACGCCGATCGAGTTGCCGTGTTTTATGCTGGCAGAGTCGTTGAACAGGCGTCCGTGCAAGATTTGTTTCATGAGACGCGCCACCCTTATACCGTTTCACTGTTTCGAACGATTCCCAGGCTAGATAGTCCGGTTCATACCGCCTTAACTCCAATCGCGGGCCAGCCTCCCAATTTAGCTCAATTACCAAAGGGCTGCCCTTTTGCGCCGCGCTGCTATCTTGTGAAACCAGACTGCGGCTCGACACAGGTCAAGCTCATCGACACGACAAACAAAGAACATCTGTCGGCTTGTCAATATTGGTCTGACGTTCATCCAGAGTCTTGACATGACGCATCCTGCCCTAACCCCCTTGCTTGAACTCAAGCATATCTGCAAGACGTTCAATGACACCACGTCTTGGCGTGGCCGTTCTTCAAAAGGCGTTCAAGCCGTGGATGACGCCTCGCTCTCGCTCTATCCCAACGAGACACTTGGACTTGTGGGCGAAACCGGCAGCGGGAAAAGCACCTTGGGACGAATTGCCCTGCGCTTGATTGAGCCTAGCTCTGGCAGCGTGAGGTTTGAAGGGGAAGACATTACGCATCTGTCTGCGCGTTTAATGCGTGACAAGCGGCAACGCATGCAAATGGTCTTTCAAGATCCTTACGGCTCGCTTGATCCACGCATGAGTGTTGATAAACTTGTTTCAGAACCACTGGTCGTCCATAATATCGCCCCTGCGCAACGTCAAGAAAAAATGCATGCTGCGCTCAGGCAAGTGGGCCTTGATCCGTCACTGGCGCATCGCTACCCACACGAATTTTCAGGCGGGCAACGTCAACGTATCGGCATTGCACGCGCCATGGTTCTTGATCCCGCTTTACTAGTCTTAGACGAACCTGTCTCGGCACTTGATGTGTCGATTCAAGCACAAGTCTTAAATCTTTTGCATGAGATCCAAGTCCGAACTCGGGTGTCATACCTTTTTATTGCACACGATTTATCGGTCGTGCGTCACATTAGCCATCGCGTTGCCGTCATGTATCTTGGTCGCATCGTAGAAATCGGAACCCGCGATGCCATCTATACAAGACCTAAGCATCCCTACACGGTCTCGCTCTTATCTGCGGTACCCATACCCGACCCTGATCTTGAGCGAACACGCAAACGTATTCCCTTGATTGGTGAAATCGGCTCAGCAAACAATACGCCGAATGGCTGTCGATTTCATCCGCGCTGTCCGCGCGCACGCGAGGTGGCGCAACAGCCAAATGTTGCAAAACAAAAGGTAGGAGCCATTGATATACCCGTTTTGTGCGCAACACAAGACCCCGCCCTGCTCGGCTCTGACCAAGAGCATGCCTGTGCCTGTCACTTTCCCCATGACACCTTCTAGTCAACGAGATATACGATCTTCTAGTCAACGATATACACGATGAATAAATTAATCATTGAAGTTCGCGTTAACGAATATGCGATGCGCGACGAAAATCCTCACGTACCCTGGACGCCTGAAGAGATTGGGCGGGAAGCGCGCGCGATACAAGACGCCGGCGCTTCAATTGTGCACTTTCATGCACGCGCCGCCGATGGTTCACCGGCTCACGGTCTAGAGGATTATGCCGCGCCAATCAGAGCGATACGCGC
>CANCMG010000078.1 GCA_947378965.1 Alcaligenaceae bacterium | reverse complement strand
CCTGTGCTGGGCACCTCAGCGCAGTGGCATTCTCAGGATATTGCAGCAGGCCTGCCTTGGATCGAAGCTTTGACCCAAGACCTTCTAATCCCGCAGACACTGAACCTTGATTTAATCGAGGGTGTGAGTTTTACCAAGGGTTGCTACCCCGGCCAAGAAATTGTCGCCCGCAGCCACTACCGTGGTACGGTCAAACGGCGCATGCATCTTGGCACGATTGAACAGAGCCAGGGGCTTAGCCTCAAGGCAGGGGCAGATATTTTTGATGCGAAGGGTACAGAGCAAGCTTGCGGACGCGTCATCAATATCGCCCAGCCTGTTATCCAGGCGACCGATGGCAACACGAGCGTAAGCGGTTCGGGCACCGCTTATGTCTTGTTTGAAACCACCTTCGACGCGCTCGAGCATAACGCCTTACACCTCGGCGCGCGCGATGGTGTGCCCATCACTTTACATAGCCTACCCTACGCAAATAAGCCGGCTTAAGTGCTTTGCTCTGGGCAAAGAAGCCGGCTTCAGTGCTTTGCTCTGAACAAATAAGCCTGCTTCAGTGCTTTGCTCTGAGCGTACAACCCCGCTCAGGCGCCTTGCCCTAGGCGATACAAAGGATGCTGCTCAGCGGCAACAGGCAGCGTAAAGAATTTTTCAACCCAAGCCTCGGTCGCCTCAGTCAGCGTAGCGGGGTTCCATTTTGGTTGTTTATCTTTATCAATTAAAAGCGCCCGAATTCCTTCTGCAAAATCGCCATGAGACGCACACATCAGACCGGCCACCCACTCAACTCGATACGCGTCTGCCAACGACAAATGCTTGACACGCTTGAGCAAGGTATAGGTTAAGCGCGCAGAGCCAGGCGATCCCGCAGCAAGTGTTTTAGCCGCGCGCTGCAACCAAGGATCTGAGTGCTCTGAAAGTGCCACCAACGCAGCAACAATTTTATTGAGGTCTGAGCCCGCGCAACACGTATGAATTAAAGACAAGTGCTGTTGCAAAGGACCCACCGCAAGTGCTGGAGTGCAGGCCAGCCCGGCCAGCACCTGATCTACCAAGGCGTCGTTGCTATGGCCTGATTGCGCTTCGCTCAACGACCAAGGTTGTTGGCTGAGTTGCTCAAGCAAGGTGGGCCACGTCTCGCGGGCTAAGTGATAGTCGGCCATGCCGGCAAATAGCGCATCGGCCGCACCAATCTGTGCTCCGGTTAAACCCATAAACAAGCCGGTTTTGCCAGGTAAACGATTGAGCATCCACGTGCCCCCAACATCGGGAAACAGGCCAATCGAGATCTCTGGCATGGCTAGTCGCGAGGTCTCGGTGACGACGCGGTGACTGGCACCCATCATCAACCCCATCCCGCCACCCATCACAATGCCGTCTCCCCACACCACGATGGGTTTTGGAAAGGTATGCAAACGGTAATCTAGTGCGTACTCTTCAGCAAAAAAGGTACCAGCATGGGCATTGTCAATGGCAGCTTTGCCAACATTGCTCATCATGCTGTGGTGTAACGCATGCAGATCACCCCCGGCGCAAAACGCTTTATCGCCGGCGCCCTTCAGGATCAGACACACGATAGCCGGGTCTTTGGCCCACAGTTCAATCTGATTCGCTAGCAAGCGAGTCATTTCAAGCGACAAGCCATTCAAGGTCTTAGGCGCGTTTAGCGTTGCCACACCGATGCGCGTACCGTTCGCGCAGTTCAGTTCATCGAACAAGACGACTGCATTGTTGTTTTCAACAGAACTCATCTGACGTCAGCACCTTTCTCAAGCAGTTGGCGAGCAATGATGACTCGCATGATTTCATTGGTCCCTTCAAGGATTTGATGTACGCGTGTGTCGCGCACCAAACGCTCAAGTGGATAATCTTTGAGGTAACCGTAGCCACCGTGCAATTGTTGTGCATCCAAACAAATTTGAAACCCCAGATCAGTCGCAAAGCGTTTTGCCATCGCACAATACGTTGAAGCGTCTGGCGAGCCAGCATCAAGCTTGCAGGCCGCAAGGCGTACCATTTGCCGAGCCGCCACGGTGTGCGTCGCCATGTCTGCGTATTTAAATTGCAAGGCCTGAAAGCTTGCGAGTGGCTGCTTAAACTGCTTGCGTTCGAGCATGTAGGTGTATGAGGCCTCAAGTGCCCCCTGAGCGGCACCGACCGAACAGGTCGCAATATTGATTCGACCGCCATCCAAGCCACGCATCGCAATCTTAAAGCCCTCGCCTTCTTTTCCTAAAAGGTTCTCGACTGGCACGCGCACATTGTCAAACTTGATCGCGCGCGTGCTTTGACTGTTCCAGCCCATTTTATTTTCTTTACGACCAAAGCTAATGCCCTCGAGCGTAGACGGCACCACAAACGCCGAGACACCAGAGGGGCCGCTGCCCCCAGTACGCGCCATCACAATTAGCACGTCGGTATCGCCGCCACCAGAGATAAAAGCCTTGGCACCATTCAAAATATAGTGATTGCCGTCATGCACCGCCTGGCTGACTAACGAAGCGGCATCAGACCCTGAGCCAGGCTCGGTGAGGCAGTACGAGGCAAGCTTTTCGCCTGCTGCTAAAGGCTTGCCCCATTGCTCACGCACAGCAGGGCTCGCCCACTCGCCAACCATCCATGTCGCCATATTGTGGATGGTTAAAAAGGCAGTCGTTGATGGGTCGATCGCGGCCATTTCTTCGAATACCAAGGTCGCGTCTAGCCGAGGTAGGCCCAAACCGCCAATCTCTGGCGAGGCATACATCGCACCAAACCCCATCCGACCCGCAAGCTTAATCGTCTCGAGCGGGAAAATGGACTCTTGATCCCAGCGCGCGGCGTGGGGGGCGAGCTCGCCTTGTGCAAACTCTTTTGCTGCCTGCGCAAAGGCGACTTGATCTTCACTAAGTTCCATATCCATCGCGGTCTCCTGAGGTACTGCTTGAACGTCAAGCGGCGCGTGTTGCGCGGTCGCCATCATCGACTAGGTACTATCAAAACAGCATACTAAATCTAAAATCAATTGGCATATTGTCTTGCCCCTGACAATTGCACAGAGCCAAATCTAAAATCAACTGGCATATTGTCTTACCCCTGATAATTGCACAGAGCCAAATTCCTGAGCATCAACAATCTAAAGTGGCCCGCGGGCAACGAGCAATCGGTCATCTAGACAGTCAAATCATCCACGGGCATTTTCTTTTTGATATTTCGTACTTTTTCTCGATGCAGCGCCCGTCGCCGGCGCGCTGCCTTCGGTTCAACAACGAGTGGTCGGCAGAGCTCAATACGGTCGCCGTCGCTCAACAGTCGGGTTGGGTCGCAGCGTTGGCCAAAAATTGCAAGGCCGGTCGGTTGATACTTTTGTAACAAACCACTTCGCTCAAGGGCTTGTTGAACTTGTGTCCCAACGGGTAACACGAGTGACACTGACTCGATCTGGTCTGGGCTTGCCCAAACGACAGAAATTGATACATACGCAGGCTCGCTCGCCTCAGGGTGGGCTGGCAGCAAGTGATCGGCAGACTCAGCGGGCTTGGGCTGATCAAAGGGCTCTGTTGGGCGAGGGTCAACGGTCATCACGAAGCCCCTTTTTAGTCCTGGCCATACACAGCTTGGGCGCGTTGTGTGAACGAGTCGATAAAGCTTGAGGCAATCCGGTTAAAGATTGGGCCAACCAAAGCCTCGAGCGTACGGCTTGAAAAGGCGTACTTTAAGGTGAATAGGACCTTACAAGCGTCTTGAGCGAGTGGTAAAAAAATCCATTCGCCAGTGAGTTCAGAAAAAGGCCCATCGACTAACTCGAGTTCAATCTTATTGGGATAATCGTGCCGATTGCGGGTGGTGAAGGTTTGACGAATCCCCGCCAACGCAATGGTGATCGAAGCCTGCATACCGTGCTCGTTGCGCTGACTGACGCTAGCACCTCCGCACCATGGCATAAATTCAGGATACTTTTCGACCTGGGCGACCAACTCAAACATTTGGCTGGCACTGAAAGGGACTAGGACAGAACGCTCGACGCAATGCATTGTGGATCGTGAATGGTTGCTAGAATAGAGGTATTTTACCGGTATCACACCAGAAGTCTTAGGCCCAATGAGCATTATCGAAAACCGCAAAGCTTTTCACGACTACCTGATTGAAGAACGCTTCGAGGCTGGCCTCGTGCTCCAAGGCTGGGAGGTCAAAGCGATTCGCGAGGGTCGGGCACAACTCAAAGAAAGCTATGTGGTCGTGCTTGAGGCCGAAATATGGCTGATCGGTATGCATATTAGCCCTTTATTGTCGGCTTCAACCCATATTTTGCCTGATGCCACGCGCACCCGTAAGCTGCTGCTAAAGGCCGAAGAAATTAGCAAACTGATTGGTAAGGTCGAACAACGTGGGTTTGCCTTGGTGCCGATCAATTTGCATTACAAAAACGGCCGAATCAAACTCGATTTTGGCCTTGGTAAAGGTAAAAAACTGCACGACAAACGCGATGCCTCGCAAGAAAAAGACTGGGCACGTGAAAAAGAACGTCTGATGAAGCACGATACCCGCAATCGTGACTAAGCCCCTGGGCTGTAAAACCTCGCCGCGTGGTACCCAAGGCACCCCTCGCCGCTCAGGCCTCTGCCATTCTTGGCAGCGATGCCTCTCGTTACAACCGAAAAAGCAAAAAGCGAAGACATTTTTGAAATGCTTCGCTTTTTGCTCAACGTCTACCTCAGTACCGCAACCCTAAACCGTTAGGGCCATCGCAGCAAAATACAAAACTATTTTGCTGCCAAACGCTGCCAGGTATCCACAACGGTGTCAGGGTTTAGCGACATTGACAAAATGCCTTCATCTTTAAGCCACTGCGCAAGATCAGGATGATCGCTCGGGCCCTGGCCGCAAATGCCGACGTACTTGCCGGCTTTGAGGCAGGCGCCAATCGCGCGTTGCAGCATGAACTTAACGGCATCATCACGCTCATCAAAGTCAGCGGCTAACAACGCCATGCCTGAGTCACGGTCTAAACCAAGCGTCAATTGCGTCATGTCATTTGAACCGATCGAGAAACCATCAAAGTGCTCAAGAAACTGCTCGGCCAAAATAGCGTTAGACGGAACCT
This sequence comes from Alcaligenaceae bacterium, assembly GCA_947378965.1. Taxonomy (GTDB): domain Bacteria; phylum Pseudomonadota; class Gammaproteobacteria; order Burkholderiales; family Burkholderiaceae_B; genus Zwartia. The sequence goes on along the minus strand of CANCMG010000078.1, from coordinate 15,028 downwards.
CACACATCATGATGATGCGTAACCCATTTTCGCCACGCGCCAAGCCATGGTCCGCTAACAGGTTGACAACACGCTCGGCTTGTTTAACCGTGCGAACAAAAGGCACCATGATCTCAACGTTGGTCAGGCCCATTTGTTCACGCACGCGCTTGAGAGCTTCGCATTCCATTTTGAAACACTCGGCAAAATCCTCAGAAACATAACGCGACGCCCCGCGAAAACCCAACATCGGATTTTCTTCTTCGGGTTCGTAACGCGCTCCACCTACGAGTTTGCGATATTCGTTTGATTTGAAATCAGACAAACGCACAATCACCGTTTTAGGATAGAAAGCGGCGGCAATCGTTGCAATACCGTCAGCGAGTTTTTCGACAAAGAAGGTGCGCGGGCTGGCATGACCACGCGCAGCCGACTCGACAGCCACTTTAAGTTCAGTATCAATATTTGGATAATCGAGTACCGCTTTTGGGTGAATACCGATATTGTTATTAATAATAAACTCGAGGCGCGCTAATCCAACACCATGGTTGGGGATCTGTGAAAAATCAAACGCCAGTTGTGGGTTACCCACGTTCATCATGATCTTCAGACCGATCTCAGGCATGACACCGCGTCGCACTTCTTCGACTTCGGTTTCGATCAAGCCATCGTAAATTCGCCCTTCATCGCCTTCGGCGCAAGAGACTGTGACCATTGAGCCCTCGGTCAAACAATCTGTGGCGTCGCCGCAACCGACAACGGCCGGGATACCGAGTTCACGCGCAATGATCGCTGCATGGCAGGTACGCCCACCGCGGTTGGTCACAATCGCTGCGGCGCGTTTCATGACGGGCTCCCAGTTTGGATCGGTCATGTCTGTGACCAAGACATCGCCTGGTTGCACCTGATCCATTTCTGAAATGTCACCGACAATGCGCACACGGCCTGAACCGATTTTTTGACCAATCGCACGCCCTGTACTCAACACCTTACCAGTCGCCTTTAAGCGATAGCGCTGCTGCACATCGTTATGCCCTTGCTGCGATTTCACGGTTTCTGGGCGCGCTTGCAAGATATAAATCTTGCCATCGATGCCGTCACGACCCCACTCAATATCCATGGGACGCTGGTAGTGTTTTTCGATGATGACCGCGTAGCGTGCAAGTTCGATGACCTCATCATCGGTCAGCGAGAAGCGATTGCGCTCAGACACCGGCACATCAACAGTACGCACAGCTTTGCCCTCGGTGCGCTGTGGGTCGAACTCCATCTTAAGAAGTTTTGAACCAATGCGCCGATTCACGATGGGATAAAAGCCAGAGGCAAGCGTGGGCTTGAATACGTAAAACTCATCAGGGTTGACGGCGCCTTGCACGACAGTTTCGCCTAGGCCATAAGAGGATGTGATGAACACAACGTCTTCAAAGCCCGACTCGGTATCAAGCGTGAACATCACACCTGCACTGCCCTTGTCAGAGCGCACCATACGTTGAATACCAGCCGATAGTGCAACGTCGGCATGTGCATAGCCTTTATGCACACGGTAAGAAATCGCACGATCGTTATAGAGCGAGGCAAAGACGTGGCGAATTTTGTCGATCACATCGTCAAAACCAACAACGTTCAAGAATGTTTCTTGTTGACCCGCAAAAGATGCGTCAGGCAGATCTTCAGCGGTGGCTGAAGAGCGCACCGCAAACGAACCCTTACCATCTGCATCAAGCAGCGCAAAGGCAGCCCGAATGTCGTCATTCAAGCGCTGAGGCAGCGGCGCTTCAGTAATCCACTGACGAATTTGCGCACCGGCCAAAGCCAATTCGCGTACATCTTCAGAATTGAGCGTAGTGAGACGTTCAGCGATGCGCTGATCAAGACCTGTGTCAGCTAAGAAGTCACGAAACGCTTGCGCCGTCGTGGCAAAGCCACCCGGTACACGCACGCCCGCGTCAGCGAGCTGGCTGATCATTTCACCTAGTGATGCGTTTTTACCTCCGACTGAGTCAACGTCCGTCATCCGGAGCTGCTCAAATGAAACAACATACGACATAGAAGTCACCTTGGACAATATAAGAAAGCGAGTTGGGTCAGCTTGCCTAACAGGCTGACCAAACTGGCCTTAATTGCCCACAAACGTCGGTGCATTCAAACTTGAATACGCTGTGAAATCAAACTAATTTGTTGCACCGCATTATACTACCCACGAATACTTTTTCGGACAAATATTCCATGAATAGCTCGCCGCTCGATCGCACCGTCTTTATCATCTCGGATGGCACAGGGATTACTGCCGAAACATTTAGCCATTCTGTTTTATCGCAATTTGAATCTGTCAGTTTCAAGCAAGTTCGCATGCCATTTGTTGACACTGTCGAGAAAGCCGACGGCGTTGTCGGTCGTATCAATCGTTGCGCAATCGATCAAGGCAATCAGCCTATTGTGTTCACGACGCTTGTCAATCCAGAAATCTTGGCGCGCGTGAAGACGGCTAATGCCTTGTTTTTGGATTTGTTCGGTGCTTTCGTTGAGCCACTTGAACATAACTTAGGAATCAAATCGAGCCACTCGATTGGTAAGTCGCATCTTTCGGTCAGTTCAATCGCTTACCGCAATCGTATCGAAGCGATTAACTTTAGCCTGGCGCACGACGATGGACAGTTTATTAAGGGGCTTGCACAAGCCGATGTGATTTTGATTGGCGTATCACGCTGCGGAAAAACACCGACTAGTCTGTATCTTGCGATGCAGTACGGCATCAAAGCCGCAAACTTCCCGCTGATCCCCGAAGACTTTGAGCGTAACGCGCTGCCGAGCACCTTGGTGCCACATAAACATAAATTGTTTGGGCTCACGATTCAACCCGAGCGTTTAACCGAAGTGCGCAACGAGCGACGACCCGATAGTGTGTATTCCTCACTGGCGCAATGCCGGCACGAAGTGGCAGAGGCCGAACGCCTGATGCGACGCGATTCGATTCCGATGCTTTCAACGACCACAAAATCAATCGAAGAGATTTCAACCACCGTCATGCAAGAGGTAGGGCTCGACAAGCACTCTACCTATTGACGTTAAGTGGCTAACTTCGGAGGCTGAAGTCTCAGTTGGGGCTGCGATGCTGTCGTCGCTGTTCAAATAAGCAAATCGCGGCCGCTGCCGTCACATTGAGTGACTCAGCGCCGGCAAGCTCATGTGCAATCTTGACACGCAAGTTAGCACGCTTGAGCAGAGCCGCCTCGACGCCCTGCCCTTCATTACCAAAGACCCAAGCGCAGTGCTCTGGCAACGCTGTCGCAAACAAGTCGTGCGCCTCGGTTAATGACGTGACGACTAATGGGACCTCGAGCGTTGCGATCAAGGCATCGAGGTCCGCTTGCTCGTGCAGACGAAGCGCAAAGTGCGCCCCTTGACCACTACGTAACACGCGAGGTGACCACAAGGTCGCTGTGCCAGTTGTCGCAAACACACGCTTGATACCCGCAGCTGCGCAGGTACGAAGCAACGTACCCACATTACCTGGGTCTTGTATGCGGTCTAAGACAACCACCGACTCTTTAATTCGCATTGGCAACGTATCAACCTTGGGTTGCACAATAAACAAGACACCTTGATTGGTATTGAAACTCGACAAGCCACCCAGAAGGGTTCCTGACATGGTCAAGCAGAGCTCTGGCGCGAGCCGCTCGATTAAGGCTTGTAATTGAGGCTCTTGCACTCTGTCTATATCAAAAATGGCATATTGCGGTGGTCGTCCGACACTTAGCCAAGACTCACAAAGATGGATGCCGTCAAGAATCACGGGCTCGCCGCGTCGCCCAGCACTAGACTGCCATTTATACAGCTGCTTGAATAAGGGATTCGAGCGCGATTCAATATGTTTCAAGAGACTTCCAGTAGACGTCGTACGGGTGCAAAACTGCGACGGTGCGCAGGACAGGGACCAAACTCTTTTAATCGCGCCATGTGCAACGCAGTGCCATAGCCCTTGTGCAGATTGAAACCGTACTCGGGGTGCTGACTATGCAGGCGTAGCAATTCAGCATCTCGCGCCGTTTTAGCCAAGATCGAGGCCGCTGAAATCGCAGGCACAAGCGCGTCACCTTTGACAACAGTCTGCACGCGACAAGCCAGACGCGGTGACTGATTGCCATCCACCCAGGCTAACTCAGGGGCAATCTTCAACCCTTGCACGGCGCGTTGCATGGCCAGCAAGGTGGCTTGCAAAATATTGAGTTGGTCAATTTCTTGCACCGTTGCCCAGGCAACGCACCACGCCAGCGCGCGTTGTTGAATCAGCGGCGCCAAAGCTTCACGGCGCTTTTCGGTTAACACTTTTGAATCCGCCAAGCCTTCGACTGGCTGGGCCGGGTCAAGTATGACCGCTGCGGCGTATACATCGCCTGCTAGTGGGCCGCGACCGGCCTCATCGACCCCAGCACAATACAGCGCCGTCGGGTCGACACTGACGAACAGACTCGGTTGCGCCGCGCGACTCATGGCTTGGCCTGATCCGTGCGACTCATGGCTTGGCCTGTCCGTGCGACTCATGGCTTGGCCTGTCCGTGCGACTCACGCCTGACACAGCAGAACGCGACTGATGAGCAAGTTCTAAAATCACCTGGGTGGCCCGACTCGCCGTATCACATCTCAAAGACTGATGCAGCTCTTGAAAACGAACCTCGATTTCACGTGCTTTGCGCTCATCCATAAACTTTTCGTAGACCGCCTGTGCCAATTTTTCAGGCGTGGCGTCTTCTTGAATCAGCTCTGGCACCACACTATCGTTGAGCAACACATTAGGCAACCCCACCCAAGGCACGTAGGGTCGTTGCTGACCAGACTTCCAGGCCATGATTCGACGTACCCAGGGCGAGACCGCGTATGAGATCACCATCGGTCGCTTGAACAGCGCGGTCTCAAGCGTCGCCGTCCCGCTTGCCACCAGCGCGACATCACACGCCTCAAGCGCATCCCAGGCCACAGGACGGGCAAGTGGTGTGTCGGCTTGCCCGATTGAGACGCTTTGCTGATCGGCTTGCCCGATTGAGACGCCTTGCTGATCAGCGGGCGTGTTAGGGGGCACAAAACCTGCAAAGGCCCGCGAGGGTTTCGTAGACAGGATATGCAGATTTTCAACGGGATGGCGTTGCAAAATAGCTTTGAATTCTGCCAGACGCGCAGCATTGACCATTGGGACCAGCACGTGCAATTGCGGATCACGTTTTTGTAAACGTTGAACGGTTTGTAAAAATATGGGGGCAATCCATTTGATCTCAGAGGCACGACTGCCTGGCAGCAGTGCGAGCACCCTTGCCTCTGTATCAAGCCCTAAACGTTTGCGTGCTGCAGCGCGATCCGGCTCTTGCGCGATGGCATCGGCTAGTGGATGCCCGACAAACGTCACTGGTATTTTCTCTTTTTGATAGAGCGCTTCTTCGAACGGAAACATCACCAACATATGCGAAACCGACTCGCGAATATGGTTGATTCGCTCGTAGCGCCAGGCCCAAATTGAAGGGCTGACCAAATGCACGGTCGGGATGCCTGCCTGCTTGAGCGAGTGCTCAAGCCGCAGATTAAAATCAGGAGCGTCTATCCCTAAAAATACACTTGGAGGCTGTTCAAGCCAGCGACGTTTGACATTGAGGTAGGTGCGCACCAAGGTTGGCACTTGCTTCAAGGCATCAAGATATCCAAACACCGTCAGGGCTTGCATCGGATGCCAGAGCGTCAACCCCTGTTGGGCGAGTTGAGGCCCGCCGATGCCCTCGGCCCTCACCTCAGCATCTGCTCGCTGGACTCCGGCCAATACTCTTGCAGCGATTAAATCACCCGAAGGTTCACCTGCAACCAAGCCAAGCCGCCAGGTCATGGACGGATAATGCCTCGAGTGCTGCCATCCAAGAAGTCGAGCATGACCTGCAACGCTGGCGCTACCTCAGGTTCTGCAGTCTGACGTTGACGCATTTGCAAGCGGGCTTCGTCCAAAGACAAGCCACGTCGATAGATCAATTTGTAGGCGTCGCGCAGGGCACTGATTGCCTCGGGCGTAAAGCCACGACGTTTTAAACCTTCGACGTTGACGCCAACTGGAACGCACGGATTACCGGATCCCATCACATAGGGCGGCACATCCATGTGCAAGGCACTTTGCCCGCCGGTCATGCTATGAGCACCGATTCGCCCAAATTGATGCACAGCCGCCAAACCGCCAACAATCGCCCAATCGCCAATATGTACGTGCCCACCCATTTGCACGCCATTCGCGAGGATCACATTGCTGCCAATCTGACAATCATGAGCAACATGCACATAGGCCATCACCCAGTTGTCAGAGCCTAAACGTGTCACGCCTACATCCTGCACCGTGCCGGTGTTGATCGTCACATATTCGCGCACCATATTGCGATCACCGATCTCTAATCGGGTCGGCTCGCCAGCGTACTTTTTGTCTTGCGGCATGCCTCCCACAGAACAAAAACGGTAGAAATGATTGTTTTGTCCAATGGTGGTGTAACCGTCAATTACGCAGTGAGAGCCAATCTTTGTGTGAGCGTCAATTTTGACGTCAGGTCCAATGATTGAATAAGGCCCAACACTAACAGTGGGATGCAGCTGAGCCAATGGGTCGACTAGGGCAGTCGTATGGATGAGCGCTGACATGGTTATTCCACTGGACGAATCGCACACATCAGCTTTGCTTCTGCGACCTCTTGCCCGTCAACAAACGCACGCCCCTGATACTTGCAAATCTTACTGCCCAGACGCTCGGCAACCACTTCGATGTGTAACTGATCGCCAGGCAACACGGGCTTACGAAACCGGGCACCATCAATCCCGACAAAGTAGTAAACACTTTCTTGATCTTTAGGCTTAAGACCTGTTTCTTCAGCAAACGAAAAAATCGCAGCAGCTTGCGCCATCGCCTCAAGGATCAGTACGCCGGGCATCACAGGATGATGCGGAAAATGCCCAACGAAAAACGGCTCGTTGATCGAGACATTTTTAAGTGCCTTGATCGATTTGCCTGGCACCATTTCTAACACCCGATCAATCAGAAGCATTGGGTAACGGTGGGGTAAACGTTCAAGGATACTTTTAATATCAAGCTGCATGGAAGTTCCTGTGAAGCCCGCTCGGGGCTATGCATAAACAATAATTTGCTGAGGTGACGGCAACGCTATTCGCGCTCGAGTTTGCGTAAGCGCTTGCGCATCACCGACAGTTGCGAGATGACGGCCGCATTACGCTGCCACTCTGCATGTGGTGCAAACGGAAACACCCCGGTATAACGACCAGGTTCGGTCACATCTGTCGTGATCCCGGTGCCGCCAGAGACAAAGACATCGTCACAGATTGTCAGATGACCAGCAATCCCTGCAGCACCTGCAATGGTGCAACGCGCGCCAATTGTGGTCGAACCCGCCACGGCGGTACAAGCCGCAATCGCGGTGTGCGTCCCGATACGACAATTATGAGCAATCATGATTTGATTATCGAGCTTGACGCCGTCTTCAATCACAGTATTTTCAAGCGCACCACGATCAATTGTTGTGTTGGCGCCGATCTCGACATCATTGCCGATCACCAAACCACCGAGTTGCGGGATCTTACCCCAAGCACCTTTTGCCAGGCTTGGGTCAGGAGCAAAGCCAAAGCCATCTGCGCCAAGGACTGCGCCACTATGCACAATCACGCGCGAGCCGATCTGTACACCATCATAGATCGCTACGCGCGGTTGAATCACACAAGAGGCCCCAATTTTGACATCGGCACCTAACACAGTACCCGCACCAATCTGAACCATGGCATCGATGACACAGCGTGCACCAATCACGGCAAGTGGCCCGACTGTTACGCTCGGTGCCAACACAGCAGTTGGGTCAACCACCGCCGACGGGTGCACACTAATTTCTCGGGCTGGCTGTCTTGCCCAATCAAACCACTGAGCGATTCTGGCGTACAACAAATACGGATGTTTGCAAACCACGCGTGCGTAGTCAGGTTGTACAGGAGCTTGCGAGAGCAACTCATCTATCTCAGGCAGCACAATCACTGCTGCCGCTTTGGTGACAGCAAGCTGCTCTAGATATTTTGGGTGAACGATAAATGAGGCTTCATGTTGGCCGGCGGACGGCAACGCCCCTAGCCCCGCCACAATTGGATCAGTAAATTGCCCAGTCCCTGGGACAACTTTTTGCACCAAGCCCCCCGGTATTGCCTTCAGTAACTGAGAGAGTAAAGGTGCGCGCTCGGGGGCTAATAAAACAGGCATCGTTGTATCAGATTATTTGCCGAGAGCCTGAATCACCTTGTCAGTGATATCAACCCGTGGGTTTACCGTCACGGCATCTTGAATCACGATGTCATAACTTTCTGTTTCAGCAATTTTTTTGATTGCGGCGTTTGCTTTTTCGATGATGGTCGCAAACTCTTCGTTACGACGACGGCTTGAGTCCTCTTGAATCTCGCGACGCTTACGTTGCAAATCAGCATCGATATTTGCTAGCTCGCGTTGTCGTTTGTTGCGCTCTGACTCGGATAAGACTGGCGCATCTTTTTCAAGCTTTTGCGCCATGCTGCGTAAGTTATTGACTTGCTTCTCAAGATCTTCAGCGCGCTTTTTGAATTCATTTTCAATTTTGGATTGCGCGGCCTTTGCAGGCGCCGAATCACGCAAAATACGCTCTGTATTCACAAAGCCAATTTTTGTGCCCTGGCCTTGAGCGTGGACGGGTGTTGCAAGCGCGAGCGTTAGTACGGCGCCGGTTACAGCAACAGCGCCAAGCACGCGACAAGCAAGCCGATTAAACACTGAACGATTCGAGGTAGTCATTAAAGCAGACATTATTAAGTCTCACAAAAAACAAATTTCAGCACGCGATTGTGCCAATCATTAAAGTTAGAAGCCTGTACCGATTTGAAACTGGAAAATCTGTAAGTTATCGTTCTCTTTAGCATTCAAAGGCTTGGCAAGCGAAAGCTGCAAAGGACCAAGCGGCGAAACCCATGACAAACCAATACCAGCCGAATATCGAATCTGGCTTAAATTGATCGCGGTGTCATTACCGTAACCATCTGTACCGTAGACTTGACCGCCGTCGACAAAGGTAAACCACCGCAACGTACGGTCATTTTGCGTTCCGGGCATTGGGAAATAGAACTGCACGTTACCGACTACGCGCTTTGAACCACCTAAATACGTGCCAGTCAGCAAATCACGAGGGCCTAAAGAGTTTTGCGAGAAGCCTCGAACTGTACCAATACCCCCGGCATAGATATTTTTGAAAATTGGATACTGCAGGTCGCTGTAGCTCTTACCGTAGTCAAACAACGCATTAAAAGCCAGCGTGTAGTCACGACCAATGGGGAGGAACAACTGCTGCTGAGCACCTAACATGTAATACTTTAGATTCACAGTCCCCACGTCGGCCTTCAGGCGAGTGAAGCTGCCCCGAGTCGGTGTCAACGCACTATCCCGAGTGTCTTTCGCCCAGCCCGTGTTCAAAATCACGGCTGTGGTGCTTTCGACGTAGTTATAAACGTACTCGCGGTACGCTAACGGAGAGTTATCGTACAAGCCAATGGTGTTGCGCTCAACGTTCGCACCGCCATAGATACGGTCAAACTCAGAAATTGGTACACCAAAGCTTAGGCCACCACCGATAGTCGTCACCTGGTACATACCCGGATTGTTCGAGTAAGGCGTCATGGTGCGGTAGTACAGCGAAGTGGTTCGACTAATACCGTCATTGGTAAAGTAAGGGTCGGTGTGAGCCAATACCGCCGCACGGTTATATAAACTCGTATTCAAGTTCAGTGTCAGGTTCGTACCGCTACCAAACACGTTATCTTCAGTGATACCGGCGGTCAAAATGACACCGTCTACCTGACCGTAACCTGCACCCAAACTAATCATGCCGGTAGGTTTTTCTGCGACGGTCACATTGACATCGACTTGATCGGGCGAGTTTGGCACAGGATCGGTCGAAAGCTTGACCTCTTTGAAGTAGCCTAGACGATCAAGCCTGTCGCGTGAGAGCTTGAGCTTGCCCGAGTCGTACCAGGCAGCCTCTGGCTGACGCATCTCGCGACGTACGACCTCATCGCGGGTACGCTGATTGCCTGTAATTTGTATCTTTCGTACATACACACGGCGACTTGGATCAATGTAAAACGTAAGATCCGCGGTTTGCGCTTCGCGATTAAGTACTGGATTCGGATTCACGTTCGCGAAAGCGTAACCCAAACCGCCCAAATAGTCGGTGATGCTTTTCGCTGTAGCGTTTGTTTTTTCACCCGAAAAAATCTCGCCGGCTTTGACTTGAACTAAGGCATTGACCTCTTGTTCGAGACCAAGTAGGTTGCCCGCCAAGTTCACACTGGTCACTTTGTAGGGCTTACCTTCACTGATCGTCAGGGTAATGAAAATATCTTTGCGGTCACCCGAAATTGTGACTTGAGGTGGCTCGGCTTTATACTCAAGATACCCACGATCAAGATAAAAAGATCTTAAGGTTTCTAAATCGCGTTCAAGTTTCTCGCGAGAATACTTGTCGCTATCGGTGTACCAAGACAGCCAGCCTGGGGTCGTCATTTTTAACAGGCCGAGTAAATTGCTTTCAGTAAAGGCCTCGTTTCCTACGACCTTAATTTCGCGAATGCGGGCAACAGAGCCCTCAAAGACATCGAAATTTATGCCAACACGGTTACGGGGTAGTGGCGTGACCGTTGAGGTAATCTCGGCTGCGTACTTACCTTTTGTCAGGTACTGCTGGCGCAACTCGAACTCTGCCTGCTCGAGCATCGATTGATCAAAGACACGACCCTCACCAAAGCCAATTTGGCGTAAGGTGTCAATAATATTTTTGGGCTCAAACTCGCGCATGCCCGTGAAAGACAGTGAAGCAATCGTGGCGCGCTCTTGCACGACCACCACAACCAAACGGTTTGACGTTTCGATACGAATGTCTGAGAACAACCCTGTTGCATACAAACGTCGCACGGCTTCGGTCGCAAGTTCGTCGGTGAACTGTTGGCCGACCTTGACCGGCAATTGCGCAAAAATAGTGCCCGGTTCGGTGCGTTGAATGCCTTCGATACGAATGTCGCTCACCACAAAAGGAGCGAAAGCGTTTGCCGTGAGTGGACATGCGACACAAAGCAATACTAGTACCCGCACAACAATCGTCGACAACAGTTGCCGGCAACGGGCGCTAAAACAATCCAAGCTGACGGGCATTCTGAACAATCCTTGAAACAAGCTAACGGTCATTGATTAAATACACACACGATTTTAAGACAGAAAAGACCTAATTAAAAATGCGAACGAGGTCATTGAACAGGGCAACTACCATCAAGCCTGCCAGAACTGCCATGCCCGCCCGTTGCCCCCAGTCGACCGAGCGAGCCGAGGGCGGACTTCCACGTATGATTTCAACTAGATAGTACAGCAGATGCCCCCCATCAAGCATAGGTATCGGCAGTAAATTCAGCACCCCAAGGCTTACGCTGACCAGCGCCAAAAACGAAATATACGCAGCCCAGCCAATTCGTGCAGTTTGTCCCGCATAGTCAGCAATTGTGACCGGTCCGCTGATGTTTTTGATTGAAACTTCGCCAGTCAGCATTTTTCCCATCATTTTTAACGAAAACCAGGCAGTATCGACGGTTTTTGCCATGCCTAGCCAAACGCTATCGAATAGGCCGTAGCTCACGTCAACCATCGGCAAGTTACCGCCCAGTTGAAAACCCGCCCGCCCCACAGTTTTGCCATTTTCAAGCGTGACTGCGGCAGGGGTAATAGAGATTTGCCGGATCTGTCCGTCGCGCTGAACTTCGAGCGCAAGCGGCTGATTAGCATGTGCTTGAATCACACGTATGACTTGAGCCACATCGGGCTGTCGCTCGCCGCCAATCGCAACGATGAGGTCATTGACCGCAAGTCCGGCGGCCTGAGCCACACTCGCCTCAACCACCGAGCGGATTTGCGGGGTTGACCCCCCCACCGCCAACCCAAGCTGGCGCAGTGGATCTTCTGCCGCGGGGTCAGCAGCGACAGAGATCTCAAGCACTCGCGTCAGTCGACTACCAGCGCGATCAACGGCGATTTCTACCGGTCCGCCATCCGCAGCCAGTTGCAGCAAGGCCCAACGAACCTGCGGCCACGACATGACGGCCTGTTGGTTGACCGCAGTGATCTGGTCGCCCCCTTGCAAGCCAGCCATTGCGGCGGCGGTGGCTGCTGGAGGTTTAGATAAAATCGCCGCAGGTTCTTGTGTACCGAGCAAATTGATGCTGGCGTAAAAGACCACTGCTAGGATTAGGTTGAAAAGCGGCCCGGCCGCCACAATCGCAAAGCGCTTACCAACCGGCTGCGCCTGAAAGCTTTGCGGATGTTGAGTCACTGTTGAAGACAAGTGATCGCCGTCGTGCCGCTCTTCGTCGAGCATCTTGACATAGCCACCAAGGGGCAAGGCCGACAAGACCCATTCGGTCCCGTGGCGATCGACACGTTTGAGCAAGACTCGCCCAAAGCCTAGCGAAAAACGCAAGATTTTGACGCCACACCAGCGCGCCACCCAGTAATGCCCAAGCTCGTGAAAGGTAACGAGAATGCCTAGGGCAACCAAAAACGCCAACACAGTAAAAAGCATATTTGTCTTTACAAAAATAACGTGATCGAAGTTAGCCCGTTGTCGCGCGACGCGCGGCACTGCGGGTTTGTTCGTCTAGTGCAATGATATCGTCTAAGGAAGACAGGCTAGTGTGGGATTGACCCGATTGCCAGTCTAAAGTTGCATGGATCACATCTGCAATCGCGGTATAAGCAAGGCGTCGGTCAAGAAATGCTGCAACGGCGACCTCGTTGGCAGCATTCAAGGCAATACAAGCACCCTGCCCAGCCTTGAGCGCCTGAAACGATAACGCCAAACAAGGCAACTGCTTAAGATCAGGTTCGGCGAAATCAAGGCGACCGGCTAACGCAAGGTCAAGCATGCCGACCCCCGACTGGATTCGCTCAGGAAACCCCAAGCCATAGGCAATGGGTGTGCGCATATCAGGTTGGCCAAGCTGCGCCAAGACCGAACCATCTTCATACTCAACCATCGAATGCACTACGCTTTGCGGATGAATCACCACGTTGATTCGCTCGGGCGGCATGGCAAATAAGTGATGCGCCTCAATGACCTCGAGCCCCTTGTTGAGCATCGTGGCCGAGTCCACCGAAATTTTTCTACCCATGCTCCAGTTGGGATGCGCACAGGCTTGCTCTGGCGAGACCTGCGATAAATCAGCCCAGCGCTGGTTGCGAAACGGCCCGCCCGAAGCGGTCAGGATCAGGCGACGCACACCAGCGGCCGGCCCAGTTGGTGCACTGGCACGATCGTGATGCGGTAAGCATTGAAAAATGGCGTTATGTTCACTGTCAATCGGCAAGAGTTCAGCGCCCGAGGTACGCACGGCTGCCATAAAGAGCGAACCTGCCGCAACCAAGGCTTCTTTATTGGCAAGCAACACACGCTTACCGGCCTGTGCCGCGGCAAGCGCCGCCGGCAGACCGGCCGCACCAACAATCGCGGCCATGACCGCCTGACTAGCAGGGTCACGAGCCACCTCAACTAATGCTTGGGTGCCAACTCGAATGACCGGCCGCCTCAGGGTGCTTCCCCAGGCCGTTTTAAAACGTTCAGCCTCAGCCTCTGTGGGCACCGCGACGACAGCAGCCTTCGAGTCGAACGCTTGTTTTGCCAACAGATCCATACGGCTGTGGGCAGTGAGTGTATGCACCACAAAGCGACTTGGATGGCGAGCGATCACATCAAGGGTATTTTGACCAATTGAACCCGTCGAACCCAGGATCGTGACGCTTGTTGGGGTTACCATGCTCGCCACTCAATGAGCAAGAACCCAAGGGGCACCACTGCCACCACAGCATCAATACGATCGTAGACACCACCATGACCTGGCAACAGTTGACTCGAGTCCTTGACCCCAGCACGGCGTTTGAGCAATGACTCGTACAAATCGCCAGCGATCGAAAATACGGCCAAAAGTACCCCCATGATCACCAGTACTGCCCAAGAGGTTTGAGACTGCAGACTCGCTGCAAAGGTTTTGGGCCAGTGAGCTGAAGTCAACAGCCACGCGACCACTCCCACCACCCCAGCAAACGCTCCTTCAAGGGTTTTGCCAGGGCTAATGCTAGGGGCTAACTTATGACGCCCAAAGGCTCGCCCTGCAAAATACGCAGCGATATCGGCTACCCAGATGACAATCAGCAACGACACGACAAAGATGGCACCGCGCTGCAAATACCAGTAGGCCAGGGCTCCCCATGTTGCTAACAAGGTCACAACAGCAGCAAAGCTGTTGACCAGTCGGTGAGCAGGCCTAGACACCTGTGCGTGACGTAAGGCTGGCAGCAGTAGCGCCAACCAGAGAAAAACCGCCAGGCAAACAGTTGCTGACAGCATGAGTACGGGTTTGAAATCACCACCAATCCATTGCTTGGCTTGCCAAGCGCATGCCGCAAATAAAAGCACGCCTCCGATTGGTGCCCAAACGCTTCGCATGCCAAGTGTCAGTCTAAGCCACTCAAAACCCGCACAGGCACAGGCTAGTGCCAAAAACAACAAAAAAGGCCAAGGTGACGCTGCCGTCACTACCAGGGCCAACACCCCTAGAAGCACAACAGCAGTGAGCACTCGTTGTTTGAGCATGCCTGTCAGCTTGCAGTCACTGCGTGAACTTGGGCACTCGTTCTGCCAAATCTGCGCTCGCGGGTTCGATACCACTCGAATGACTTGTGCAGTTCGGTCTCACCAAAATCAGGCCAATAGCACTCTGTGAAATAGAGCTCTGTATAGGCCATCTGCCAAATTAAGAAATTTGAAATGCGCTGCTCACCGCCGGTGCGGATAAACAGATCAGGCTCGGGTGCCCAAGCCATTGACAGATAGGGAGCAAGACTTGTTTCGTCAAGGCCAGACGGATCTGCCGCTAGTTCAGGACGGGCGCGCAGCAAGGCACGAGTCGCTTGCAGAATATCCCA
>CANCMG010000077.1 GCA_947378965.1 Alcaligenaceae bacterium | reverse complement strand
AGATCGTGAGAATAAAGTTGTGGCTGCACTTAAAACCTTTGAGCAACCAGTGACCCTTGAAGAGCTCGTACCGGTTGCATATAAAGACACCGCAGAAAAATTGCATAAGGTGGCAATGCGCTCGTTGTTTGCTCATCTGCAAAAGCTGGTTGAAGAACAGCGGGTCACGTATGCAAACGATCGTTGGCTACTCAAAAGTTAAGTCGGTCCTCTGCGCAGCGTTGGTCAGGTCGTCCTCCTGCGCTGCCATGATCATGTCGTCCTCCTGGGTTGCAGTGGTCGGGTCGCTTCATAGCTCGCAGCGGTGGTCAGGTAGCGATAGCGCTCCGCCTGCCTCACGGGGGTGAAGCGACTCGCGGTGTGCACGAGATTGCTCAAAGAGCTATAGAACGCGGGCATCACTTCGCAGCGAGAGAAAGCCAGCGAGCAGTATCAGCAGCGCACCGAGTGCTAAAAATAAAGCAGTGACCTCGGTGCTTTGGTGTTTCTCTAGCCGTATCGTGGTGGCAAGTGCGGCGTAAACCTTTTTTAAGTCACTCGCATTTGTCGCGCGATAATAATCAGCCAAAGTGATATCGGCAATTTTTTTAAGCGCCGACTCGTCAAGCTTAACGCGCATCGACAATCCCTGCGCCTTTAGCACGACACCTTCAGGTGTGCCAACGCCAACGGTATACACGCGCACCCCATGGTCTGCCGCGAGTTGAGCCATCTTCAGAACGTCTGGCCCCATATTGCTTTGCCCGTCTGAAATCAACACAATCGCAAGGGCTTTGTTTGACCCTGGCTCAAGCTTGACCTGATTTGAGCCTTTGCCCTCTGCTCCCAAGGGCTTACCTGTATCTTTGGGTGGCGGACGATCGACTTCAGTGAGGATTTTTTCGACTTCAATTCCGGAGCCTGGCAATAATTGCGCAAGAGCAATCAAAATGCCACTACCCAGCGCAGAGCCTGTTTGCAAGGGCAGCGTTTCGATCGCCTGATAGAGTTCATCGCGGCTCACCGTCGGGGCTTGTGCCACGGCAGCAGTGCTTGCCACAGTGACGATACCGACTTTGACCTGAGAAGGTTGCTCGGCAATAAACGTGCGCACCGCAGCCTGCGCCGCTTCAATTCGACTCGGTTGCACGTCGGTGGCTCTCATGCTGCCAGACGTATCAATCGCTAGCATCACCGTATCTAAGCGCCCAGGTAACAGCAACACTGCGCGCGGCCGTGCCAACGAAAACATCACAAGGCTGATACCACAGAGCATCAATAACGCATACCCATGACGCGACCAGTGTTGCGAACGAGACAACCAGACATAGCCGCCGATTAACACAGGCAAACCAGCGAAGACCCACAAGAGCGAGGGCCAAAGCAACGTAAGTGAGTTTAAAGAAAGCATAGCGCTAGTGACTCACCAACGTATTCGCGGTGGCACCCGCCCTGATACCTGCTGCAGTCCCTGCGGCGGTGCTCGCTTGAGTGCTCGCTTGAGTGCTTGCTGAAGTGCTTGCAGTGGCACCTGCCGCTAACTGGCTTCGCCGCTTACGTAAACGCGTAAAACGAACAAGCGCCTGATCAATGGGCTCATCGGTTTGCAACTCTAGACAATCCACACCGGCATTTGCAAAAGATTCACGCAACTGTTGTTCGCGGGCCTGAGCCTGTGCGACAAAGCGCTGACGAAAGGCCTTGTCGTGTGAGTCAACAAAAATCTGCTCACCCGTCTCAGCATCTTGCATCACTAACAGGCCATTGTTAGGCAAGACCGCCTCAACCGGATCAAACAAGCGAATCGCAACAACCTCATGACGACGCGCCAATTGATTCAAGGCACGATCCCAGCCGGGTTGACTTAAAAAATCAGACAAGACAAAAACAGTTGAGCGGCGCTTCAAGATCGACTGCGCATCAGCCAAGAGCTTACCTAAATCGGTTTCTTGCGTTTGCTTGACTGACTCAGCCCGGGTCATGCGCTCTAAGACATGAAGCACCTGCCGTCTACCCGAGCGCGCGGGTACAAAAACATTTGCATGCCCACCCGCACCGGTGTACAACAACGCACCGATACGATTGCCGTGTTTTGTCAGCAGCCGTGACAGCACCCCAACGCATTGCATCGCCAAGCTTCGCTTGCTAATCGCCCCAGACCCAAAGTCAATCGAACCCGATAAATCCACCACAAACCACGCAGTCATTTCGCGATCTTCTTGGTGCTCTCGAACATAGGGCGTTTGCATTCTAGCCGTCACGTTCCAATCAATGTGGCGAACGTCATCATGCGCTTGGTACTCTCGCAAATCAGCAAGCATCAAACCGGCGCCTCGAAAGAGCGTGCGATAGTCGCCTTGCAGTTGCCCATCGAGCCGACGGATCACCGTCCATTCGAGTTGCCTGAGCAACGCCTCTGAGGTTGGCGCAACCACTGAGTGCTCAGATGCACCTGCTGCATGGTCAGATACACCGGCAGACAAGCCGGAAGATGCGCCGCCAGACGTACCCGGAGGCATACCGAGCGATGCGCCGGCAAATAAACCACGGGCACGCACCGCACCTGGTGCGCCGACTGGTCGACGCTTGAAGCGTTTAAGAAACGCGAACATGACTATCAAGCGGCTTATCAGGCACAGGGACAGCGCGCAATATTTTTTCAATTAACAGATCTGCTGATAACCCCTCTGACAAGGCCTCATACGACAACACCAAGCGATGACGCAAGACATCGGGCACCAAATCTACAACGTCTTGCGGCAAGGCATAACCGCGCCCGCGCAAAAACGCCAAGGCACGGGCGCCTTCGATTAGGCCAATGGTCGCACGCGGGCTCGCGCCAAACGTCAGGTAACGCGCCAGATCAGGCAAACCAAAGCGGGCAGGATCGCGCGTCGCTGAAACAAGTTTGACGGCGTATTGGATCAAACCCGGATCAACGTAGCCTTGGCGCGATTGTGACTGCAGCGCTGCGATTTGCTCAGTCGTGGCAACAGCGCCGATAGCGATCGCGGGCCCAATCACTCGCTGCACAATCACAAACTCTTCTTCTTCTTTGGGATAGCCTACCAACACTTTCATCATAAAGCGATCAACCTGCGCTTCAGGCAACGGATAAGTGCCTTCAGTCTCGATCGGATTTTGTGTTGCCATCACCAAGAATGGCGACGGCACCTTGTGAGTCTGACCTGCGATGGTGACCTGCCGTTCTTGCATGACCTCAAGCAAAGCACTTTGCACCTTGGCTGGTGCCCGATTAATTTCGTCAGCGAGCACAAGGTTGGCAAAGACGGGCCCCAGCACCGTACTAAATTCACTCGTCCTTTGGTTATAAATTTGCGTACCCACTAAATCTGCCGGTAGTAGGTCGGGCGTAAATTGGATCCGCTTAAACGTGCCTTGTATGGCACGGGCTAAGGTATTGACCGTCAAGGTTTTAGCCAAGCCCGGTACACCCTCAATCAGTAAATGACCTTGCGCCAAAATCGCCACCAACATGCGCTCTAAAAATTGATCTTGACCCACAACGATGCGTTTAACTTCATACAACACTCGCTCCATTAAGGCAGCGGTCTCTTGTACCGGCTGAGGGGATTGACCACGGTTCCACACTTGAGGTTCACTATTCATCTACGTTTCTCGTGATTAAATTCCAATGACTTCTCGTTATTGAACGCTAATTACCTAAGCACTCGTGACTGAAGCACCCATTACCTAAACACTAATTACCCAGGCACTCATGACTGAAGCACCTATCACTCAAGCATCCATTACCTAAACGCTAATCACCTAGCGACTAAAACGGAGGCATGCCTAGCGCCGTACCTGCACTCTCTATGGTGATGGCAAAACCAATTCCAATAAATGTTCTGACACTCGTTGGATTCAAAATAGCCGTCACAATCCCCAGCACTTCGCCTGCCATGTTCACCAAGGGGCCACCCGAATTACCGGGATTGGCAGCCGCATCAAACTGAATCAAGCCGGTGAGTGGCGGGCCTTCTGCGGGTTTAAACGTGCGGTTCAAACCAGAGATCACCCCAGCAGACACCGAAGCCCCTAAGCCAAAAGGAAAACCGACAGCCACCACGTCGTCGCCCGGGCTCAGATTTTGGCTTGAGCCGAGCGTGGCAGGCTGCAAATCATCAGGAATATTTAGAGGTTTCAAGACAGCCAAGTCTTTGTCGCGTTGGGCAGATACGATGACCGCGGGCGACTCTAAACCATCCGCAAAGGTCACAACGAGCCGCGGCGCCGCGGCCACAACGTGCAAGTTTGTCAAGATAGTGCCATCGTCTTTAATCACGACACCGGTACCAACGCCAAAATCATCGTCACCCACCTGAGTGCCGTTCGCCTCGAGGATGTCACTACGAATGCGAACGATGGAAGGTGCGATCAGCGCGGCCGCCCTAGCCGCACGCGCAGGTAGTTCTTTGGTGGCTAGGGTGTGTAAGACGGCAGCGTCGATTTGCTCTTGCGTCAACTCGGTACGTACCGGTTGAACATAGTCGTAGACCAGCAGCATGGTCAGACTAAACAAGGCACCAAGGGCTAACCACCCCAGCCGCTCAACCCGCCGGCGAAACCTCGAAGCCTTAAACGCCTGGCCGCGAGCAATATCGGACCGTTCAACCACAGTCGACCCCTCAGGATTTTTTTGACCTGAGACTGAACGACGGCTGTAGAGCGCGGCCCGTTTCATAAATAACCTAATCCCGCAAAGCGGTGATAAAGTGACGAATCATCATAACTCTACTGATGCTTTCATGCACTTTATTTGGCCACATTTTTTATGGTGTTTTGCTTTAGTGCTGGCGCTGCCCTTGATTTATCTTTGGCTGCTTAAGCGCAAGCATCGCTTTGCCTATACTTACCCAAACCTCACGATCATTCGCCAAGCTCTTGGTCCACGCAACAGCTGGCGCCGGCATACCCCTCCAGCAATATTATGGCTAGCCTTATGTGCTGCCGTCATCGGTGTCGCAAGGCCCACCGCGCAGGTCACTTTGCCCGCAGACTACATGACCCTTGTACTGGCGGTAGACGTCTCGCGCAGCATGCTAGCCGAAGACGTTGAGCCCAATCGCATTCAAGCTGCGCAGGCGACTGTGAAAGAGTTTTTACGCGAGCTCCCCAACAACATTCGTGTCGGCGTCGTCTCTTTTGCGGGTACAGCGCAAGTCGTGCAACAAATCACTGACGAACGCGAGGCCTTAGTCGCCTCAGTAGATCGCTTTCAATTGCAACGTGGTACCGCCACGGGCAGTGGGCTATTGCTCGCGTTAGCGACCTTGCTACCGAACTCTGGGGTAGATTTGCAAGCAGCGATCTATGGCGAAGAATTTGGACGCTGGGGCAGCAAGCCGCTCGCAGAGCGCAAACCCACCACACCGCCAGCCGCCGCCGCCCCGCCTGTCCCCCCTGGGTCCTATACGAATGGCGCAATCATCTTGTTGTCAGATGGCAGGCGCACCAATGGCCCTGACCCACTCGCTGCGGCAAAGCAAGCCGCGCAACGCGGTGTGCGCGTCTACACCGTTGCCTTCGGCACCCCCAATGGTTTCATCCCTGGCTGGGAGGGCTCGTCGTTCTATGCACGGGTTGACGAGCAAGCACTGCAAGCAATGGCAAAGATTACCGAGGGTGAATTTTTTCGTGCAGGTAATTCGCAAGATTTAAAAGAGGTCTATCGCCATTTGTCGAGTAAGTTTTCTCTTGAAAGGCGCGATACTGAGGTCACTGCACTCTTTGGCGCAGCATCGCTCATCTTCACGATCTTGGCACTTGGTCTTTCATTGCTTTGGTTTCAACGCTCTGTGAGCACCCGCTAATCTTTCTTGGATCACTCGTTTCGATCACTCGCTTTGATAACACGCTTTGATAACTCGCTTAGATCACTCGCTGTGATAACTCGCTTTGATAACTCGCTTAGATCACTCGCTTAGATCACTCGCTGTGATAACTCGCTTCGATAACTCGCCGCGATCACTCGTTTCAATCACTCGTTTCAATGTCTCACTTCAGTCGCCTTCTTTTTAGTCACTCATAGGAATCCTCTCATGGATCGCAGAACCTTCATCCTTAGTTCTGGTGCCGTCACTGCGCTTGCTCAGCTACCCTTAATGGGTTTCGCGCAAACGGGCAAGTCTCTTTTACGTTGGGTGCCCGAGACTGATCTTGCGTTGCTGGATCCGATGTTCACCACTGCAACAATTACAGCGTGTCACGCGCTGCAAGTCTTTGACACCCTATATGGCTTAGACGAAAACTATCAACCTCAACCACAAATGGTGGGTAGCCAAACGCTCGAAAATAATGACTTGACCTGGAAACTCACGTTGCGCGAGGGACTGAAATTTCATGATGGCAGTGCGGTTACCTCAAAGGATATCGTCGCAAGCATCATCCGTTTTGGCAAACGCAACCCGCTGGGGCAAACTCTTTTCGGACTCATCACTGAACTCAAGGCCGTCAACGAAAAAACTATCGAAATTACCCTGAGCAAGCCCTTTCCGTTGTTAATGTATTCGCTCTCGGGTTCGTCGGCCTCGATCATGCCCGAGCGCCTTGCCCTGACGCCCGACAATGTCCCCGTCAAAGAGATGATCGGCAGCGGCCCTTATCGCTTTATCGCTGAGAAGTGGGTGTCTGGTTCGCAAGTCGTGTACGAAAAATTCAATGATTATGTTCCGCGCACTGAAGGGGTAGCCACCAACACTGCTGGCCCAAAAATTGCGCATGTCACCGACATCAAATGGCACGTGATCAATGATCGCGCCACTGCAGTGGCTGCGCTACAAAATAACGAAGTCGACGGGATCGAGTCGGTCGATAATGACTTCATCCCTGTGTTGAATAAAGACCCGGCCATTACGCTCATTAAAGCAGCCCTGCCCGCAATCTCAATCATGCGTTTTAATCATCTTTATCCACCGTTTGATAATGTCTTGATGCGTCGCGCCATTCTTGCTGTGGTGAATCAAACTGAATACATGACCGCAGCCAATGGCTCAGAGTTTCCTGAGTACTGGCATGACAAAGTGGGTGTTTGGGTGCCAGGTACCCCAATGGCCTCCACAGCAGGCTTAGAAAAACTCACCGGCAAACGTGACTTCGCACTGGCCCGCTCGCTCATCAAAGAGTCTGGCTACAAGGGTGAACCGATCGTATTACTTGATCCAGTCGATTCGCCAAAGCATCACGCATCGGCCTTAGTCACCGCCGATTTGTTTAAAAAATTAGGGTTGAAAGTCGACTTGCGTTCGATGGACTGGGGCAGCTATCTGCAACGCCGCAACAGCCAAGAGGCCCCAGCCTCGGGCGGCTGGCACGTTGGCTTCACCGCGATGACTGGCACGAGCAACCTCGACCCTACGAGCAATCTGGGTATTCGCGGCACCGGCAAACAGGCTTGGTTTGGCTGGCCCACCAACCCCACCATCGAAAAACTGCGTACCGATTGGTTTTACGCTCCAACGCTTGAGCAACGTAAGGCTCTGTGCCAAGACATTCAACTACAAGTGTTAGATCAAGTCCCCTATATCCCACTTGGGGCGATCTATAACTTAATGGCGTTACGCAAGGGCTGGGTCAATTTTCAGGCACAGGGGCCCGTTTTTTATACGATGCGCAAAGGCTAAAAGGCAGAGACCCTAACCGGTCACAGCGTGAAGCGCTGCGAAAGGCTAAGGCCCTGCGCGGTCGCATTGTGAAGCGCTGCGAAAGGCTAAGGCCCTACGCGGTCGCATTGTGAAGCGCTGCGAAAGGCTAAGGCCCTGCGCAGTCGCTGACTTAAGCGCTGCGCAGCACCCTGCCCTTCAGTCTTTGTAACCAAAGAGCTAGATCGTCAACGTAAGTGAACACTGCTGGGATCACTAACAGACTGAGAACCGTTGAAGTCAGTAACCCACCCATCACCGCGATCGACATGGGCGAACGAAAGCTTGGATCCGACCCCCAACCAATCGCAATCGGAAACATACCGGCGATCATCGCGATCGTTGTCATTACGATTGGTCGTGCACGCTTGTGACAGGCGTCTAGCAAAGCTTCTGTGCGTGAGATTCCACCACGTCTTGCCACGATCGCATACTCAACCAGCAAAATTGAGTTCTTAGTCACAATCCCCATCAACATGATCAACCCGATCAACGAGGGCATTGAAAAACTTTTACCCGTCAAAAGCAACGCAACAAAAGCGCCACCAATCGAAAGCGGCAAGGCGCCCAAAATAGTGATTGGCTGCAAAAAGTCGTGAAACAGCAACACCAAAATCATATAAATGCACAACAAACCAATTGCCATCGCCAGCCCAAAACTGGCAAACAGCGCTTGCATTTCTTTCGCATCACCTAATTCAGTCTGACGCACGCCAGCCGGCAAGTTTCGCAAACCCGGCAAGGCTATTGCCTCGGCGTAGACCTCACCCAACTGGCGCGAGCCTAACTCAACGTCAAGCACGACATTGCGGCTACGGTTTAAACGATCGATCTGCGCAGGGCCACTGTCCATCGTCAAGGTCGCCACGTTACCCAATAACACAGGGCCGTACCGGCCCGGTACCGTTAAGCGCGCCAGCGCGTCAAGATCAGTGCGGGCGGCGTCCGGTAATTTGACGCGGATCGGAATCTGTCTCTCAGAGAGGGTGAGCTTTGGCAAACTGACGTCGTAGTCGCCACTGGTTGCGACGCGCAAAGTTTCAGCGATGCTTTGTGCGGTCACGCCTAAGTCTGCCGCACGCGCAAAGTCTGGTCGCACAATCAATTCAGGGCGCACCAAGCTGGCCGACGACAGCACATTACCGACGCCCTTTAAGCCCCGTAGCTCACCTTCGACCACATGCGCTGCAGAGGTCAGCGCCAAAGGATCTTCACTTTGAAGCACGATCTGCATTTTTACGCCAACGTCTTGCGGCCCAACGGTGATGCGAACCCCGGGCTCGCGCGCAAGCAATGCTCGGATATCCGCCTCAACCTCTTGCTGATTTTTTTTACGATCTGAACGATGAACCAGCGTCACCGTTAACGAGGCCTTGCGCACCTCGGCGGCAGACCCTCGAGCAAACGCATCACCAGACACGCCGGCACCGACTGAGCTAAACACTTTGAGCACCTCTGGAATGGCTTCGAGCTTCAGTCGGGCGCGCTCGGCCGCCAAATAGGTCTCTTGCAAGGTACTACCAGGGGCACGTTCAATATTGACCTGTGTTTGACTGCGATCAGCAGGCGGCACGAAACCTTTAGGCAAGAGCGGGACTAGCGCAATGGATCCCGCAAAAAATAGTGTCGCCAACACAAGCGTCAAGAGCCGATGGGCCAAGCACCAGTTCACTGATTTGAGGTAACTGCGCATCACCCAGCCATCTTTCTGCTCTCGCGCTGACTCTGGCACAGCTTTCATAATGTACGCAGACATCATGGGCGTGAGCAAGCGCGCCACAAGCAGCGACGCCAAGATGGCAAGTACAGCCGTCCAGCCAAATTGCTTAAAGAATTTTCCTGGGATCCCCGCCATAAATGCGGTGGGCAAAAACACAGCGACCAACGCAAACGTCGTCGCCACGACGGCTAGGCCAATTTCATCGGCCGCCTCAAGCGCAGCTTGAAAAGGTGTTTTACCCATGCGCAGGTGGCGCGCAATATTTTCAACTTCAACGATCGCATCATCGACAAGAATGCCAACCACCAGAGCAAGTGAGGTGAGCGTCACCATATTCAATGTGAAGCCAAACAAATAGATTCCTAAAAATGCCGGCAAAATTGATAACGGCAACGCCGCTGCAGACACAATCGTGGCACGCCAGTCTCGTAAAAAATACCAAACGACAATCACCGCCAAAATGGCACCTTCGTAAAGCAAGTGCATCGAACCTTCGAAGTTTTCTTCCGTTTTCTCGACGTTATCGATTTGTTCAGTGATTTGAATATCAGGGCGCGCGAGTCGTAAGTTTTTGATCACTTGGCGAACCTCTTGCGCCAACGTTACTTCATTCGCACCCTTGCTGCGCATGATTTCAAAGGCAACGACCGTTTGACCATTCACCAATGCCATCGAGCGACGTTCTGCGGTGGTGTCCACAATCGTTGCGATTTGATTGAGACGAACCTTGCGGCCATCCTGTAACGACAAATCGAGCGTACCTAAGTCATCAGCCGAACTCGCCGTGGCGATGGTGCGTACGGCCTGTTCGGCGCCGCCCACGTCCCCTCGACCACCCGGTGCCTCTTGTTGAATTTGACGCAAGCGACGCGACACCTCAGCCGCCGTCACATTCAGCGCCGCCATCCGCGCGGCATCAAGCTCGACTCTCACCTCTCGGGTTAAGCCACCCATGCGCTTGACCCGGCCAACGCCGTTCACCGTCAGCAACTGTTTGGCCACGGTGTTATCCACAAACCACGACAAGGCCTCTTCGTCGATTTGCTTAGAGGTCACGGCATACGTCAGCAAAGGTTTACCCGCTGTCGTCGCGCGCACAACCGTCGGATCCCGCACATCGGCGGGCAACTCAGCCCGCACACGCGCCACGGCATCTCGCACATCATTCACCGCCTCCATGGGGTCTTTTTCAAGCACGAACTCAACGGTGATCACCACAACACCTTCAAGTATTTTGGTGTACAGATTTTTAATGCCTTGAAGTGTGGCAATTGAATTTTCGAGCTTGCGCGCGACCTCGGTTTCAAGCGTCGCAGGTGCCGCGCCTGGCAACTGTGCCTCGACGGTGACCATCGGTAATTCAATGTCCGGAAAGTCTTGGACGCCAATCGCTTTGAAGGCCAAGACGCCGGCAATCGACAGTAAAATAAAAAGCAAAATCGCTGGGATCGGATTGCGAATCGAGAAGGCAGAAAAATTCATCTAAGCGCCTATTTGGGCTGAGCCGTCGCTGCAACAGCAACCAAATCATCGTTGGTTAAAAAGCCAGCCCCAGATTCAACAATATTGTCGTCAGCTGTCACGCCAGTGAGCACCTCGATTCGAGCGCCGATGCGGCGCCCAACGCCCACCTTGGTCTGGACCACCCGTTGTTTTTCACCGACCTTAAACACATAGCTAAACCCGTCGCGCATCACCACGGATTCTTGCGGCAAGGTCAACCCTTGTGTGGCACCTAATTGAAACTGGCCACTTGCAAACATACCGGCTCGCACAGGTGGCTCGTCGTTCGGGTTCTTAGGTAAATCAACAAAGACCACGGCAGTTCGAGCCTGTGGATCAACGGTGGGACCAATCACACGAACTTTACCTAGCATGGCGGGTGCGCCCTTAGGCAAACTCGCAGGAAACACACTGACCGGCATCCCAACTTTAATTTGACTGAGTTCTTCAGAGGTGACTTCAGCGCGCCATTCAAGGCGTTGCTGGCGCACCATCCGAAACAACTCGGTACCGGGCGGCACAACCGAACCGACTGTGGCTTGCCGCATTGAAATGACTCCCTCGTCAGGCGCACGCACCTCAGCGTATTTCAGTCTTAACTCTTGCACTTTTACGTGAGCCGTCGTGGCCTCGAGTCGGGCTTGCGCAGTTTGTTCGGCCGTCAAATATTGATTGATTTGTTGTGCGGATAAGGCACCCGAATTTTTTAGACTACTGGCGCGTGCGGCATTGGCTTTTGCGTCGGCCAACGCGGCTGCAGCTTCGGCTTGTTGCGCCTTTTGTACCGCCAAGTCAGCTAGCACGGTATCGGTTGCAAAGAGCGCAAGCACCTGATCTTTCTGAACAATATCGCCAACGTTGACCAGTACCTCAGCCATGCGCAACCCCCCCACCTGTGCACCAATCAACGCCTCTTGCCAGGCGGCGACGCTGCCATTGGCGGTGATCACCGCTGAAATTGGCGTCAGCACAGGACGAGTCACCGTCACGGTCAAGCCGGCGCGTGGCGTGTTTTGGCTGGCCAACGCAAGGTGTGACACTGTGACCAAGCTTGCCAAACTCAGCAAACCGCTCAACACCAGTTTGTTGAGACTAGAGCGCAGTTGAAATATCATGGTTTTGAATTACCTATAGTCATAGCTTTTAATGCCGTCTGAGCAAGGCCATTCACGGCCATCGAATCTGTCAAGTTCCAGCCACCACCCACTGCGCGATACAAAGCAATCATGGCATTGACACGATCACGCCGCACTGAGGCCAAAATATTGTCGGCATTCACCGAGAGCCGCCTGACCTCTTCAAGATCCAGCACGCTAGCCAACCCAAATTTGAATTTTTCTTCAGATGCCGTCAGAGACTGGCGATAGCCTTTAGCAGAGATCTCGGCCTCGGTGTCGCGCAACGACAAACTGTTTAGACGAATCAAGGCGTCTTCAACCTCGCGTACCGCACGGCGAGCCTGAGTGCGGTAATTCACTTCGGCGGCTTGATAGGCAATTTTGGCCGTATCGAGGTTCGCTACCCGGCGGCCTGCATCAAAAATAGGCATCGTCAGCGAGGGGCCAATCGACCACGTTGTTGCACTAATTGCCAGATTAGCTGTGCTGAAATCTAAGGGGCCGATGCTCCCTAACAGGGACAGTCGCGGAAACCGCTCGGCCTCGCGCACCCCGATATCAGCACTCGCGGCGGCGAGCTCGCGCTCGGCAGCAGCCAGGTCAGGGCGTTGCGAGAGCACTTGTGCGGGAACTTGCCGCACGGCCGGCATCAACGGCCTAGGCAGTATCTTAGACTGCGGCGCTAAGCGCAGCCGCAAATCCGCTTCAACTAAACCCGTTAACGCAACCAGCGCTTTGACCGACAAGTCACAGTCGGCTTGTTGCGCAACCCAACGCCCCTGCCCCTCGGCGGCACTGGCGCGTGCAAGCGCAGCATTGGCGGGCGACTGAAACCCCGCAGCAGAGAGCTGTTCTGTCAGGTTAGCGGAGCGGGCGCGAGACGTGGCGTCTGACAGGGCGAGGTCGGCAAACTGTTCGCAGGCTCGATAGTTGACATACAGATTCGCCGTATCGGCGGCAACTGCAATGCGTGCGTCGTGCCAGTTAGCCACCTGAGCCTCTAACCTCGCCCGGGCAGCCTCGCTTCCGCGCGCCAAACCACCAAATAAATCGAGCTCCCAACTGGACTGTAACTGGGCTTGATTGATAGTAGCCAACGCAACGGGCCCACCCAATTGAAACGTACCTCGTGTCGCAGCGGCCGAACCGTTGACGACAGGAAGCGCCGCGGCGTTCGTCCCGACCAGCAAAGCACGAGTTTGTGCGATTCTAAGAGCCGCCTGTGCCATGGTATTACTTTGCTCTTGGGCAGCAGCAATCAACGCCACCAAGGTTGGGTCATTAAACTGACCCCACCAGTCTTGCAACGAGGCAAGGTCGCCACCATGCGCAAGCGCAGGCTGCCATTCTTGGGGCTGGTTAGGCACTTGCGTCGCGCGTTGAGCGTCGTAATCAGGGCCTAAGGTGATACAGCCCGCTAACGTGCCAGTCGCCACCAAACAGACCACCAAGCGGATAAAAAAAACAGTCTTTAGTGGCATAGTGAATTAGAGTCAAAAAACAGCAAAATGAAGCGGCTACGCATACGACGAAACTTCAAGATATCTCAAGAAAAGAACGCCAACTTAGTCGCAGAAATCTGACGACACTGCGAATGTCTAAGTTTAATACGCAAAGGCTGTAAATTTGCCTCAACCCTATGCAAACTACTGGTCGCAGACGCAAATGCCCGGCTAATCACCCGTCAACAGTCGGGATCGCCAGCCAAACGCTGAAATAGCACGCAAACTCTCGCAATAAAAATGCCGAAGACACAAAAAACACCTTTGACACTAAATCATTCTTTTCTTGTAGAAAACACTGCACACTACGGATTGATGGTTTAGGATAGCGAACGATAACAAGAGGCATATCAAGCCTCACTTCGGAGACAGATCTTGAGTAACCGCCTGCTTGCGCGACGACCGAGTCATACGATCGCCGGTCAAATCGAGCAATTTTTTAGCTCGTCTGGCCGGTTCTGGTGCGTGCTCCTGCTACTTGCCGCCTTCAGTCTGGGCGCGACTCAAGTCTATGCGCAAGGTGCGGCAAACTGGCCTAGTAAGCCACTTAAAGTCATCGTGCCCTACCCCCCTGGCGCTGCAACCGACACCATCACCCGCATCATGATGGAAAAACTCGCGCAACGTCTTGCGCAAACCATCATTGTCGAAAACAAGGGCGGAGCAAACAGCGCAGTCGGCACTGCGTACGTCGCTCGAGCAGAGCCCGACGGGTACACACTCTTGAGCGTGCTGGCCGCCTATGCTGTGAACCCGCATCTGCACAAGATGGCCTACCAACCCGAGGACCTGATCCCCATCAGTAAGTTGGCAGACCTACCGAATTTTTTATTTGTGTCTAACCGTATCCCCGCAAACACTCTTGACGAACTGTTGGAGTATGGTCGCCGCAATCCGGGTAAGCTGAACTACGCCTCAAGTGGCACCGGCTCTAGCGCACACATGTTGGGTGCGAGCTTGAGTCAACGCAGCGGCATCCCGATGCAACACGTTCCCTACAAAGGCAGCGCGCTCGTGCTCACCGATATTCTGAGCGGAGAGGTAGCGTTCGTTTTTAGCTCAATGGTCGTCTTCATGCCTCACGTGAAAGAAGGCCGACTCAAAGCCATCGCGATCAGCTCGCCGCAGCGTTGGCCAACCGAGCCCAACACCCCAACCATGGAAGAGGCTGGTTTCCCAGGCTTCAATATGGTGTCGTGGGCCGGCCTGATGGCACCCAAAGGGACACCATCTGCGATCGTTGAGCGCCTTGCCCGCGACATTGCAGTCGTCGTAAAAGACCCTGAGGTGCGAGAGCGACTCATGAAAGGCGGACTGGTGCCAGAAAGCAGCTCACCCGAAGAGTTCGCAGCACTGATCGCGCGTGATAGCGCAATGTATGGCGAAATTATTCGCGCCGGAAAAATTTCAGCAGACTAAACCTAACGGAGATATAAAAATGGGATACCCACTCAAACGTCTGACAAAACGCCTTGCCCTCAGCACAACACTCATCGCCCTTGGGCTTTTTTCGGCAGCCAGTCAGGCTGCGTTTCCTGACAAACCTGTCACGATCGTTGTGCCTTACGGCGTGGGGGGCAGTTCAGACGCTCAAGCGCGTGTCGTTGCACAAGCGCTTAGCAAAAAATGGAACCAACCGGTAGTCATTGATAACCGCGCCGGCGGTCAAACTGTCATCGGCACAAATTTAGTGGCCAAGGCCAAACCAGACGGTTACACCATTTTGTACATCGCGTTTGCCTGGATTAGTAATCAGTTTTTAATCAAAGAGTTGCCCTATAAAGCGTCGGATTTAGCCCCAATTACGTCACTCGGAATTTATCCCTTGGCTCTGATGGTTCGCAGTGATGTGCCCGCCAACACAGTTGCCGAATACATCGCCTATGCCAAAGCACAAAATCGCCCGATGAATTTTGGCATCTCGACGATTGGTGCCAGTATGCATTTCGCCGCCCTCGAGTTCTCAAATCAAACCGGCATTGAAATGGTGTTTCCGCCCTATAAGTCTGGCAGTATCGGCGCCTTGAATGACTTAATTGGTAAGCAAATCGACGGCATCTTTGAGGGCGCCGTATTTAAACCCCATGCTGACGGCGGTCGGGTCAAGGCGTTATTCATGGGCCTAAAAGACAGAACACCTGGCTGGGATCTACCGAGCGCCACCGAGGTTGGCTTGCCAAACTTTGACATGACAGCTTGGTACGGTCTCATGGTACCGAGCGCTACACCCAATGCGATTCAAGAACAGCTTTCGGCTGATGTCAGAGCCGTGCTCGCACAACCCGATGTACGTGAACGCTTCGCTGGACTCGGCGTCATTGCAGACGGCATGAGCCCAAAACAGTTTGAAACGTTTTTAGCGAAAGAGTATTCGAAATTAGGCAGCTTCATTGAGCGCAACCGTGCCCAACTCAGTCAATAACGACCCACTGCCCGTAAGCTTGGCAAGGGCGCAGGATCAAACCTCGGACACTTAGTCAGCTTTGATATTAAGTGTTTGAACAAGCTGTTTATATTTGGCTAGTTCGTCTTGTACAAAAACAGCAAAGGCTTCGGGTGTGGCTGCACCCTCAGTTTGTAAGCCTTGCTCTTCGAGTGTTTTTTTGGTCTTCGGATCTGCCATGGCCGCTTTCACTGCCTTGTCAATTTGCGCAACCAGTGCCGGCGGCATGCCCTTTGGCCCCATGATCGAGTACCAGTTTGTGACGTCAAAACCTTTGATCCCAACTTCATTAAAGGTAGGGACGTTGGGCAACTGCGGTAAACGGGCCGGCGTTGAAATCGCCAGCGCTTTGAGTTTGCCAGAACGGATCTGCTCAAGCACCGGTGGCAACGTATCAAAGTTCATCGTAATTTGACCAGCGAGCAAATCAATAATGGCCTGGCCGCTACCCTTGTAGGGAATATGGTTCAGCGAAATGCCCGCGATTTGTGAAAATAACGCACCAGCTAAATGCTGTGTACTACCGATGCCCGACGAGCCATAGGTCAAGATACCAGGCTCGGTCTTGGCCAATGCAATCAAGTCGGCAACATTATTGACCGGCACTGCCACATTAACCGCCAAGACATTGGGTACGTAGCCTAAGTAAGTGATAGGCGTAAAGTCAGTCGCGGGGTTGTAGGGGATATTTTTTAAGACAAAGGGTGAAATCGCATTCGAATTCGAATGCCCCATCAACAACGTATAGCCATCAGGCGTCGACTTGGCCACGTTATCTGCACCAATGGTGCCTGCCGCACCCGCTTTGTTTTCAACAACAAATGACTGACCTAACGCCGCCGTCATGTTCGCACTGAGCGCTCGTGCAACGATGTCTGTGCCGCCGCCCGGTGCAAAGCCCACGATCAAATGTACCGGTTTGACGGGCCAGGTTTGCGCGCAGACTTGCGCTGCTGAACTCGCTAATCCCACTCCTAAAACCGACAGACCTATGTAGCGCAATGTTTGCGTTGCGAATTTAGATATATTTGTATGCATTTGTCTCTACCCCAGTCGTCGTTTTGTATTTTTCACTTTCGCAGAGACTAAGCATACCGTTGAACCCTGCGTTTAGGAACCCTTTACTGGCATTGGAGGAGGTTTGGCAAACCAGAACAAGGCTGAACCTGCGCCAGAGATCACCGCCAACACGGTAAAACCAAGCAAATAGTTACCCGTGGCATCGCCCATAATGCCCGCAAGCAGAGGGCCAGAAATTTGACCGACCGCGGTCAGCAGTGCTGATAAGCCGAGAATCATACCGATAGATTTTCGCCCAAAATAATCTGCGCGAATCGCCTGCATGAAAGGGCCACGAACCCCCCAAGCTAAGCCGTGCAACACAGCAAACCCAATTAACATCGCGGGGCCACCTGCGTAGGTCAGCAGGAACAGGCCACTCATGTGCATCAGCATGCATATGGCTGACATTCGATTTTTGCGTACTTTATCGCCAACCCAACCACCAAACAGCACTCCGACCACCTGAAACGCGGTCATCAGCGTGATGTAAACAGCGGCCTGAGAAATTGTGTACCCCAACGAAATACGCATGTGGTTAATGGCGTGGGTATTCACCGCCGTCACCACAATCAAGGCCACGCCATGCCCAGCCGATAACAACCAAAATGATTTGGTACGTAACGCCTGACGCGCTGTGAATTCTGGTTCGTTATTGTCTTCGGGTTTTGTCGTCAAATCCACAACGCCACGCGTCGCACCCAAGCCATCAACGGTCAATCCAAAATCTTCGGGACGCCGACGAAATATACAAGCAAGAGGGTATCCCAACACGATCACCGCCACGCCACAAACAAAGGAGGTTATGCGCCAACCGTTACTCTGTATGCTGTAAGCAACTATAGGTACAAACATGCCGCCCAACGCAAGACCCAGACCGACGCTTGACAGTGCGCGGGCGCGTTTTTTTTCAAACCACTGAATAATGCCAACGTTCAGCGGAAAATAGCCCGCCATCGACGACCCAATCGCAATGACAATCACGGCTCCATAAAATTGGGGGAGAGTCTCAACTTGGCTCATTAACATAAAGCCGATGCCAAACACGATGACACCAATTCTAATCACGCCACGCGAACCAAAGCGATCCAAAAACCACCCAAGCAAAGGGCCAATGACCGCCGCTTCCATGGACATCATCGCCGAGGCGGCTGACACCGAGGTTTTGCTCCAGCCTTTTTCTTCAATCAAGACGGCCAGGTAAGCCCCAAAGGCCTGGTGCAGCATCATTGACTGCAAAAATTGCAGCGAGGCCGCTGCAAACACCATCTTCCAACCGTAAAAAATCTTCATAGGGCTCTGTCGGCGCATCTCTCTTGTCTCAGGGAGAACCCTAACACAAAGTATCGCTTCTTGCAGAAGAGTCTCATCTTGCGCGGCGCAACATGAGATCGCTTAGCCGCGGTCTAGCTATGGTGATTCGACGGCGCAGCCTTATCCCAAAGCACCAGACGCCAGCGCCAGGCGATACAGAACGTCAAGGCAAGCCCTGATATGGTGTAGAGCCAAGCGACGCCTTCATAGCCAAGCCAATCGATGAGCGGCCCAGCGGCTAGTAACCCAGCGGGCAAACCCCAAATCGCTAGCATACGCATGCCCATGACGCGCCCTCTAAAGGCGGCTTCGGTTCCACGTAGCATCACCGAAGCCAAAGGCGTCATGCTCAAGCTCTGCACAAGCCCTGTGCATACCAGCACAAACATTCCTAACGCAAGATCCGTGACAAAACTAAAAATCAATAAACAACCAAACCACAGGCCAGCGGTCACCAGCATCGCGCGTCCGGTACCCAACGAAAAACGATTCAATCCCAGCAACAACGACCCCAACAATGCACCAAAAGCGAAACTCGCACTCAGGGCGCCAAGCCCCGCTTGCCCAACTTCAAACACATTTTTCGCGATGTACGGCAGTAGCCCTAAGGTGAACGGAAACGCGAAAAAATTGACTAAAAAAGCCAGACTCATTGCGCCAAGCAACGCCGGTCGCGTCCACACATACTCAAAGCCTGCCAACAGTTCGCCAACGGCAGAACGCGCAGCCTGCGCAGCCAAGTTGCTCTCTTTGCCTGCGACACCCGCTGAAAATAAAAAACTACACAGATATAACAGTGCGATCACCACATAGGCCGCAGCCATACCGAACTGCGCGACCGTGCCAACCCCTGCCAGCGCACCTGCGATACGTGCCGAATCTGCCGTCATTCGAGACACCCCCAGGGCGGCGGTCAACTGTTCAACCGGCACCGTTTGGCCAACCAGCGCGTAGCGCATCATGTGGTCCGAAGGACGAATCATGCCAACAAGCGCCGCGACCCCAATCACAAACAACGGGGTAAGCAACCCCAAAAACGCGAAAGTCATCACGACTATTGCCAACGCGGTGTAAATACCACGAGTGATCAAAAATAGCCGTCGATATCCAAAACGATCGCCAGCAACACCAAACAGCGGTGACAACACAGAGCCAAAGAATTGCAATGCCCCGTAAAGCACCAGCATCATGACCGAACCCGACTCGACCAACACATACCAGCCTAGAACCAGGATCTCCATTTCAAAAGCCAGCGATGCGGACAAATCTGCCGGCCACTGATAGCGAAAACTGCGCACCTTGAACGGTGCTCGAAAAGAGTTTTGTAAATCAGTAAGTGTGGCTGCCATTGAAAAATCATACCTGTTTATCTTCAATTACATATGCGGCGGCGCAGCATCGACTGAGGCCTGCGCAGCGACCCACACGAGCACCTGCGCGAAACACCACACACAACACCCCAAAGGCTCTGCAACCTCGCAGGGCAACATTCTTGGTCACACTGCGCAACACTCTTGGTAATATAGCGGCACACAATCACTCTCGGAGAATTCGTCATGCCCAAAGCCTACTGGATCAGCGCTTATCGCTCAGTGTCAGACCCCGAAGCCTTAGCCGCCTATGCAAAGTTGGCCGGCCCCTCGCTGACCGCCGCGGGCGGAAAGTTTCTTGCGCGTAGTGAAGCCGCTGTCGTAAAAGAGCAAGGCGTCAAGCAGCGCACCGTCGTCATCGAGTTCGAAAGCGTCGCAGCCGCTCAAGCGGCTTACAACAGCCCTGGCTATCAAGAAGCGATCAAGGCGCTAGGGCCAAATGCGGCTGAACGCGACATTCGAATCGTTGAGGGTGTCTAACGCTTTTTCAGTGCCTCAGCCCTGTGATTTACCTTGACATCCTCCCCGCCCTCAGTCGATGACTGCCGCTTGCGCGGAAAGGACGGGGATTCCTAGGGTGCTCAGGCAAACGCTGCCTGAGTCACTTCGGTGGGTTCCTGCTTCACTGAGCGGTCTGACTACACCGACTCTCCACGGGCTAACAAGCGGTATCCCCGCTCTAAAACATTGATCGCGCCAAC
>CANCMG010000076.1 GCA_947378965.1 Alcaligenaceae bacterium | reverse complement strand
GCGATTGAGTTGATCGTGGCACGCGCTTGGTTTTTCATATCGTTGGTTAAAAACCAGTCTGATACTTTTTCAGACGGCGCGCCGCTGATACAGGCTACCTTGGTATCGCTATCCAAAAATATTTCTTTTAAGTAATTGGCAAACTTAAGGTCTTCAAGCGTTTGGGGTTTGCCCACCAAGGCAGGGTTCCAGCCGGCCTTACCAACGGCTTCTCGACTGCGTGCAAAACCCTCAAGGCTGGTGTCATCTCGCAAAAAGTGCGTGTGCATATCCATGATGAACTGCCCCGACAACGACTGCGCACGCTCGTTAGCCATCTCTGGCGTCGCAGCCTCGGCGCGTGATACGCCGAACACGGGCCCATAGGTATCATTCATCGCCAAAAACGCGGCGGCCATCCCCGACGCAGATTTAAAAAACTTACGACGTGTGAGCCCTTGCTTTTTTGCAAGCTCAGCACCAAGCGCTTTCACCCGTGCTTCATATTCTTTTTGCTTGGGGGTTTGAACCCCAGGCAAAAACTCATCACTTGAGACACACTGTACAGGGATGGGTGCCGGGAAAATCGATGACTCGGCGGGGATTAAAGCAGCAAGTTCGTCAGGGCTTAAAAGGCTCATGGTGGGATCGGCTCAAGGAAGGTTTGTGAGGCAAGCGCAAGCCGTAACTTTTGCACAAATTGAGCAAAAAATATAGGGCTAAGCAGCTCATTTCATTGGGTTTCTATTTAATTTCATGCAATAATGCAGTCATGCAGCATGAAAATAGAGAGGCGCGACATGGATGCACTTCCAGCAGAGCAACAGATCGTTAAATCAATTGGGACGAGTGGCCAAATCTCACTCGGCAAAGAATTCGCTGGGCGAAAGGTATTAGTCGAAAACCCCGAACCCGGTGTCTGGGTCATTCGAACCGTAACAATCATCCCAGACAACGAACGATGGCTACATCAACCTTCAACTGCAAAAAAGCTAGACAGCGCCTTGGCGTGGGCAGATCAGAATCCAGCTAAAGCATCAAACCCTGATCAACTCCCAATGCCTAAAGCCTATGCCACCAAACGTAAAGCACGTACTGCTTGATTTAAATAATCCAACCTTTCAAGAAAGCTGGTTCAATCTACAGGCAGATCAAGCCGAACGGGTTCGTAATGCATTTAAGAAAATTACCCACTTAACTTGGAACGATCTCTACCGTGACGCAGGACTAAAGTGGGAGCGCGTACAAAGTATTCAAGCGCCTCGCGGTGTCGATTCTCTGTATACCTTTCGCATCACCCAAGCGGTGCGTGGTGTGGGCTACCGAGAGAGCGACTTTTTACGGGTTTTACTCATTCAACCCGATCATGACGCAACCTACGGAAAAAAGTAGCGTCTAGTCAGACAACCACTGATTCACCCCAACCGCAGCCGCTTTACCCGAGGCCATCGCGCCGTTGATGAGATAGCCACCGGTGGGCGCTTCCCAATCGAGCATTTCGCCGGCGCAAAAGACGCCGGGCAAGGTTTTGATCATTAGCTGCTTGGTCAAGCCTTCAAACTGCACTCCGCCTGCGGTGCTGATGGCCTCGTCGATTGGGCGGCACGCGGTTAAGACAATTGGCAGGGCTTTGATGCTCTCGGCTAATTTCGCGGCGTCTTTAAATGTTTCAGCTGATAAGCATTCGCGCAGCAGCGCGGCTTTCACACCATGTACACCTAAGCGCGAGCGTAGGTGTGATGAAAGTGAGCGCGTACCTCGAGGATGCGACACTTCAGTCAAGACTTTTTCGGCGGTGTGATCGGGCAGTAAATCAACGTATAGCGTGACCGAACCGTGACGCAAAATTTCATCGCGTAGGGCTGCTGACAGCGTATAGATAGCGCCGCCTTCTAACCCGTGCTCAGTCATCAAACATTCGCCCCGCAGATGTGCGGTCTGCTTACCTGCCGCGATTGTGCGTGTGGCTTTAGCGCTTTTAGGGCGCCCCTTGGTTGCCTTGGCAGGTGTAGTCGTCAGCCAAAACTCGGCTGTTTTAAGCGGCTGGCCTGCACACTGATCAATAAAATATTGCGACCATTTTGTTTCGAAGCCTCCATTGCTCGGCAGCAACGGCGCAAGCTCGACGCCATGTTGTTGCAACAACGGCCACCAGGCGCCGTCTGAACCTAAGCGCGCCCAACTGCCGCCGCCTAGGGCAAGAACGACCGCATCAGGCGTGACCGTCACTTCGCCTTTCGGCGATTCAAAGCGCAAGGTTGGTTTGTTTAAAGCCTGGGTGAGTGAGTTCTGACTTTTTAGAGTCTGTGCCTCTGACCCTTCTGACTCTGACTGCTGCGATGCTAACCGCACGCCGTCAGAACTCTGCGTTTCTGAAGTCTGTTTTGGTTCAAACCCCAGCCACCGGTGACGCATCAAAAACTGCACATTTTGTTTACGTAAGCGATTGATCCAGGCCCGCAGTAACGGCGCCGCCTTCATCTCAGCCGGAAACACACGCCCCGACGAACCCACAAACGTTTCGATCCCTAAACCATGCACCCATTCGCACAGCGCATTGGCATTGAGCGCAGCCAGCATCGCAGCAAACTCGGGCGCGCGCGCACCATACCGTGCATGGAAGCGCTCGGCAGGCTCAGAGTGTGTGATATTTAACCCACCGCGACCCGCCATCAAAAACTTGCGTCCCGCTGAAGGCTTGGCTTCAAAGACTTGAACGGTGTGCCCAGCCTGCGCAAGGGTTTCTGCCGCCATCAGGCCAGCAGGCCCAGCCCCAATGACAGCAACGTGAGACATGCTTATTTTTTTGCAGCAGAGACGATCACTTCGACTAACAAGTCAGGCGCAGCCAGTTTGACCTCGCCTGTTGCACGTGTGGGTAACGCATCTTTAGGTGCCCATTCAGCCCACACACTATTCATACCCGCAAAATCTGCGGTGATATCTTTGAGCCAGATTTGTACGGTTAACAGGTGATGTTTGTCTGAACCCGCTGCGGCTAAATGACCATCGATCTTGCTAAATACGTCGCGCGTTTGCGCCACGATATCGCCTTTGACGCTTGCAGTAATACCCGCAAGATAAACCGTATCGCCATGAATGACCACGCGGCTGAGGCGTTCGTTTGAGTCTAAGCGAGTAATGTTAGCCATGAAAATGCTCCTGAGTAAGAGAAGGCGCACCTGTTTGAAAGCGCGCGATTGAAAAAGGGGCAATCGGTAAATCCGTTTGGCCCGTCGTAATTAAGTCAGCGGTAATCTTGCCAACGATGGGTCCCATCTGAAACCCATGTGCCGAGAACCCAAAGGCATGATACAGGTCTTGTTCAGTACTGCTTGGGCCAATCACCGGAATCCCGTCTGGCATCTGGGCTTCAATCCCAGCCCAACCACGGCTAATGATGGCTTGTTTCATATGCGGAAACAAATCGCACACCGTACGCGCACCTTCGGCAAGTTGTCTAAAATCAAGTTCACTCCAGTCACGCTCGCGATCGACATAGGCCAAACGACCTCCGCCAATCAGTACGGTTCCGTTGGCCCGTTGTTTAAACGAAAGCGGGCGCCCGGTGCCTAACACGACCGGATCTAAAAAATGCGGCATCGCGGTCGTGACCAACATCATGGGCCCCACTGGGTCAAGTGGCACAGGCTCACCCATTTGGGCCGCGATTTTATCGGCCCAGGCACCCGCACAATTCACCAAAACAGGCGCGGTAAAAAGGCCTTGATCCGTTTGCACCTGCCACTGACCCGCACTGCGTCGCAACTGTTGCACCTGTATCCCTTCGATCACGCGTGCACCCAAACTTTGCGCTTTAAAGCGAAAAGCCCGGGTCGTGCGATAGGGGTCGGCCGACCCATCGGCACGCACAATCAAACCACCCTGAATACTGGACGTAATCGCCGGCACGATCGCGCGCACCTCATCAGCTTCGAGCCACTCTTCGTGGGTGTAGCCATGCTCATGCATGGTCTGTAAGCGCTGACGCAAGGTTGCAACATCTGCCTCGTCTTCGGCGATACGCATTTGGCCGTTTTGATCGAAGCCACAATCGTCGTCGACCCAGTCTTTGAGCTTTAACCAGATTTCACGCGAGGCCAGCGACAAGGGCACCTCTGCCAGATGCCGACTAAGCGTTCGCACACCTCCGGCATTGACGCCAGACGCATGACGAGCAATATAGTTTTTTTCAAGCACCAACGCGTGAACACCTGCGCGCGCCAAATGCAGGGCGGTTGAACTGCCATGCAACCCACCACCAATAATGATGACGGGCGCGGTGTGCGCGTGTTCAGTCATAGCAATTTTTGCTCGAGGTTTACACCGGTTTCTTTAAAAGGCTCACGGTTTTTTTTACAGTTCGAGAGTGACACCACTTTCTTTAAACGGATCACGGCTTTTTTAGAGTTCGAGAGTTACACCGGTTTCTTTAAGCGAATCACAGCTTTTTTAGAGTCGTCTGTTTGAGGCAGCGCCGCCAACTCACCAAGCGTTAACGGCTTGGTTGGAAAGCGCAAACGATAGTGACCCACCTCTTGCGGTGTAACGTTGCGCTCTTGTGCGATCAGTTCAGTGACCGTGACGCTGCAAAACCGCCCCTGACACGGACCCATGCCACACCGTAAAAACGATTTCATCTGATTCGGCCCAGGGCATCCTAGGCTGACGGTTTCGCGTACCTGCGCAGCGGTAATTTCTTCGCAACGGCACACGATGGTGTCGCCCGTGGGCAAGCGAAATTGCTCGGGTGCTTGATACAGCGTATCGAAAAACTCGCGACCTTGTACCGCACGCATATACGCGGCGCGTGGCGCAGCGCTTGCGGTATCCCGTTGCGCCGCCGTGATTTTGCCAAGCTGATGTGCAACCTGCAACGCAGACAGACGGCCGCGGTGCTCGGCCGCCCAGGCGCCCGCAATGCCACCGCCATCACCCGCGATGCTAACTGCCGGTACATTGGTGCCACCCCACGAATCAACCTTGGGCTCCCAGCACAGCAGCCGTTCATTCCATTGTTGTTCAACACCGACTGCTTGCGCAAGATTGATGTTGGGGATCACACCTTGATGCAAGAGTAGTTGCGTGGCAGCTAGCGTCTCGGTACGACCACCCGCAGTAAAACGAACGCTTTGCAAAGCTTGATTATTTTGGGCACTTCCTTCTTGGGCATGTCCTTTTTGGGCGCCACCTTTTGGGGCATCACCTGCCAATGCTTCAAGCGCCGTCACGCCTTTCACAATACGAACCTGCGCTTTCACTTCACGCAAAAGCTTCAAGCCTTTGACAAGATACGGTGAGGTCAAAAACCCCCACGCGTGGCGCAAGGCTTTACCTAAACGCCCAGGCGGGGTTGTATCGAGCAAGGCGTCGACCTTGATCCCTGCATTTAAATATTGCCACGCGATGAGATACAACAGCGGGCCACAGCCGGCCAGTATCGTCCCCTTGCCAGGCACAAGCCCAGACGACTTCAACAACACTTGTGCAGCCCCTGCTGTCATCACGCCAGGCAAAGTCCAGCCTGGGATCGGAAACGGACGCTCTTGAGCGCCCGTGGCCAACACGATTTGTTTGGCATGCAACATGCGCGCCTCGCCCGCTACCGAATAGCCAACTTCGAAACCCTGCGTGGCATCGGCAACCGTCATTTGCGCCACCGCCCAGACCGTTGCGCCGGGCAGGTACTGCGCCCCAGATTGTTTAAAGGGCTCGAGCAGCGATTCACCATGCCAATAATCGTCGCCTAAGATTTTTCGGTCGAGGATCGGCGTGCTTGTCATCGCACGATAAATCTGCCCACCGGGCGCGGCCTGCTCATCTAACAAGATTGTGGCAACACCTTGTTGCGCCGCCGTCGTAGCAGCCGCCAAGCCCGCAGGCCCTGCGCCCACGACTAATAAATCGCAATGCGTTGTCGTGATCATTCTTGTACCTCACGTGCGCCTAGTTGGCGTTCGATTGTCATGCCACTGCGCACAGGGATCATGCAACCTTGTTGATTTGGCTGACCATCGATCATCACCAGGCAGTCATAACAAATGCCCATTAAACAAAAGGGGCCACGTGGCACGTCTTTGACTGCCGTGTCGCGACACTCGTTCACGCCCGCCGCCAACAAGGCGGCTGCGACGCTATCGCCCGCGCGACATTGCACGGCTTGACCGTTAATGGTGACGACCACTGGCGCAAGCGCTAAGGCTTGCTGTGCTTCAGGCAGCCTGTTGTACATGAAACCTCCGAGTTGAAAAAGGTGCCATCGTGTCGGGCAAGGCGCCCTCAATCACCATGGGAGCAATCCGCAAGGCGTGCGCGGCGGCCAACGTCACGCCGCTATGGCAAGTGGCCACAAACGCACCTGGGTGCGTGGCAGATTGTTCGTAAATAGGAAACCCATCTTTAGACATGACACGCAAGGCTGACCAAGAGCGCACGACACGCACGTGCTTCAGCGCAGGCATCGTACGTACAGCACGATCCGCCAAAGTCGCCAACACCGGCAAACCAACGATGCCATCCACGTACCCCGCCTCTTCTTGCGAATCCCCAATCAGCCAAGTGCCTTCATCCATCTGGCGTAGCGTGCTGAAAGGCGTGTGCAACATGCGGCGGGTACGCTCAAGCACCACAATCTGACCGCGCTGAGGCCGCACCGGGATGGATA
Source organism: Alcaligenaceae bacterium (assembly GCA_947378965.1). Classification (GTDB taxonomy): domain Bacteria; phylum Pseudomonadota; class Gammaproteobacteria; order Burkholderiales; family Burkholderiaceae_B; genus Zwartia. The sequence continues at coordinate 14,070 of CANCMG010000076.1, read as the reverse complement.
AACCCACCTTGTTACCCAGCGTCTGATTGTTTAAGCCTGAGGCCAGCACCACTTTATGCGCACGAATCACGCCGTGTGGTGTCGTCATTTCAAAGACGCCATTTTTTTGTTCAATCTCGCCCACAGGGTGCAGCGGCAAATAGTCGACCTTTTGGCGATCAAAGGCCGTGTGCAACGCGCGTAACATCTTCAGCGGATTGGCGACACCGTCAACCGATGTATGCGTTGCACCCAGCACCTCGGGGCCAATCCCCGGCACCAAATCTTTCAGCTCTTTGTGATCGAGCATTTTCCAGTCGTACTTGACCATGCCAGGTTGGCCCATCAACGTCGTCATAAACTTGATGCGTTGTTCGTATTCTTCTTCATTGAGCACGGGGTGTAAGCCACCTTGCTGCTCGAGGCCAACCTCTAAACCCGTGATCTCATTCAGCAAACGCGCCAGCTCAGGCCACAAGGCTTGAGACGACATGGTCCAGTGACCATAGGCCGGCATGCCCATGCCTTTGCTTTGCACCCACACTAAACCAAAGTTGCCGCGCGAGGCGCGAAAGGCGATATCGCCCTCATCGAGCACCGCAACGTGATCAACCTTTTGGCGCAGACCAAACGCCACCGCCGAGCCGACCAGGCCGCCACCAATCACTAGGGCGTCGTACACCCCTTTATGGTGCCTCGGTCGCGGTGAGGCCAGCGCCTCGTGTTCTGTTGTGTTACTCATTAAGCACGTCCCTTTCCAACAAAAAGTTTCTCAAGTCCAATCGCGCGATCCAGAATAAAAATCGCAATCATGGTGATGTAAATCAGTGCTGCTGAAACCGCAGTAACCAACGGATCAATCGTATCTTCAATGTGCAAGAAAATCCGCACTGGTAAGGTTGTGGTCGACGGCGAAGCGATAAAAATCGACATCGTCAGTTCGTCAAAACTGGTGATAAAGGCGATCACCCAACCACTGACCACGCCAGGCATAATGAGCGGCAAGACGATGCGACGAAAAGTCGTCCAGTTAGACGCCCCCAGCGACAACGCGGCACGCTCAAGAGACGGATCAAGACCCGTCGCTGACGCGAGTACAAGCCTGAGTGCATACGGCATCACCACAATCGTGTGTGCGACTACCAAGCCAAAATAAGTGCCCGACACGCCGATGCTGGTAAAGAATTTTAAGAACGCAAGCCCCAACACGATATGTGGGATCATCAAGGGCGACAAGAAAAATGCCATCAAGGCTTCGCGCCCGCGAAACTGATAGCGCGCGGTAGCTAGTGCAGAGGGGATTGCGATCAAAATCGCGATGGTCGCCGAGATTAAGCCCAGCCCCAGGCTAAAGACGAACGCATCCATAAAACGTGGGTTGTTTAAAATCGCTTTGAACCAGCGCAGCGACAAGCCATTCACTGGCAACGAAATAAAGCCATCGCCCGTAAACGCCACGGCGCAGACCATAATGATTGGCGCCAGAATAAACAAAATAAATAGCGTATGAAAAATCAAACCTATGGGGCCGTTGCGTAAAAACATGTTTGCCCCTTAGTTAAAAACCGCGCCGTAGCGCTTTTCGATTAAACGATTGGTCGAGATCAGCACAACGATCGTCGCCACGAGTAAGAGCATGGCCAACGCTGCACCTAGTGGCCAATTCAAGGTATTTAAAAATTCATCGTAGGCCGCAGTCGCAACTGTTTTTAAGCGCCGCCCCCCCACAATCGCAGGCGTCGCAAACGCGCTGGCCGACATCGCAAACACCATGATCGAGCCCGATAAGATCCCAGGCATGACTTGCGGCACAATCACGCGCCTGATCACCGTGAACTGACTGGCCCCCAACGATAACGCCGCAGCTTCAGTCGACGGGTTGATGCGTTGCAGTGAGGCCCATACCGAGATCACCATGAAGGGCACCATCACATGCGTAAGCGCAATCCCGACACCAAGATTTGTATACATCAAACTGACGGGCCCCGAAGCCAAGCCTAAGGCCTGCAGAGCTTTACTAATTAAGCCGGTCGAACTAAACAGCAACGCCCAACCCAAGGTACGCACCACCACTGAAATCAAAAGCGGCCCCAGTACAACCATTAAAAACAGGCCCTTCCAGGGATTGCGCATGCGCGACAACACATAGGCCTCGGCGGTGCCGAGCACCACGCAAGCGAGTGTCACGGCCAAGGCCACACCGAACGTGCGCGCAAACACTTCGTAGTAGTAACTGTCAGTCAAGATCTCGAGATAATTTTTAAGCGAGAACGAAACTTGTATCCCACCGTAAAACTCGAAATTAAAAAAACTGATCAACAACACACTGGCTAACGGCGCGATCAAAAAGGTGGCGTATAGCACCAGGGCTGGCGTGCTCAGTAGCCAAGGCGCCTGCGTGGGCTTAATAGCCGTCATCTCTGACCTGCTCCCTGAAACACTGAGGCGTACCGATAGCCTAGCCTTAGGCTTAAGGGTTCGCGCTGAATGTGGGTGAAATCAATCATGAGTCAGTGCGCCACCTAAGCGGCTAAGCTTTCGGCTGAGAGGACAAGACCGCACGCATATCCTGCGCGCGCCAGCGCATGTGCACGGTTGTACCTTCTTGCGGCACAGGGATCCCATCATTTTGTCGAATCACCAAGACCTCGCCAACTGAGGTACTCACTTGACACAACCAGTGATTGCCCTGAAACACCCGCGTCTTCATCATGCCTGGCAAAGCAGAGGGCTGTGCCTCCGTAAAAAGAATTTTTTCTGGGCGTACGAGCACGCTACCTAAAGGCATCGGTGCGCCGTCAAGCGGCAGCACTGCCTCACCGATCCGAATAGAGGGTGTGAGAGCAGAGGGCTCTGCCTGTGTTTTGAAAATATTCGCCTTGCCTAAAAACCCCCCCACAAACTCAGACTGAGGTTGTTCATAGGCCGCAAACGGCTCGGCAATTTGCTCAACACGACCTTGGTTCATCACAACAATGCGATCCGACAAGGCAAGCGCCTCGGATTGATCGTGCGTCACCAATACCGTAGTGGTGCCGAGTGTGCGTTGAATACTTCGTAATTCAAGCTGCATCTCTTCGCGCAACTTGGCATCAAGATTGGACAAGGGCTCGTCAAGCAACAATACACTTGGCTTGATCACCAAGGCGCGTGCTAACGCCACGCGTTGCTGTTGGCCACCGGACATACGCGCCGGATACCGATCGGCCAAATGGGTAAGGCCCACCAGTTTAAGAATATCGGCCACGCGCTCGGCACACTCTGCCGTCGACACGCCTTGCATCTCAAGGCCAAAGGCCACGTTTTGCGCAGCGGTCATGTGCGGAAACAGCGCGTAGTTCTGAAACACAATCCCCAGCCCTCGCCGATTCGCGGGGACGTTGCGCAGCTCTTTTCCGGCTAACACAATGCTGCCAGCCGTCGGCTCAACAAACCCTGCAATCATCTGCAGGGTGGTTGTTTTACCGCAGCCCGAAGGGCCAAGCAGCGACACAAACTCGCCTTGCGCAATCGACAGGCTCAGCCTATCGACTGCAGCAGCGGCGCCATACTGCTTGGTCAAGTTATTTAAAACAAGATAGCTCATGGCACGACTCTTAGCTGGCACACGTTAAAGCTCGTTGCCATCAACGTTCGATTTCGCGAGTCCAGCGCTTATCCCAAGCGGTGCGATTGTCATTGATCACATCCCAATCCACCACGATCAAATCAGCAGCGCGTTTGCCAAGCGGCAACGGTACATTTGCATCATCTTGAACAACCGCTTTTTTGTTCACAGGGCCATAACCATAAGACGTACCCATCAACCCTTGAACCTCAGGCGTTAATAAATACTGGATAAAGTCTTGCGCCAAAGGATTGGCTTTGGGTTTAGCGATTGGGCAAACCGAAGACAACAAGGCATAAGCGCCTTCTTTAGGGTAGGCAAAACCGACAGGGAAGCCAGTATCTGCAAAGGACTTCACGCGGCCCGTGCCCCACACCCCGATCACCGCCTGACCGCTTTGAAACAGCTCAGTCATTTTGCCTGGCGACGGTTCATACACCAGCACGTTCGGGCCGACCTTGTCTTTAAATGCTTTAAAGCCTGGATCGATATTTTTTTCACCACCCCCGCCTGCACGCGCAAACTGCACCACGGCATGCAAACCATAGGTATTGTTGAGCGGCGGAATCACAACCAGTTTTTTAAACTTCGGGTCAGCTAGATCATTCCAAGACGTAGGGGCAGCCCAGCCTTTTTCTGCAAAAATCTTTTTGTTGTACATAATGCCTGTAGCAACAATCCCCAGGGCAACGGCTTTGTCATCTTTGTACCGCGCCGTCGCATAGATATCATCGACTGGCATCCCTTGAATCGGTGCGCAAAAACCTAGAGCAATGGCCTGATACATCGGGCCATCATCCACAATTGCCACATCAATCTCTTGATTGCCTTTTTGCGCCTGCAAGCGCGCAACGGTGTTGGTTGAGTTGCCTGCAACAAAATCGATCTTGACGTTATGCTTTTTTTCGAACGGCGGAAAAATATCCTTGCGCATGATGTCTTCGAAAGATCCACCATAGCCTGCGACCACAAGCTTTTGTTGGGCCGTAGCCTGACCGCTGGCTGCTAAGGCCAGTAACAGCATTGAGAAAAACGCGAAAAGCTGACTCATTAGAGTTCTCCTGTCCGGAACACCTTCGTTTGGCACAAAAAGGTCTGTCGAACCTGTGCAAACCTAGCTTAGTCCTAGTTTCAACAAAACAATATGTACATTTTTTGCTTTGCTTATGCTCAAATGTTATGGATGAGAGCTCAAATAAATCTTAGACATATTGAAGCCTTTCGCTCAGTCATGCTCGCGGGTAGTGTGGTTGGGGCGGCCAAGCTACTGAACGTGACCCAGCCTGGTGTGAGTCGCACCATCGGGCTGCTAGAACTACGGCTAGGGTTCGCGCTGTTTGTCAGGCATGGGCGCAAACTGATCCCCACCCCCGAGGCCGAAGCCCTTTTCAGAGAAGTTGAACCTCTTTACAGCGGCGTTGAACGCATCGCTCAGGTGGCACAAGATATTCGGTTAAGGCGCACCGGCGCCTTGCGCGTGGCCTGTTTGCCAGCCCTTGCGCAAGGTATGGTGCCGCACGCTGTTGCGCGACTGTTAGCCACTCGCCCAAATGTCACAGTGTTTTTGCAAAGCTTACCTTCGCGTCAAATCGCAGATTTGGTCGCGACACACCAATTTGATATTGGTGTGGTCGAGCTACCACTGGCTCGTCAGGCGATTGATTTTGAACCCTTACCCGCTGCACAAGTGGTGGTTGTCTTGCCGCCGCAACATCCTCTGGCAAGAAAAAAAGTGATTTCCTGCAAAGACCTGAATAACGAGCGGATGATTTTGCTGTCGCAACACAGTTATCTTCGGTATCAGATTGATGATGCCTTTCAATCTGAAGGGGCGACTGCGAATGTGTTGATGGAAACACCAAGCTCGTCAATCGCCTGTGCGCTGGTTGCGGCGGGCGCGGGCATCACTTTGGTAGGGCGTTTGACGGCCGCCTACTTCGCACAAAGCGAGGTGGTGATCCGTCCGCTTAAGACCGAAGTGATCACCCGCTACGCCTTGATTTACCCACAAACCGCCAGCCGCTCGCCTTTGGCAGAAATCTTTGCCGCGCTCTTGAAAGAGCAGGCGAGCAGCTCGCCGATTTAATTACAGATACTTTTTAAACCAAGCCTGGGCTTTCTCCCAACCGTCTTTAGCCTCAGCGGCGCGATAGCTTGGGCGATAGTCAGCATGAAATGCGTGCGGTGCCGTGGGATAAATCACAAACGATGACGCTTTCGCTGCAGCCGACCCATTTGCGAGTGCGGCTTTCATGGTGTCGATGGTGCTGACGGGGATGCCGGCATCTTCGCCGCCGTACAGGCCCAGCACAGGGGCATTCATTTGCCCGGTCAGGTTAACAGGATGCTTGGGCTTCATGGCGTCAGGGTCGCCCACCATGCGGCCGTACCAGGCCACGCCCGCTTTCAAATTAGGATTATGTGCCGAATACAGCCATACAATCCGGCCGCCCCAGCAAAAGCCTGTGATCGCCAAACGCTTGGCATCACCACCATTGGCAACCGCCCACTTAGCGGTCGCATCCAGATCGCTCATCACCTGTGCATCGGGTACCTTGCTCACGATTTCGGCATTGATCTTGACGTTTTCGGTGTACTTCGACGGATCGCCTTGGCGTGCAAACATCTCGGGGGCAATCGCCAAATATCCTAACTTTGCAAAGCGACGGCACACATCCTTTAGATATTCATGGACGCCAAAGATTTCTTGAATGACCAGAATCGTGCCGAGATTAGTTTTGCCTTCGGGCGCTGCGCGATAAGCCGGAATAGTGCCATCGGCGACGGGGATTTTGACTTCGCCGGCAATTAAGCCGTTGCTGTCAGTGGTGACGACCGTTTGCGCCATCACTGGCCCCGCGGCCATGGTGAAACCGCCGGCCAATGACGTGGCCAAAAAACCACGGCGGTTTAAGGTGAGGGGTGGCAACAAGCTATCAAATTCGGGAGTAGGTTTGTTCATCGCTGGTCTCTTTGTTGTGTTGGCTGGTTTAATTCTGAATTGTTAGTTGGCATGCTTAATGATGATGAGTTGGCAGGCTTGACGACGAGCTAGCTTAGGGTCGGGGTTGAGGCACGCTTCATGACGAGCTACCTTGAGCCCGAGGTTGAGGCAGACTTCAGGCAGGCCTCACTGACTAGAAAACTAAAGTAGGTATCGTACTGAAAACCCAACTAGATTGATAGAGATTGCACACAGGTTTTTACTCGGCAGTATGATCGAGCACTATTTCGAAGCACTCAACATAAATAACAACGCTCGCCTGCCGACGGAGACCCAAACAATGACCGCCCCCCAGCCCACCCGCCCCAACGACCGCGCGCGCTTGATCAAGCTGCTCAAACCGCAATCGGTGGCAGTAATAGGCGCTTCGGACGACCCCTTGCGTATTGGCGGGCGGCCAATCTCGTACATGCTCAGCCAAGGCTACAAGGGCAAGATTTTTCCGGTGAACCCAAATCGTGCAACGGTGCAAGGCCTGCCAAGCTACGCCTCGATTGCCGCCTTGCCTGAAACCCCGGATGTCGGGATCATCATCGTGCCAGCCTCCGCCGCACTCGAGTCTGTACGGCAGTTAGCTGAACGCGGTTGCGCGGCGGCAATCTTGTTTAGCTCAGGCTTTGCCGAAACGGGCCCCGAAGGTGCCGCGGCTCAACTCGAGTTGGTACGGGTGGCTCATGAACATGGTATGCGCTTGATCGGCCCCAATTCGTTAGGTCTGATTAACCCCGTCCATAAGTTTTACGCAACCTTTGCCACCGGCTGTGAGCTTGAGTTTCCAAAACCAGGTGGCGTGGCGATTATTAGTCAGTCGGGCGCCTATGGCGCACATTTAATGGCCGTCGCAACCGCAAACGATATTGGTTTGTCAGCGCTCATCATGACTGGCAACGAGGCCGACTTAACCGTGGGCGATATGTTGCAAGTTGCGGTCGATGACCCCGACACCACCGTCATCATGTTGTATTCAGAAGGCATCAAAGAAGCTGCAGGGTTTGTCGCAGGCCTTGAAGCCGCACGCCGCGCACGCAAGCCTGTGGTGATGATGAAGGTTGGTCGCAGTGCGGTCGGCAGCGCGGCTGCGCAATCACACACCGCGTCGATCGCAGGTGATGATCGCGTGACCGATGCGGTACTTAGAGAGCTTGGTGTGGTACGCGTGCAAACCACCGAACAGATGTTGGATATCGCGCGCTTAGCTTCGCGAGGTATTTATCCTGAAAACAACACCTTGGGCGTGATCACCGTCAGCGGCGGTGCCGGCGTGATTATTTCGGATGCGGCCGAGGCGATTGGCTTGCCGATGCCAGAGATGCCAGCTGAATCACAAGCGCGCTTGCTCAAGCTGTTGCCCTTTGCCGCACCGCGCAACCCCGTGGATGTGACCGCACAGTACTTAAATGAAATGACCCTGATCAGCACCTTCACCGATGCGCTGATTGCAGAAGGTAAGTACAGCTCGATCTTGGGTTTCTTTACGTACACTGGTTGCGTACCCAGCATTGCACCACGGCTGCGCGAACAATTAAATATCGCGCGCAGCAAACATCCTAATTGCATTTTTGCCTTGTCGCTAATGGGCTCACGCGAGCAAATTCGCGAGTATGAACGCGATGGTTTTGCAGTGTTTGAAGATCCGTCTCGTGCGGTCGTGGCGATTGAAGCGATGGGGCAGTTTGGTCGCGCGTTTGCAAAGCCTGCTGCACAGGTTGCACCAGTCATTGCATCGTTTGCCTTGCCCGCTACCAATCCTAGCGAAGCGCAGGCAAAGCTATTACTGGCTCAAGCAGGGATTACTTCTGCACCCGAAGAAGTTTGCACCGCCGTTGACGCCGCGGTGACTGCGGCAAAAAAAATCGGCTACCCCGTCGTAATGAAAATCGTATCCCCAGATATTTTGCACAAGTCTGAAATCGGCGGGGTGTTGTTAGATGTTGAAAACGATGCTGACGTACGTGCGGGCTTTGATTTGCTGATGCAACGGGGTCGCAGCGCCGCCCCCAAAGCCAAGCTTGAAGGCGTCTTGATCGCTAAGCAATTGAAAGGCGGCGTTGAATGTATTTTGGGTATTCACCGCGACCCCGTCTTTGGCCCAATCGCCATGTTTGGCTTGGGTGGGATTTTTGTTGAGATCTTGCAAGACGTAGTGTTGCATCGCTGCCCCTTCGGTGTAGACGTTGCCGAAGACATGATTCGCTCAATCAAAGGCGCACCGCTGTTGCTAGGGGCGCGTGGCCGCAAACCGGCCGACGTCAAGGCACTCGCAAAGATGTTGTCTCAGCTCTCGGCGTTTGCCGTTGCTGCAGGCCCACGCTTGCAATCCATCGATCTGAACCCAGTACTCGCCATGCCCGAAGGGCAAGGCGCGTACGCGGTCGATGCGGTGATTGAGGTGACGAACGAGATTTAGGCGCGCGCAACGAGCCGCTGCGCTGCAGCGGTGACGTTGGGAACAATGATCAACAAGGTTTGCGCAAGCCCATAGACTGCTGCGTAAATTTCAATCATTTTTTCTGCGGCGTATTCATGCGCAATCAGGTTGCGCAATTCGCGGATGTTGATCATTTGACTTGCGTCTAACCAACCGCGTTTTTCGGCACGGTAGATGCGATCAAGTACCGTGCTTGAGCCCGTGAGCTCGATTTCATCAAACAGACGAAAGACCCTTTGAGTCAATAAGTCAGCCACTCTGGCAAAACGACTCGTCAATGACTCAAGCCTTTCGAGTTGTTCAGGCGGCAAGTGCTCTTGCCCAATTAAGTCGGCGCAACGCGCAATAGAATATTGAAGGTGGGTTGCAGCTAGCGCTAAGCCGTCAGTTTCTTCTTTGAGCATATCGAGCTTATTGCGACTCACAACAGCACCCCGTGCTCAAGCGCCATCCTTGCGAAAGGACGATTCGCATCAGCAAATACCGCGACATCGATTCTGCGCTCACCCAGTTGTCGATGCAGCGATGCCAAAATTTGAAGCTTCGCCATCACATTGATTTTTTTAGAGAGTACCAACAAATCGATATCGCCACCTTTAGCGTTGTCATCGACTCGTGAACCAAACAGGTACACCTGTGCGTCAGCATCAGCCGACTGAACAGCATCATGGATCGCTGCTAATTCTTCACGTGCTAAACGCATGATGACCTCCTGCTAGAAAAGATGACTGAAGGGTGGAATTATCGACCGATTGAGCCCGCTCGACAAGCAACTGCTGTTACTGCGGACCCGCGCTTGCAATCCATCGACCTGAACCCAGTACTCGCCATGCCCGAAGGGCAAGGCGAGTATGCGGTCGGTGCGGTGATTGAGGTGGCTACTTAACCTTTGGCACCACCCCTGTCATCGGGGGCATCAAGAAGTCAAAATCGGCGCCTTTATCGGCTTGTGTGACGCTTTGCAAAAATAGTTTGCGATAGCCGCGCTGCGCTGTTGGCACGACTGCGGGCTTTTCAGCTTGGCGTCGTGCAAGCTCGGCGTCGCTAACCAAGAGTGACAACTCGCGGTTTTCAACGCTTAAACGAATGCGATCACCGTTTTGCACATAGGCCAGTGGCCCACCAATCGCCGACTCAGGCGTCACGTGCAACACGATCGTGCCAAAGGCTGTGCCACTCATGCGACCGTCTGAAATCCGCACAATGTCTTTGCAACCTGCGACAGCCAATTTTTTAGGGATAGGCATGTAGCCCGCTTCAGGCATTGCGGCACCTTTGGGGCCGATATGTTTGAGTACCAAAATATCATCGACCGTTACATCTAAGTCAGGTAAGTCGATGCGATTAGCCATGTCTTCGAGGTTTTCAAACACGACAGCACGGCCTTCGTGTTCCATCAGTTTGGGGTTGGCCGCCGATTGCTTGATGATCGCGCCGCCTGGGGCCAGATTGCCTTGCAACACTGCAATGCCACCCTGAGGGAAAATCGGATTTTTAGCGGTCTTAACCACATCTTGCTTAAAGCCAGGGCCCGCAGCTTCGATCTCTTCACCGAGCGTGCGGCCTGTCACGGTCAACGCATCCAAATGCAACAAAGGTTTAAGTTCGCGCAACAAGGTTGCCATGCCACCGGCGTGGTGGAAGTCTTCCATGTAATGCTGGCCAGAAGGTTTTAAATCAAGCAGCACCGGGGTTTCGCGGCCCATGCGGTCAAGTGCTTTGAGATCCATTTCAAGGCCCATGCGACCCGCGATAGCGGTTAGGTGAATGATGGCGTTGGTTGACCCACCAATCGCCAGCAACACACGCATCGCGTTTTCAAAGGCTTTTTCGGTAAGCACTTTATCAATCGTTAGACGCTTGCGCGCAATCTCAACGGCCAGCGTGCCGCTTTGCTCGGCGATGCGCATACGATCTGCAGTAACTGCCGGTGGCGAGGCGCCGCCGGGCACCGTCATGCCCAAGGCCTCAGCAATACAAGCCATGGTGCTGGCCGTGCCCATCACCGAACAAGTCCCCACGCTAGCCACTAATTGTTTATTGACGTCGGCGATCTCTTCAGCATCAATTTCTTCGGCGCGAAACTTGCCCCAATAGCGACGGCAATCGGTACAGGCACCCACGCGCTCGCTGCGATGCGAGCCCGTCAACATCGAGCCAGTAATCAATTGCACCGCAGGCAACCCTGCCGAGGCCGCGCCCATCAATTGCGCCGGCACCGTTTTGTCGCAACCGCCAATCAACACCACAGCATCCATCGGCTGCGCGCGCAGCAGCTCTTCGGTATCCATCGACATCAGGTTGCGCAGAAACATACTGTTAGGCTGCGAAAAACTCTCGTGAATCGAGATCGTCGGAAAATCCATCGGCAAGCCGCCGGCCAGCATCACGCCGCGCTTGACCGCTTCGATCAACTGTGGGGCATTACCGTGGCAAGGGTTATAGGCGCTGCCCGTGTTAGTGATGCCAATCACTGGACGCTCAAGCGCCGTATCGGTATACCCAGCCCCCTTGATAAAAGCCTTACGCAAAAACAATGAAAATCCGCGATCGCCATAGTTGGCTAAACCCTTTGATATTCCGTCTTCGCTGGCGGCAGGATTGATCGAGTGACTATTTTTTTTGTCGTCTGAGCTGGACATAAAACACCTGAAATTGTGAGTGATGCAAAATGGTAGCCTCTTTTGCCTAAGCTTGTAATTTAAGCAGTCAGACCTAGCGACGACCACTTTTTACCCCTGTTTTTTGCCGTAGGCGCAGCAGGTGCCAACGCCACCCCGCACTATTTAAGCCGCGAAGTGATGTACAGCATGCTGGCGATGGATAGCATCGCTTTTAGCTAAAAACGCCATTTAACCTGCCAGATTTAACGTCAGGTGTTAAAATTGGCAGGATGATACCTCGTCAAACAGAAACAATTGTTCGCCAGCGGCTCGCACATACGCCTGCCGTAGTGCTACTTGGCCCCCGCCAAGTCGGCAAAACCACGCTTGCCCGCCAGATCGCCCAAGATTGGCCTACTGGCTCAATTTACCTAGATCTTGAACGCCCCACTGACCGCAACAAAATGCAAGAGGCGGATGCCTATCTGCGTGCGCAGGGCAATAAGCTCATCATTCTGGATGAGATCCATCGCCTGCCAGGGGTGTTCGAAATCTTGCGCGGCATTATTGATGAACGCCGTCGCGCAGGTCAACGAAATGGGCAGTTTTTACTACTTGGCTCTGCCGCACTCGACCTCATGCAGCAATCAAGTGAAACGCTCGCCGGACGCGTAGCGTATCTAGACATTGCACCACTTGATATCGGCGAAGCGTACACAGCGCAGATCAACGAGCCCACACTTTGGCTACGAGGCGGATTTCCAGAAAGCCTACTAGCACCCGATGACGCAGTCAGCATGACTTGGCGACGCGATTTCATTCGCAGCTATCTTGAACGCGATGTGCCGATGTTTGCACCGCGAATGCCCGCTCAAACAATCGCTCGGCTTTGGACCATGATCGCTCACCAACAAGGCGGCATGCTTAATCAATCTCGCATCGCGAGCGCCCTAGGTGTGGCCAACCCCACTGTTGATCGTTATATCGACCTATTAGTTGATCTGCAGTTGTTACGTCGACTCGCCCCGTTTAGCGGCAACGTTGGCAAACGCTTGGTCAAGTCACCCAAAGTCTATGTGCGCGACAGCGGGATTTTGCATGCACTACTGTCACTCGAAACGCTTGATGATTTATTAGGGCATCCCGTATGCGGGCTCAGTTATGAGGGTCACTGTATCGAAAGCCTCGTCGTGTCAGCGGGCGAACGCCGCACGCCTTATTTTTATCGCTCACAAGGCGGTGCAGAAATCGATTTGATTTTTGAAAAGGGGGGCAAGCCTGAAATCGCCATCGAAGTGAAACGCTCGATGACACCAAGCACAGAAAAAGGTTTTAGCACCGCTTGTGACGACCTAGAGATTGAGCAACGCTACGTAGTCTATCCAGGAAGCGAAGTCATACCGCTACGCCAAGGCGCGCAAGCAATTAGCTTGCACTCCTTAGCTGAAAAATTACGCGCATGACCAACTCTAAATGCTCACGCGCCATCAGTCGCCACGCCTGAGTCTCACCCGCACCTCAAAGCGTTCCAGGATAAATACCGCCGTCTAGCAACAGGTTTTGCCCTGTCATAAAGCCAGCGCCCGCGCTACACAAAAACGCACAAGCTTGACCAAATTCATCAGGTGTGCCAAACCGACCAGCCGGCACGGCGGCCTGGCGTAAGGCCATGAACTCATCGATATTTTTGCCACTATCGCGCGCTAATTTTTCAGTGGTTTGCAACAGGCGATCGGTGGCAAACGGGCCTGGCAACAAATTGTTGATCGTCACATTATGTTTAACCGTTTGACGCGACAGCCCTGCGATAAAACCAGTTAAGCCTGCACGTGCGCCATTCGATAAGCCAAGGTGCTCGATCGGGTGCTTCACTGACATCGAGGTGATGTTGACGATACGGCCAAACTTTCGCTCAATCATTTTGTCCACGGTCGCACGAATTAATTCGATTGGCGTGATCATGTTGGCATCCACCGCGGCGAGCCAGTCTTCGCGGCTCCATTCGCGAAAATTACCGGGCTTGGGGCCACCCGCGTTGGTGATCAGGATGTCAGGATCTGGGCAAATCGCTAACACCTTGGCACGACCTGCAGGCGTGGTGATGTCCGTTGCAATGGTCGTGACCTTGACTCCTGTTTCGGTGCGAATGCTTTGCGCCGCTGCCTCAAGCGCCTCTTGCCCGCGCGCCAGCATCACCAGATCGACCCCTTCTCGTGCCAATTGTTGTGCGCAGGCCAAGCCCAAGCCCTTACTCGACGCACAAACGATGGCCGTACGGCCGCGAATTCCTAAATCCATGATGTCTTATATGAACGCCTCCCGGTTTGGCAAGAAATATTTGATATCGACAGTAAAGGTGGTTGCAGTCTTATATCCGGTCTGTTTGTGCAGACGCGAAGCCTGCTGACCCTGATGGAATTCGCCGAGAAAGCCCTAGTCTCCGTAACGT